>NZ_CP118480.1:1213000-1516250 GCF_030450055.1 Gallaecimonas kandeliae
GATCTGCAGGGCGGCGCCGACCATGCTGATAAAGCCCAGCCCCAGGAACAACATGCCCAAGGCAAACTTGCGGGGGGAGTCGGGCTCCTTTTCACCCATGCGGATCCAGGTGCTGGCGAAGATAGGGGCCAGTATCAGGATGAACAGGGGGTTCACAGACTGCAGCCAACTGGCGGGCATCTCCCAGCCGAAGAACACCAGATCGGTCTTGTACTTGGCGAAGAGGTTCATGGAGCCTGCGGCTTGCTCGAAGCCGGCCCAGAAGATGATGGTGAAGAAGCTCATGATCAGTATCACCTTGATACGGTCACGCTCCTCATGGGTCAGGGGCTTCTTGTTGGCAGTCACGGCATCGTTGCCGGAAGACATCTTCGCTGAGGGCACGGTGCCGATGCTGCCCAGGTACTTGTTGGAAAGGGCCAGTTGCAGGACGACACCGATAAGCAGGCCAATACCGGCTGTGATAAAGCCGTACTGGTAGTCGATCTTTTCACCGATGGAACCGACCACAAAGTAGCCCAGGATAGAGCCCAGGTTGATACCCATGTAGAAGATGGTGAAGGCACCGTCGCGGCGATGATCCCCTTCCTTGTAAAGGTCACCGACCATGGTGGAGATGTTGGGCTTGAAGAAGCCGTTGCCGATGATCAGCAGCGCCAGGCCCAGCATCAGGAACTCATGCTCCATGCCAGGGATGAGGCTGTGAGGAGTACCCAGGGCAAACTGGCCGAGGGCCATGATGACACCGCCAAGGATGATGGATTTGCGTTGGCCGGCGACGTTGTCGGCAAACCAGCCGCCAAAGACCGGAGTGACGTAAACCAGGAAGGCATAGGTGCCCAGGTATGAAAGGGCATTGGAGCTCAGCGCATTCTGGTAGGCTTCCTCAGCGCCCGGCATTTTGGGGTCTATGCCGAAATAGGACATATCCCAGCCCATGGCGGCCGCGGTAGCGACAGTGGTCAGGTACAGCACGAAGATGCCGCGCATACCGTAGTAGCTCATGCGCTCCCACATCTCTGTGGTAAAGAGCAGGAATAGGCCCTTGGGGTGGCCCAGCATGGTCCCCTGTGGGATGTTTTGGCTCATGAATGAACTCCCGTCCTTCGATGGTTCAGTTATTGTTTTGGTCGACGGCCACTTATACCCATGCCCCCTGCAAAACACAACCTGCGGCGCGCCGAGTTGTGAGTCATGGCGGGCAGCAGGGCGGCATGGCGTGGGCATTTCTACTGATGGCGAGGAACTAGGCAAACAGGCTTTGGCGTTATTGAAAGTTGACATAGCGGGAGTAAACTACTCGTCTATTGTGACATAGGATTTGTCCGGAGAAGTTCAGTGTTGGGTTGGTATCTGGTGTATTGCCGTGCAAAGCAGGAAATGCGGGCAAAAGCGAACCTCATGAATCAGGGATTCGAGACCTATCTCCCCAGGATTTTGGCTACCGACATCCAGCGCGGCCGGCGTCAGACCGCCGAGCGGGTGCTTTTCCCCAATTACCTCTTTGTGCATATCGATCCCACAGCTGGCGATTACTACAAGGTCCGCTCCACCCGGGGCGTCCATGGTTTCGTGCGCTGTGGCGAAAGCCCGGTGCGGGTCCCTGGCAAACTCATCAAGACCCTGGTCCTCAACGAAGAACGCCTGGAAAGCCAGGGAGCCTTGGACTCTGGCTTCAAGGCTGGCCAGAAGATCCGCTTGCTGAACGGTCCATTCAAGGGCTTGAGCGCCGTCTATCAGATGGAGGATGGTGAAGAGCGAGCCAAGGTCATGGTCGAACTTCTCAGTCATCACTCTTCCATCTCCATCTCCTTAAAGGACATTGAACGATTGTGAGAGAAGGCTTGCCCCTTGGCCCGCCTTTGGCTTTTATTTGGCGATTCTGTGCCGGCACATCTATGACCGGCAATGGGGGCGGCAACAATCTGAATTTTGTTAACGGATTGTATGTGACGAGGCCTGTGATGGCGGGCTTGTATCAGCCGTTTTGGCTGGGCTTTTTGTATAAAAGCATCCCAAAGCTTGTTAATCTAGCTGCCATCCAGAAGCGTTATTGGTGACAATTTTTTGACACCCTGGAGAGGCCATGCAGCTAGGCCTTTCAAGATTCCCCCGGAGGTCGAGGGAGTGCGGGATAAACTGAGTAGGGCAATGTAAGGAAATGGTGGAAAATTTGTTATTGCTACATGAGAAGCACAAAGTGTGACCGATGGACCATTGGTCGCACTTTGTGCTTTTTGCTTTGTCGCTTGAGCACAGCTAAGGAAGCCCAAGACAATATGCCCAATACCAGCACTGTGGGAGCTGCAACCCAGGGGCGGTAGCGTGCCTGAATGTAATGGCTTGCTTGTGTTTATCTTCTTGTTTTTAAATGATTTTTTCTTGTTGTGCTCATGACGGTTTTGTCCTGGGCGCCGCTCGGGAGGAAATCTGCCGTGGACCTTTGCCAAATGATAAAACGGAGCATTGTGTGTTGAGGAAATTCTGGTTTGCGCTCATCGGCCTGCTGATGTGTGGTACCGCTTCGGCCATTGCTATCTCACCGGCGATGATAGAGCAGTTCAAGGCCATGCCCCGCGCCCAGCAGGAACAGCTGATGAAGCAATATGGCATCGATCCTTCGCAGTTGGGGCTAAGCCAGGGGCAGAGCCAGAGCGTGGAGCCTCAGGCAGTGCCTTTGCAGCAGCGCCCCTCCGAGCAGCAGGACAGCGCCAAGCAGGCCAAGGATGACAGGGGCAGCCATGATGACGAGGCCAAGCCCAAGCGCTTCGGGTTGAACCTTTTCGACGCTGACGTCAGCACCTTCGCTCCGGTGGACAATGCCCCCGTGCCCGACGACTACGTGGTGGGCGTAAACGACATCATCAACGTCCAACTCTACGGTAAGGAAAGCCAGCAGCTCAGCCTGAAGGTGGAGAGGGACGGCACCATCAACTTTCCGGACCTGGGACCCTTGAACCTTGCCGGCATGACCTTTGCCAAGGCCAAGGCGGTGATAGAAGAGCGCGTCAAAACCCAGATGATTGGGGTCAGCGCCGCTGTCAACCTCAACAGCCTGCGCACCATCAGTGTCTTCGTTGCCGGTGAAGCCAAGAATCCCGGTTCCTATGCGCTACCGGCCTTGGCAACCGTCACTCAGGCGCTTTTCGTGGCGGGTGGTGTCAGCGACATCGGCAGTTTGCGTCACATCGCCGTCAAGCGTGCCGGCAAGACGGTCGCCCAGTTCGACCTTTACGATCTGCTACTGCGCGGTGACGCTTCTGACGATATCCGCCTGCAATCCGGTGACGTCGTCTTCATCCCTCCTTACTCCGGCCTGGTGGAGGCAAAAGGTGAAGTGCGCCGTCCAGCCCTTTACGAAATCAACAAAGGCGATACCCTGAAAGATCTCTTGGCCATGGCCGGTGGTGCCCGCTCCGGTGCCTATCCCAAGGCCTCGGTCCTGGAGCGGATCAACGACCAGAACCTGCGTGACATCCAGAACGTCGACCTGACCCAGGCCAAGGTTCTCCAACAAGCTATCAAGGCTGGAGATGTGCTGCGGGTAGGGGTCACCTCAGACCGTTATGCCAATGCCGTGGTGCTGGCGGGCGCCGTCGTTCGCCCTGGCAAGTATGCCTGGCACCAGGGCATGCATGTGCATGACTTGGTGGGTAGCCTTTGGGCCGATCTCAAGATCTCCGCCGACCTCGATTACGCCCTGGTGGTGCGGGAAGTTAACGAGCTTGGGGATATCGAAGTACACCAGTTCGCCCTTGGCCAGGCGGTCACTGAACCTGGCGGTGACCAGGACCTGACTCTCTCACCCCACGATGTGGTGGTGGTATTCAATTACGACGACAGCAGCCTGGACAGGAAAAAGCTCAACAAGCTGGTGGCAAAGGAATTAGAGCCGGTACTTAGCAAGCCTGCTTCCCAGCGCTGGTTGACGGATGATCTCGTGGCCAGAGGGTTTGAATACCTGGAACAAAAACCTGAAGACATCAAAGCGACTTCGGTAGCTGGTTACGCCATAGAAGACACTGCATCCGAGCAGGCTGATAGTCTAAGTAAAGAAGAGCAAGTCAACACCCTGGGCCATGAAGTCAGCAAGTTGTTAGCCCGTATCTATGTTGAGCCCAAGCTGATGGCGTTGACCCCTGAACTAAGCCGTCAGGAACTGCTTTACCCTATATTGAGCAAGCTGAGGGTCCAAGCCCGCAACGGCTCTGATCTGAAGCTGGTCAGTATCAGTGGTGATGTGAAGGTGCCCGGGGATTACCCCCTTGTCGTCGGTGGGAATGTCAGGAGCTTGGTCACAGCCGCTGGCGGCCTGAAGGTATCTGCCTATGTAGGCCGTGCCGAGTTGACCCGGGCCATGGGCAGCAACAAGAACGTCAACGGCATCAGCGTCGAACATCAGGCCATAGACCTGGAAACCGCCATCAAGGGTGGAGCCGACAACCTGGCTCTGGTCAGTCGTGATCACCTCAACGTATTCGCCACTCCCGACTGGCAGGTGGACAGGGTCGTGGAGGTGCGTGGCGAGGTGAAATTCCCCGGCCGCTACACTGTGCACAGGGGAGAGACGTTGGAAGACGTGCTGCTGCGTGCGGGCGGCGTTACCCAGTATGCCTTTGTCGATGGCGCCGTCTTTACCCGTAAGCAGGTCCAGCAGCGGGAGAAGATGCAGGTGGACAAGCTTATCGAGCAGCTGCGTACTGATGTGGCAACCCGCGCCTTGTCCGCCGAGCGTGCCCAGGTGGGCTACCAAGACGCCATGGCCATGATAGGTGAGCTGCAGAAGGTGCAACCCCTTGGCCGCCTGGTTATCGACCTTCCTGATATCTTGGCCGGTGACGCCAATGCCGATATGCAGGTGGAAGACGGGGATATCCTCTATGTGCCTCGCAAGACCGACACCATCAGCGTAGTGGGTGAGGTACAACATGCAGCCAGTCATCGCTTCAAGGCTGACATGACGGTGGATGACTACCTGAACTTGTCTGGCGGCTTCCGCAAGCGGGCGGACGACGACCACGTCTACGTGATCCGCGCCGACGGCTCTGTGATGATCCCCCATGGCACCAGCTGGTTCAGCGCAAACAACGACAGCCTGCGCCCCGGTGATACCGTCGTCGTGCCTTTGGATACCGAGTACATGAACAGCCTGTCATTGTGGAGCAACGTGACCCAGATCATTTATCAGAGCGCTGTGGCCCTGGCTGCTATCGCGACCCTGTAATAGAAGCCTGGCAGCATAGGCTGCCGGGCAAGCTAACAGCTTTGAGCTCCCAAACTCCCGAAGCTCTCAGCTCATAAGGTTGAAAATGAATCAAATGAAAGACGCTGACTTTCCCGCGCAGCAGGGCGTACCGCATCCTGGTTATCTGCCGGCACGGGACGATGAAATTGATCTTCGCGAGCTTTTCGCCGCCATCTGGGCCGGCAAGTGGATGGTGCTCATCGTTACATTCATCTTTGCCCTGGGGTCTGTGGCCATCGCCCTTTACCTGCCTAATGTCTATAAGTCAGAAGCTTTGGTGGCTCCTGCTGACAGCGATCAAAAAGGTGGACTGGCAGGTCTTGCCAGCCAGTTTGGCGGCCTGGCTTCCCTGGCCGGCATCAACTTGGGTGGCTCCACTACCGATAAGACCGCACTGGCGTTGCAGGTGCTGAAATCCAGGGACTTTATCGGCCATTTTATCGATAGGCACCAGCTGCTGGTGCCACTCATGGCAGCCAAGGGCTGGGACAGGAGCAGTGATCAACTGAAGCTGGATGGCGATATCTATGATGCCCAGGCTCAAGAGTGGGTAAGAAAGGCCAAGCTGCCTTTTAAATCCAAGCCGTCGGCCCAGGAGGCTTACAAGAAGTTTGTCAAGGATGTACTAGTCACTAGCCAGGACAAGGAGTCTGGAATGGTGACTATCGCTACTAGCTTCTATTCCCCTGAACTTGCACAACAATGGACCGCCTGGCTAGTACAGGATCTCAACGAAGTAATGCGCCAGCGAGATATGGCGGAGGCTAAGAAAAGCATCAGGTATCTGGAAAACCAGATAAACAAGACCAACTTGGCCGACCTCAAATCCATGCTCTATCAATTGGTGGAAGAGCAAACCAAGACCTTGATGTTTGCTGAGGTCCGCGATGAATACGTTTTTAAAACGGTCGACCCTGCGATAGTGCCCGAAGAAAAGGACAAACCTAAGCGTGCCCTTATTTGCATACTTGGGATTATGCTGGGAGGCATGTTAGGCGTTGCCTCGGCACTTATCAGATATTTTATGCGGAAGGAATAAACTATGAATGTTTATCTGAGAAGCTCCGATGAATTTTCCATTGAGCAAATGCTTTCCACCGCACGGGCAGCTGCTTTGACAAAAAAACAAGCTTATGAGATGAAGGAGATTTATGTCTTTTGCCCTGAAGAAGAAGTCGAGTCAGTAAGAGCCTCTGTTAGAGAGCTGGATATTAACTTCATCTTCAATGAACTCAATATTGAGAGCGTAAAAGGTAAGGTCATTTGTCACTATAAGAGTTCAGAGTTGCCAGAAAATCAGCGTGAGTTTCTTGTATTGGCAACGGAGATCGGGGCTTGGGTGGAACCTTTGGTAAGTTATCTTGACTGTCGTTTAGGTTATACAAGTATCGAACTTCTTCACTCTGGCTATTTCCTGCATCAACGTGCATTTTCAATTTTGTCAGACAAGATGCAGGCTATGAGAAAACGCATCATGGATCTTCTGATGGCAACCGCTATCGGTCTTTTCGCGCTGCCAATCATGCTGTTGACGGCCTTGGCTATTAAGCTGGAATCTAAGGGGCCTGTTATTTACCGGCAAAAAAGGGTCGGTCAATTCAACAAAGAATATTATGTTGTCAAGTTCCGTTCAATGCGCACAGACGCAGAAAAGGATGGTGCTGCTTGGGCAAGAGAGAATGATGACCGTGTCACTAGAGTTGGCCGTTTTATTCGGAAGACGAGAATAGATGAGCTGCCTCAGCTGATCAATGTTTTCAGAGGTGAAATGTCAATCGTCGGTCCTCGTCCAGAGAGGGATGTTTTTATTCAGGAGTTGGAAAAGCATATTCCTTACTATCGTTTCCGTCACGCTGTTAAACCAGGCATCACGGGACTTGCCCAAGTCAAATATCCTTACGGGGCTTCTATAGAGGATGCTAAGTGGAAACACCGCTTTGATATCCATTACATCAAACATCATCGTACTCTGCTGGATCTGAAGGTCATCCTGATGACGGTGAAGGTTGTAATTTTTGGTATGGGTCGTTAATACTAACAATGAATAGCATGAAACTACTTATCACTGGCGGTGCAGGCTTCATTGGTTCTGCCGTTATCCGTTACATTATTAGCAATACTAATGATTGCGTTGTTAATGTCGATAAATTGACCTACGCTGGCAATATCGAAAATTTGGCTGAAGTGAGCGGGAACTCACGTTATCAGTTTGAAAAAGTTGACATATGTGACCGTACTGAATTGGAGCGTGTGTTTAACGAACATCAACCTGATGCGGTCATGCATCTGGCTGCAGAAAGTCATGTTGACCGCTCCATTGACGGCCCCGCGGCTTTTATCGAAACCAATATTGTGGGTACCTACACACTGCTCGAGGTTGCGAGGCAGTATTGGCAAGGGCTGCCAGAGGCACGCAAGCAGGCCTTCCGCTTTCATCACATCAGCACCGACGAAGTTTATGGTGATCTGCACGGCACCGAGGATCTATTCACCGAACAAACACCCTATACCCCCAGTTCGCCGTACTCTGCAAGTAAAGCTAGCTCTGATCATCTGGTGCGGGCCTGGCAGCGCACTTACGGGCTGCCGACATTGGTAACCAATTGCTCAAATAATTACGGGCCCTACCACTTCCCGGAAAAGCTCATTCCGCTGATGATCCTCAACGCCTTGGAAGGAAAGCCCTTACCTGTCTATGGCAAGGGTGATCAAGTCCGTGACTGGCTTTTTGTTGAAGATCACGCGCGGGCACTCTATCAAGTCGTCACACAAGGCCAAGTGGGGGAGACCTACAATATCGGTGGACATAACGAAAAGCAGAATATCGAGGTTGTGAAGATGATTTGCTCGCTGTTGGAGGAGCAGGCCCCCAAGCCGGATGGAGTGGGGCGCTTTGAAGACTTAATAACCTTCGTTAAAGACCGTCCAGGCCACGATCAGCGCTATGCCATTGATGCCAGTAAGATCCAACGTGAACTGGACTGGGTGCCACAAGAGACTTTCGAAAGTGGCATTCGTGCAACAGTGCTTTGGTATCTCAATAATTCCGAGTGGTGCCGGCGAGTACAGGATGGCTCCTATCGGCGAGAACGATTGGGAGTCGTGCAGTGAAAGGAATTATATTGGCCGGTGGTTCCGGCACACGCCTTTACCCCATTACTCGAGGCGTCTCCAAACAATTGTTGCCCATTTACGATAAACCGATGATCTACTACCCCCTGTCAGTCCTGATGCTGGCCGGTATACGTGAGGTCCTGATTATCACTACCCCGGAAGATGCCGACGCCTTTAAACGCCTCTTAGGCGATGGCAGCCAGTTCGGCATCGAACTTAGCTATGCAGAGCAGCCTAGCCCAGATGGTCTGGCGCAAGCCTTTATTATTGGTGAAGACTTTATTGGCGACAGCAGTGTTTGCTTGGTGCTGGGTGATAACATTTTCTACGGCCAGGGATTTACACCAAAACTTCGCCAAGTTGCGCAGCGCTTAGATGGTGCTACTGTATTCGGTTATCAGGTAAAAGATCCTGAGCGTTTCGGTGTGGTGGAGTTTGATGAAAACTTCCGCGCGGTTTCTATTGAAGAAAAACCTGATTGCCCAAGATCACATTATGCTGTCACCGGCCTCTATTTTTACGATAACAAAGTAGTCGAATTGGCCAAGCAGATAACCCCCTCTACTAGGGGAGAATTGGAGATCACCAGCATTAATCAAGCCTATCTAGAGGCAGGAAAACTTAATGTTGAGCTACTAGGTCGTGGCTTTGCCTGGCTGGATACTGGCACTCATGAAAGTCTATTAGAGGCAGCTCATTTTGTAGAAACCATTGAGAAGCGACAAGGATATAAAATTGCCTGCTTGGAGGAGATTGCTTTTCACAATGGTTGGTTAAGCCGGGAAGAAATCCGTAATGTTGGAAATAGTTTGAAAAAAAATGGATACGGAGTGTACCTTCTCGACCTTTTGGAAAGAAAAGTATGAGCATTATAAAACTCATTGACTTGCCTGAATTGAGTGACAGTCGTGGCGGACTTGTTGCAATAGAGAGTGGACTGTCAATTCCGTTCGATATTAAGCGGGTGTATTATATATTTGGAACATGTGAAGGGATGGTCAGGGGATTCCATGCCCATAAAGCGTTGGAGCAAGTTGCCGTTTGCGTCAGCGGAAAATGTCGCATGATTTTGGACAACGGTAAGAGTAGGGAAGAGTGCTGGCTGGACTCACCTTCGAAAGGAATCCTGATAGAAAATATGCAATGGCGTGAGATGCATGATTTCAGCGATGATTGTGTTTTACTAGTGCTTGCAAGCGAGCATTATGATGAAGGTGACTATATTCGGGACTATCAAGTATTCTTGAGAGAGTGTGAGAATGTTTAACAACGTATTGATTATCGGTGGCGGCACTATGGGGAGCGGAGTGTCGGCTCTAATGGCTGTGCATGGAATAAAAGTAACGCTACTAGTCAGAAAAGAAAGTAATCATGACCATGTGGCTTCTGGTTTACAGAAAAGCATCCTTAGACTGATTCGAAAACTTGGCTTATCTAATGATCTGAATATGTACTTAGATAATATAAGAATTGTATCATCTTTGCCCAATGATACGACCTTCGATTTGGTTTTTGAAGCTATAAAAGAAAGTCTTGCTGATAAGAAAAGTCTTATTGAAAATTTTTCCAGCTTTGTCGATGAGAAAACTATTTGGGCTACAAATACCTCTAGCCTCTCTGTTACCGATCTTTCGTCGTCTTACCCACATCCTAGCCGGTTTATCGGCCTGCATTTTTTTAATCCAGTATCCAGCATGGAGCTTATTGAAGTAATTCCTTCAATGTTAACTGATGAAGATACATATTTAAAAGTAGTCGGGCTGGGTGAGTTCTTGGGTAAAAAATCAGTAAAAGTAGAAGATAGCCCTGGATTCATTGTTAATCGACTTTTGATTCCTATGATTAACGAGGCGGTTATACTTTTAGAAAATAAAGTTGCAGCCGTTGATGAAATTGATTCAGCTATGACACTAGGGGCCCATCATCCGCTAGGACCTCTCGCCCTCGCTGATTTGATTGGAAATGATGTTTGCCTTTCCATAATGGATGCTCTTTATAATACCACCCGTGACACTAAATATCGCGCATCCTACTTACTCAGAAAAATGGTATCAGCGAATAGACTTGGGCGTAAGACTGGCCATGGCTTTTATAATTACTAACAATAGGATCATGGTATGAAAGATATTCATCCAACAGCTTTAGTTAGTGACAAGGCAATTATAGGTGATGATGTTTCAATCGGAGCCTTCAGCATAATTCATGACAATGTTGTAGTTGGGAAAGGTTCGAAGATAGAATCTTACTGCGAGCTAGGTGTCGTCAATAAATTTTGTGATGATACCCCTCTTGTTATTGGAGAAAAATCGCTGATACGGAGTCATAGCGTTCTTTATAGCTCATCCTCTTTTGGTGACGGACTTGTTACGGGACACCGTGTTACGATTAGAGAAAGAACAACGGTGGGCAAAGGGTTTCAGATTGGGACATTAGGTGATATCCAAGGGCATTGTGAGATTGGGGACTATGTCAAGTGTCACAGTAATGTTCATATCGGTAATCTGTCTAAGATAGGCAATTATGTATGGATATTTCCATACGTAGTGCTAACGAACGACCCTCATCCTCCTAGCCATACACTCTTAGGATGCGAGATACAGGACTTTGCCGTAATTGCCACGATGTCAGTTATTCTCCCTGGAGTAAAGGTTTGCTCAGATACACTAGTTGGTGCTGGTAGCGTCGTTGGTAGAGATGTTGAATCCGGGTCTGTCGTTGTGGGAAATCCAGCGAAGCATATTTGCTCAATTGACAAGATAAAACTTAAAGATGGAACTGGAGGCAGTGCATATCCTTGGCGCAGACATTTTCACCGAGGATATCCTGAGGCTGAAGTTGAAAAGTGGATTTCAGAGTTCAGTGAATCCCTATAACAATTTTTGAGAGAACCATTGTGATTAAGTTTTTGGATCTAGAAAAAATTAATGAGAAATACTCCAAAGAGCTCAATGAAGCGGCTTCTCGAGTTATAGATTCTGGTTGGTATATCCAAGGCAATGAGGTTAGCAGTTTTGAAGATGAGTTTGCTCATTACTGCGGCGTCAAACACTGCATAGGAGTAGCCAACGGCTTGGATGCTTTGACTCTTACCCTTTGGGCATGGAAGGAACTGGGTAAACTCAAGGAGGGAGATGAGGTCATCGTCCCTGCGAATACTTACATCGCCAGTATTCTTGCTATCACGGAAAACGGGCTGGTACCAGTGCTGGTCGAGCCTGATGAAAAAACTTATAACCTTTGCCCCGAGAAAATCGAAGTGGCTATCACTTCACGAACAAGGGCCATTCTACCTGTGCATCTTTACGGTCAATTGGCTGACATGCCTGCCATTATGAATATCGCCGACAGGCATAATCTGTTGGTCTTGGAAGATGCAGCGCAGGCTCATGGTGCGAGTATAGAGGGACGTAAGGCTGGTAGTTGGGGGCATGCAAGTGGCTTCAGCTTTTACCCAGGGAAAAACCTGGGCGCTTTAGGTGATGCTGGCGCAGTAACGACAAATGATGATGAATTAGCGTCTACTCTCCGTGCTCTAGGTAACTACGGGAGCCATAAGAAATACGAAAACATCTATCAGGGAACCAATAGTCGACTGGATGAAATGCAGGCTGCTTTCTTGAGGGTGAAATTACCTCACTTGGACAGCGAGATCCAGGCGCGTAGAGCTGTTGCTAAAGCCTATATTAGCGGGGTCTGCAACCCTTCTCTAGGCATGCCTGAGTGGAAAAACGTTGAATCACATGTTTTTCACCTTTTTGTTATTCGCACTCAGGAGAGAAAGAAGCTTCAAGAACACCTGGAGAAGGATGGCATTCAGACTTTGATTCATTACCCTATTCCTCCTCATAAGCAAACTGCTTTCTCTCAATGGAATGACCTGTGTTTACCTATAACAGAGCAGATTCATGAGGAAATAGTTTCGATACCGTTGGATCCAACACTTAGTAGCGGAGCCGTCGAACATATAATATCTTCCCTGAATTCATTTTCTCTATGAAAAAAATGTTGAAGGTAACAGCCCTAACTGGGCTGTTTACTTTTTTAAAAATGGCTATTGGGTTTGTTATTGGAAAGGTCGTAGCAATTTATACCGGGCCGAGCGGCATTGCAGTGCTCGGACAGTTTCAAAGTTTTTCTACTGCGTTAAATGGATTTGTTAATGCTCCAGTGTCTTCTGGCGTTATCCGTTACACGGCAGAAAACATGGATGATGGCTATGAGGCCTGTTCATCTTGGTGGAAAGCCAGCATTTTCTGGGTCGCTTTGATTTTGATGGCTGTAGTGCCAACTACCATCATTTTATCTGACCAAATTTCATTATTTTTATTTAATGATAAAAAGTATAACTCCGTAATTATAGCTTGTGTGCTGGTGCTTCCTTTTGTTGCATTGGGAACACTATGCTCCTCTATATTGAATGGTTTTCAACAGTACAGGCGTTATGTTTTTACTGGGATGACTTCTGTAGTTATATCTGGCCTTCTCATGCTTTTATTGATCATATCTTATGGTCTCATTGGTGCGCTGTTGGCGGCGGCATTGCAATATGCCTTCATAGGGGTCTTTATTTTTATAGCTGTTTGCAAGCAACCCTGGTGTAAGCTAAGGTTTTTCCTCCGGGGCTTTGTTTTTAAGCCTTTTGTTTGGAATTTAGGGGGGTATACATTGATGGCTGTGACAAGTGCTTTGGCAATGCCTGTTGCGCTTGTTTTCGTCAGGAACTTGTTGGTCTCCAATTTGGGCTGGGAAGATACGGGATTATGGCAAGCTGTCTGGAAGGTGTCAGAGGTCTACCTGGGTGTTATCACCATGGCTCTGGGAACATATTATTTACCAAGATTGTCGTCCGCTAAATCTAAAGAATCATTCCTTGATGAAATAAAAAGCACCTTTAAATTTGTTGTTCCTGTTGTCCTTATTTCTTCGCTAGCTATTTACCTCCTTCGTGATTTTATCATAAGTATTTTATTCACATCTGATTTTAATGGTGCTAGCAATTTGTTTTTATTTCAGCTCCTCGGTGACAATGTAAAGATTGCGAGTTGGGTTCTATCATACCCAGTGCTGTCAAAAGGAGCCGTCCGCTGGTTTGTAGTTGGTGAAATTATTTTTTCGATAAGCTTGGTTTGCCTCTCGTCGTTCTTTGTGCAGGAGTTTGGCCTGGTTGGAGCAAATATGGCTTATTTGGTTAATTATGCAGGGTATTTTTTGTTTATGCTTGTTGTTTTAAAAAATGTGATGAAATCGGCATGAAAAAGCTCACCATATTAATACCATCATATAACCACAAAAAATATATAGGCGAACTATTTGAGTGCATCGAAAGCCTCCCCATTGAATTATTTGATGTTCTTATCATAGATGATTGTTCAAATGATGGGTCGGATAAAATCATCGAGAGTTATGCTACATCTAAGAGCAATGTTAGTTGCATCCTTAAGGAACAAAATAAAGGACTTATTAATTCAATTAAAGTTGGTATCAGCCATATAAGAACAGAATATTTTTTTCTTATAGCCTCAGATGATTTGTTTTCTCCGGAAGCTATAGCAGAGGCTTTGCAATACATGATAGAGAAACCCGAAATATCATTCTGTATATTTGGTGGCTATAATTTTTCAGAAGATGGTTCTATCAGAGAAATCTATGGTGAGCGTCATAAAAGATTCTTTTCCCTATCTCCAGCAAATATTTACAAGAAAATGTTCTATAACCACCCCGCTCCAATACTACTGCAATCATCAATTTTTAAAACAGAACTCTTTCATAAGAACCCTTCCATAGTTGATCCTAACTTGAAATTTGATGATTACCAGATATTCATTAAACTTTTCAGACTTGTCGCTGAAAATAATGTCGGATTTGGTTTTAATAATGGTTTGAAGATTGTCAAGTACCGGCATCATGAGAATAACACCTACAAAGACTATAAGAAAATGTTCTCTATGTTTGAAGAAGTTTATGACACTTGCGCCCCAACAAACGCTATTGCCTGCCGATCAAAAGCAATGTGTTGGTATTTATATTTTTCAAGGTCTGTAGTAACCTTGAACATCAGTTTCATTTTTTTCTTCCTTAAAAATTACAGGTTTTCATACCTGAAATATTTTCACATCTTTCTTCGTGACAGGTTTTTTAATCAATGAGATACGAAGAATTTTTTTATTTCGCATATGCTAACATTGAGAGTATCGCTTTCATATCTCTCGTTATATTTGCCTTTCTTTTTCTCTCATTAAGACGATTCTCTCTATCTGGCTTTTTAGATCCTTTTCATATTATCTACACTTTCACTTACTCTACCTCATATGCCGTAGTTTTGGCTTTATGGTCAGGTGGATTTGTCGACGGCATATACATGCTTCTCGTCATGCTCTATGGAGTTCTTTTCTGGTTTGTTATTTTTTCTCTGTCGAGATTAAATGTCAGTGTTGGTCGTATTTCTCTTTATGTAGAAAGAGCCATTGATGTTAGATCGACGGGGGCTGGTAAAGTTGTTGCATTTATATATGTATTTTTGACTGCTATCGTTCTGTTTAGCAAAGGATTTTCTCTCTTTACAGTGACAAATCGCTTCGAAGATAATCGGGGTTTGGGGCCACTCGTGAAATTTTGGAGTTACTCATCACTGTTTATTGTAGCCTACCTTTCAATTAAGCTACACCTTATAAAAAAACGTTATAGGAAGAGAGCCCTAGGCCTTGTAATTGTTTGTTTGGTTATTCTTGACAGTGCGATAGGTGGGGCTAAATCAGACTTAATATTTTATGGACTTGCTTGTGTTTTCTCTGTTTCGATATTTAGTGGCAGAATTCAGGTAAAAGCCAAATCATTCATTTTGATTTTTATCGTCGGTATCATATCAATTTTCACTGTTCTCTATTTCAACATGAGGTCGTCTATTGGCAGCGGAGGCTTCGAGTCGGTACTGTCATTTCTTTCTGTTAAATTTATGGATAGGATTCTTTCCAATGGTGACATGTACTATATGGGGCTTCCAAATGATGTTATTGATAAGGTAACATTGAATAATGTTTTAGTGGTTTTCTTCTCCCCTGTTCTTAGCCTATCTGTTGTCAGTAAACTAGCAGGCCAAGACCTGAGTGTTTTTGAGCTTGGCAGGCAGGTTCTTCTTTATCATTATCCTGACTATAACATTGCTGGTGGTCCGACTGACCACTTTGATTTGTTCGCATATAAGTATTTTGGTTTCCTTGCCCCATTATTTATTGCTTTTCTAGCCTTTTATATATATGTCGTCCGCACTGTTGTGTCATCATCCTACAACAATCATTATATGTCCTCTTTTTATACAGTTATATGGTTTAGTGTTATGGATGTAATACTAAAGCCAGGAACTTTGATTAGTAGCATATTTTTCCCATTTTTATTCTTTGCATTAATAAATGCTCTTTGTTTCTGCTTTAAAAGAGTTTCCATGAGGAGTGAATATGCGCAGGTGCAATAAAAACGAATTATTGGAAGTGTCTGTTTTTGACGTTTGTGGAACACTTTATCGGAGTAACACAACTTTCGATTTCATCAGGTATTTTAGAAAAGGCTCGCTTTCTCTAACTTTTCTTGATGTTAAAATTGTCAAAATACCTCTTCTGCTTATTGGAAAAGTCTTGGGGATTGATTTATACCGTCTTATTTTTATACGACTTCTGAAGGGTTTTTCTCGATTGGAGTTAGATAATGCTGCTGAAAGTTTTTATGATAATTTTCTATCCGGAAAAAAGATTAATGAAGTCCACTTTTTATTAGAAGATGAAAAATTGTCGGGCAAAGAGATTGCCTTGTGTTCGGCATCGTTAGATCTGATTATTTCAGTAATTTCAAGGAATTTAGAAGTAGATAACTTCTATGCAACAAACTTGTTATTTAATGACCAGGATATATGCAAAGGTTCTATCTCTAATGATCTCCTTGGACGTAAAGACACGATATTCTCAGACACCCATGAACTGGATCTTGTTGCTACCGATAATAAGAGTGATAAGAATATAATTATGAATGCGAAAAGAAAGTATATTGTGTCAACCACAAAGGACGTTTCTTTTTGGCTTAAAAACAAACTTAAAGTGGATCTGGTCGTGAAATGATTTTCTTCTTCATTCCTTTCTACTATACCTTTAAGACAAGGCTAAAGGGGACTTTTAGCAAATTCGCTTGGGTGACAACCTACTTGCTACCTGTTTTTATAGCGCATTGTCTCATCTCTGGGACTTTTAATTTACCTATTGTCCTAAGTCTTCTTGCTTCTATTTCTATCATTTACAACTCTTATGAGCTAGGCTATCTGTATAATGATGCTGAGTTAATAAAGAAGGAAGCTGAGCCTACGCTTAGACTCTCACCATGTGAAATTTCATTCTATGAAAATAAAAAAATCTATATAGTATTAGCTAGGGTATTTATACTTTTTTTGCAATTTTCCCTGCTCTATTTCTTTTTCCCTTACTATTTCTATAGCTCCCTTATTTCTTGTGGTTTAATAATTTTTACTTATGTCATTTATAACTCCATTCGCAGTAGAGCCAACATCCCACTATATTCTTTTTTGGTCTACCTGAGATACTTTGGGTTATTCATACTTTCATGCACCTTTGGGCAGCTACTTTTGCTATGGTTCGTTTACCCATTCGTTGTTACTATCGAGTTCTCATCAAAAAAAAGATTCGGAATAAAGTGGCTGGCTGGTAAAGTAGAGAATGATGCATTTAGATTCTTTTTTTACTCTGCCGGCATGTTGTTGCAAGCTTTACTCGGGCTCTTTTTTGACACAGTTTGGCTTCCTATCTTTTACTTGAACCTTTATTTTTTGTTCTATCGGACATTCATTTTCATTCTCCAGGGGAAATTACGGGGATAAAATGTTGAATAAGTTTAGTGTTTTGATGTCTCTGTACATTGGAGAGAAAGAAATTTTTCTTGATGAATGCTTGCAAAGTTTGTCAGATCAAACGATGCCGGCTACTGAGATTGTGATGGTGCTTGATGGGCCGATCAGCCTTTCATTGGAATCAGTTATTGATAAGTGGCAAGAGGTTCTCCCTCTTAAGCTCATAAGGTTAGACAGCAATGTTGGTTTAGGAAGGGCTCTTAACGCAGGGCTTGCAAAGTGTTCTTTTGATATAGTTTTTAGGATGGACACGGACGACGTTTGTTCCCCTTATAGATTTGAAAAGCAAATGCTTTTCTTTTCAAAAAACCCGACGGTCTCCATATTAGGGACAAATACTTACGAATTTGATCATTCCATAGAAATATCTCATGCAATGAGATGCGTCCCTAGTAAGCATGTGGATATTGTAAAATACGCTAAAAAAAGATGCCCTTTTAACCATATGACAGTTGCTTTTAAAAAAGAGTCTGTTTTGAATGCTGGTGGTTATCAGAGTAATTTCTTGTATGAAGACTATGCTCTTTGGGTTAGGATGATTTGCCAAGGTGCTGAGGTTGCAAATTTAAATGAACCCCTTGTCCATGCGAGAGTTGGAAATGGCATGGAAAGAAGGCGAGGGGGTTGGCAATATGCTTTGTCGGAGTATCGCTCTCAGCTGGACTTTTATCGGCTCGGTTTTTTGAATCGGACCGAACTCCTTATGAATTTGATGCTCAGATTACCCGTTAGGTTGCTCCCTGGAGAGGTAAGAAAGTTTGTTTATAGAAAGTTTTTAAGAAGGTAAACCATCAATTTTTGAAAATTATAAATAACTTTCTAGCTAGATCCTTGCTGCAACACAGCAAGGTGGTTATAGTTAATTTTTTCCTTTACTTTTTTGTGAGGCAAAAGCATTGAAAGCTGTAATCCCCGTAGCGGGCCTGGGTACTCGCATGTTGCCAGCTTCTAAGGCTATTCCAAAGGAAATGCTTCCAGTGGTGGACAAGCCATTGATCCAGTATGTGGTCAACGAATGTGTAGCTGCCGGCATCAAGGAAATCGTGCTGGTTACCCATTCCTCTAAAAACGCCATCGAGAACCACTTCGATAAGAGCTTTGAACTGGAGTCCATGCTGGAAAAGCGGGTTAAGCGACAATTGTTGGAGGAAGTGCAGGGTATCTGCCCTGAAGGTGTTACCATCATGCATGTGCGCCAGGGGGAGGCCAAGGGCCTTGGGCATGCGATCATGTGCGCCAGGCCTTTGGTTGGTGATGCGCCTTTTGCCGTTGTGTTACCCGATGTGCTCATTGACGATGTGGCCGCCAATTCCAGGGCGGACAACATGGCGGAAATGGTCAGGCGTTTTGAAGAAACCGGAACCAGCCAAGTAATGGTGGAGCCGGTTCCCATGGAAGCTGTCAGCAGCTATGGCGTTGTGGATCTTCAAGGTGCACAGATTGTTGCTGGTCAGTCAGTGAAAATGAAGGCGATAGTGGAGAAACCGCCTGTTAATGAGGCGCCCTCCAATATGGCGGTAGTGGGGCGCTACGTGTTCAGCAAGGATCTCTGGCCACTTCTGAAAAAGACCCCCATCGGTGCCGGTGGTGAAATTCAGCTGACCGACACCATTGCCATGTTGATGGAAGAGCAAGCTGTCGAGGCTTACCAGGTCAAAGGCCATAGCCATGACTGTGGTGACAAGCTTGGTTACCTCAAGACCTTCGTGACCTATGGTTTGCGCCACCCCAAATTGGGTAAGGATTTTTCCGAATTCATTAAGGGGCTGGAGCTTTAAATGATCTTGATTACCGGCGGAGCCGGCTATATCGGCTCCCATACAGTGTTAGAACTCTTGAATGCTGGCCAGCAGGTGCTGGCGTTGGATAACCTTTCCAACAGCTCGACAGAGGCCTTAAGAAGGGTGTCCAGGCTGACCGGCAAAGATATCACCTTTGTGCAAGGTGATATCCGGGATCGGGCTCTGCTCGACAGGATCTTGACGGAGAACCCTATCGAGGCCGTCATTCATTTTGCCGGCCTTAAGGCGGTGGGGGAAAGCACCGAGCAGCCGCTGCGTTACTATCAAAACAATGTGGCCGGCACCCTGACCCTCTGTGAGGCCATGGCGGCGGCTGGAGTGTTCAAGCTGGTGTTCTCCAGCTCCGCCACCGTCTATGGCGACCCGGCCGTGGTGCCCATCACCGAGGCCAGCCCCACCGGCGCCACCACCAACCCTTATGGTACCTCCAAGCACATGGTGGAGCGGGTCCTGGCCGACCTGGCGGCGGCCGACGCGCGTTGGCGTATCGCTGTGCTGCGCTACTTCAACCCCGTGGGGGCTCATGAGTCTGGCCTCATTGGTGAGGATCCCAACGGCATTCCCAATAACCTACTGCCCTTTATCAGCCAGGTGGCGGTGGGGCGCCGGGAAAAGCTCAGCGTCTTTGGTGACGATTACCCCACCAAGGACGGCACCGGTGTGCGTGATTATATCCACGTGGTGGACTTGGCTATGGGCCACCTAAAGGCGCTGGACAAACTGGCGAGCGCCACCGGCTGGCAGGCGTATAACCTGGGTACCGGCAACGGCTACTCGGTGTTGGAGATGGTCAAGGCGTTCGAGCAGGCATCGGGTCAAAAGGTGCCGTTTCAGGTGGTGGCACGCCGTCCTGGTGATATCGCCGTGTGTTACGCCGCTCCTGCCTTTGCGGCTGAGGCCCTTGGCTGGCGGGCCGAGCGGGGGCTTGAGCAGATGATGCGGGATACCTGGCGCTGGCAGTCGCAAAATCCCAAGGGATACCAAGCATAAAAAAGGGCGCCGCAGGCGCCCTTTTTTGTGTCTTCGTCAAACCAAGCGGGCTACCTGTGGCGACTTTGCCGCCTCTTGTTTTGGCGCGGTCCTTAATGTATTTGGCATCATTGTTTTTCCTTGAAAACCAATGCCTAGCCTGTATGATGGCCGGCTCTAAACGGAAGAGCCTTTGCTAGCCAATGAGGGTAGTAAAGGAATGGACGTCCGCCTTAGGTGTGCCTTGATGCTTGGGCTGGTAAAGGAATACGATTTGCAGAAATAGACAGATAAGCCACAAGAGAGCAGCGGTGACGCTGCCTGGATTTGTGGCTTTTTTGTTTTCTGCTTTTACCGAGTTTCAAAGCTGGGATGCCGAGGTGATCGCAATTGTTGTGAGCCGAGCTGCCGGATGAAGACGTTATTGTTTATTTTTGTTTTTGCTTTGGGAGGTTGCACCTTGGTGCCGGGCTCCCATCTCCCTTACCAGGCCGATAGCACTCAGGTAGAACCTGCCGTTGAGGTCAAGGCCATCACTCCGGCACTGTTGCTTGATATGCAGCCCGGAGTTGCCAGGCCACTGTTGGATACGACCCTCAAGCAGCAGCTTTCCCACTACGACTATCTGGTGGGCAGTGGCGATATCCTCAATATCACCGTCTGGGATCATCCGGAGCTGACCATCCCCGCCGGCTCCATGCGCTCCCCGCAGGAAGCGGGCAACTGGGTGCACAGTGACGGCTCCATCTTCTATCCCTATGTGGGCAGGCTGGAAGTGGCGGGCCTGAAAGTGACCCGGATCCGTGACCTCATCCGCGACAGGCTGGCCAAGTTTATCGAGAACCCTCAGGTGGATGTCACAGTCGCGGCGTTTCGCTCCAAACGGGTCTATGTGACCGGGAAGGTCAATAAACCAGGCACCTTGCCTCTGACCAATGTTCCTCTGACCTTACTTGAAGCCATCAGCCTCAGTGGCGGCCTCGCCGAGTCCGCTGACTGGAATGCGGTGACCGTGACCCGTGACGGCAAGGAACGGCATTTTTCTCTGCGCGAGCTCTACCAAGAAGGGAACACGGCCCAAAACCTGTTGTTGCAGCCCGACGACATCATCCATGTTGCCCGTAACGACAACGCCAAGGTGTTCGTGCTGGGGGAGGTGGGTAAACCCCAAAGTCTCACCTTGGGCCGTGACGGCATGAGCCTGGCAGAGGCCCTGGCCGAAGCGGGGGGGTTCAGCGAAACCACTGCCAATGCCTCGGGTATCTTCGTGCTGCGAAAAGCTCCGACTGGGTCTGGTAAGGTAGCCGACGTCTTCCAGTTGGACGCCGCCAATGCCACGGCCCTGGTGCTGGCTGACCAGTTCCGCTTGCGCCAGCGGGATATCGTCTATGTCACCGCGGCTCCCGTTTCCCGCTGGAACCGCGTCATCAACCAACTGTTGCCGTCCCTGAACGGTTTCTACTCCCTGACCCGTGTCCGTAACGATCTGCAGAACTGAGGTTGCCGATGTTTAACACTATCTTGGTGGTTTGTGTCGGCAACATCTGTCGCAGCCCCACTGCTGAAATGCTGTTGCAGCTGGCCTTGCCGGGCAAGAAAGTACACTCTGCCGGCATCAAAGCCATGGTCGGCAATGACATGGATAAACAGGCCCGCACCGTTACCGAGGCCCATGGCTACCTTTTTCCCATCCATAGTGCCCGCCAGTTGGACCGAAGCCTGTGCCGGGGGGCCGACCTTATCCTGGTGATGGAGCCAGGGCACCGGGAGGCCCTGGCCCAGATGGCGCCTGAAGCCTTGGGCAAGACCTTTCTGCTGGGCAAATGGATAGGCGACAAGGCCATCCCCGACCCATACCGCAGGAGCAGCGAAGCCTTCGAGCAGGTTTTCCTGTTGATCAATGAGGCGGTAAACGCCTGGCAAAGGAAGTTGATGCCATGAACATGATGAGCAGGCCTGCGGTGTCCCGAATTGAGGATGACGAGATCGATCTGAGGCAACTGTGGGGGGCCATTCTCGAAGGAAAGTGGAGCATTGCCGCCTGTACTGCCTTGGCCCTGCTGGTTGGCCTGGCCGTCGCTCTCTTTTCCCCTCCTGTCTACCAAGCCGATGCCTTGCTGCAGGTGGAGGAAAAAAACGGTGGTATGTCCAGCTTGCTGGAAATGTCTGACATCTTCGCCCAGGAGGCCTCGACCAGTGCCGAAGTTGAGATCATCAAGTCGCGCCTGGTGTTGGGGGGAGCCGTAGACGATTTGGGACTGGATCTGGTGGTAAGTCCCCACTACTTTCCCATCGTCGGGCAGTACTTGGCGCGCCACCATCAGGGAGGCCCCGATGGCAGCCATTGGTTTGGCTCCTATGCCTGGGGAGGGGAGCAGATCAATGTGGCCCGGCTGGCGGTGCCGGCCGAGTTCATGGGCCAGCCTTTGACCCTGACGGCCTTACCGTTGCAAGGATACCGGCTCAGTTTTGATGGTGACACGCTGCTTGAAGGCAAAGTGGGGGAGTTGGCCGAGGTTGCCGGCATCAGCTTGATGGTTACTGACCTTAAGGCGAGGCCGGGCACGACTTTTGATGTCCTGAAAAAAGAACGCCTGCAGGCCATCACCGATCTGGCCGCTCGGCTCAGCGTCAGCGAGCGTGGTCAGAAGACGGGCATACTCCAGGCCAGCATGACGGGGTCAGACAAGGCCAGGCTGAAAGCCGCCTTGGATGCAGTGGGTAACCACTATCTGTTGCAGAACCTCAAACGCAATGCCGCCCAGGCTGAAGGCAGCCTGGACTTTCTCAAGCGCCAGTTACCCGAGATAAAAAGCAAACTGGATAAGGCAGAAGACAAACTTAACGACTACCGCCTGAAGACCCGCTCTGTCGATCTGGGGCTGGAGACTCAGGGGATCTTGAAGCAGACGGTGGAGGTGGAGAACCAGCTCAACGAACTCAAGTTCAAGGAAGCGGAACTGAGCCGCCTCTATACCCAAAGCCATCCGGCTTACAAGGCGCTGATGGAACAGATCCAGACCCTGAAACAGGACAAGGCCAGGCTTGGCTCACAGATCAAGGCCCTGCCCAAAACCCAACAGGAAGTGCTGCGTCTGACCCGGGATGTGGAAGTCAACCAGCAGATCTACCTGACGCTGCTCAACAAGGTACAAGAACTGAAGGTGCTTAAGGCCGGTACTGTCGGTAACGTCAGGATCCTTGACAAGGCGGCCGTCCAACCGCAGCCAGTCAAGCCCAAGCAGAGCCTGGTGGTCGTCTTGGCGACCCTGTTGGGGGCCATGCTGGGCACCATGATAGTGCTGGTGCGCAGCTTCATGCGACGGGGTATCGAAAGCCCTGAGCAGTTGGAAGAAGTGGGCATCAACGTTTACGCGTCCATTCCCCAGTCCGAGACCCAGCGCAAGCTGGAAGACCGTATCAAGAAGCGGCACCGCAAGGGGGATAGGGAGAAGCATCCCTTGTTGGCGGAAGAGAACCCGGCCGACCTTGCCATCGAAGCGTTGCGGGGGCTTCGTACCAGCCTGCACTTCGCCATGATGGAGGCCAAAAACAATGTCTTGATGATCTCTGGCCCCAGTCCTTCGGTAGGCAAGTCCTTCGTCTCGGCCAACTTGGCGGCGGTTAGCACCCAGTCGGGGCAAAAGGTACTGCTGATCGATGCTGATATGCGTCGTGGCTACATGCATGCGCTTTTCCAAGCCAGCAACAACAAGGGGCTGTCGGCACTGCTGTCGGGCCAGTGCCAGTCTGATGAGGCCATCTTGCCTACAGCCATCGAAGGATTGGACCTGTTACCCCGAGGCATGGCACCACCCAATCCCAGCGAACTCTTGATGCATCCCAATTTCAAGGCGTTGTTGGACTGGGCCCAAGGCAATTACGACCTCATCATCGTCGACACCCCCCCTATCCTGGCTGTCACGGACCCGGCTCTGGTCGGGCGTCTGGCAGGCACCTCTTTGCTGGTGGCTCGCTATGGTCAGAACCCGGTCAAGGAAGTGGAGGTGACGCTGCGCCGTTTTGAGCAAAACGGTATCGATATCAAGGGTGTCATCCTCAACGGCATGGTTAGGAAAGCCGCACAGGGATATGGCGCCTATGGCTATTACAGTTACGACTATCAGCCGGCAAAGTCTTAACAAAGCCGAAATGGTTTGAGCTGGTTTGCATGACGCCAGTTTCAGCGGTTGCCCAGGAGAAGGATGATGAAAAGGAAGTTGCAGGTATTCAGTGCCGACGTGGAATTGGTCAGTATCCACTTATCCAGTCGCGCCAACCGCCTGGGAGTGGTTCGGGCTGCTTGCCGGGAGTTGAAGCGCCTCCCCATGGCCACCCATGCCTTGCTCCGTGACAAGAAGGGTAGGGTTGTGACCTTGAAAGAGGGGATGAACCTCTTGAGCCAGTTCTATACTGCTTTCAGGATAAGCTGACCCAGCATGTATCCAGCAGACAGACAAAGAAAAAGGCGCCATTTGGCGCCTTTTTCTTTGTTATTATGGCCTGTCAAAGAGCGAGGATTCAAAATGCGATATTTGGTTACAGGTGCCGCTGGTTTTATTGGCTTCCATGTGTCCCAGCGGTTGCTTGACGCTGGCCACGAAGTGACTGGTATTGACAACCTCAATGACTACTACGAGGTCAGCCTCAAGGAGTCCAGGCTTCAGCTGTTGAGTCAGTTTCCCGCTTTCCAGTTTCTGAGGATGGATCTGGCCGACCGCGCCGCCATTGCCGGGCTTTTTGCGGGCGAACCTTTTGACCGGGTTATCCACCTTGGCGCCCAGGCCGGGGTGCGCTATTCCATCGACAATCCCCACGCCTATGCTGATGCCAACCTGGTCGGCCACCTCAATATCTTGGAAGGCTGCCGGGCCCAGCAGTGCCCGCACCTGATTTATGCCTCTTCCAGTTCCGTCTACGGCCTCAACACTGCCATGCCGTTCAAGGTGTCCGACAGTGTCGATCATCCTGTGTCCCTCTACGCGGCGACCAAAAAAGCCAACGAGCTGATGAGCCATACCTACTCTCATCTCTATGGTATCCCTACCACTGGCCTGCGTTTCTTTACCGTTTATGGTCCCTGGGGAAGGCCGGATATGGCACTCTTCAAGTTCACCAAGGCTATAATCGACGGCAGCCCCATCGATGTCTATAACTTCGGCGACATGAGGCGTGACTTCACCTACATCGACGACATCGTCGAAGCCCTGCTTCGCGTTTCGGATGTTATCCCAGAGGCCAAAGCGGGTTGGTCACCGGAGCAGGGTAGTGCCGGTGAAAGCAGCGCCCCTTACCGGGTGTTCAATATAGGTGCAGGTCAGCCCGTCATGCTCACGGACTTCATCCAGGCTATTGAGGATGCCACGGGAAGGAAAGCCGAGCGTAACCTGCTACCCATTCAGCCTGGCGATGTCCCTGCGACTTGGGCAGAGACAGAGGATCTGTTTACTGCCATCGACTATCGCCCCCAGGTTGCCGTTGCTGAAGGGGTAGCCCGTTTCGTTGATTGGTACCGGCAGTATTATGGAGTCTAGGATTCCAGCGCTCAGCTTTGATGCAATAGGTTGCCAGCAGTTGTGACTGCTGGCATCAGCGCCGGCAAAACATCATTCAGAGGGGATTTTTCAGCGCAGGGGGGAACTGGTGTTACCTGTGCCTTCCAATGCTCGCTCTTGAGCCTCTTGATGAAAAGCCGTCGTCCCAGCCTCCGGCTGAGGAATGGGGCTCGGGAGTTAGAAACGAAATCAGCTGCCGAGAGCACTAGAAAAGCTCAAAGAGCCGAGCTGGATAGGTGGCAGTTTGAACTCAAAGGCGGCGGAAACGCTCTGGCGCGTTCATTCTTTCCAGCTCCTGCTCGCGCAGTTCTTCCGCTTTATAAACTTGATATTTTTCACTGGCGCTCTGACACTCTTCCAGTGCTCTCTTGACCATGAGTTCAAGGGTTTCCAGGCTCTTGGCCCGGCGGAAATGAGGGAGCCAGTCCTCGCTGGTTTTCATAGCGTTGCTTATACCAAGGGTAAAGGCGGATATATTACCGTTAGCCATGTCATTTGCAATGTCTGGAGTAAGGCCCTAGTGCCTGCTGCATGTATTGCCCCTTAACTTCCTTTTCCGTCCCTTACCTAGATCTATTATGGCTGACAGTCCCTCGATGACGCTGTGGGCCAATGCCCTTTGCCCTGTTACCTATCTGGGATAGCATAAGGCCTCTTCGAACGAGTCCAGAGACATGATGAGAATAGGCGTTGACCTTGGTGGGACCAAGACGGAAGTCATCGCGTTGGATGAGCAGGGACAGGTCGTGTTCCAGAAAAGGGTACCTTCGCCCCGAGGCAGTTATGCGAAGACGTTGCATGATCTGGTTGAGCTTGCCACTGAGGCGAGAGCAGTGCTCGAAGGTCGTTGCTCAATTGGCATAGGTATTCCCGGTGTTCTGGACAGGGAGTCAGGGAAAGTGCGTAATGCCAGTGCAACCTGGCTTAATGGCAAGCCCCTGGCTAAGGATCTCGAAGACCGCCTGGGGCAGCCGGTCCGCATTGCCAACGATGCCGACTGTTTTGCTATTTCTGAGGCGGTGGACGGGGCCGGGGCTGGAAAAAGGTTGGTGTTTGGGGCCATCCTCGGTACCGGCTGTGGCGCCGGTATCGCTTTCGACTCCCACCCCCTGAGTGGCCCCAACGGACTGACGGGAGAATGGGGGCATACCCCTCTCCCCTGGCCCCATGACGACGAACTGACTGTTCCTCAGTGCTTTTGTGGTAAACGAGGCTGCCTTGAACAGTTTGTCTCAGGCACTGGTATGGCGCGGGATTACCTGATGTTGACGGGAAAGGCGCTCGATGTCATGGGCATCATGGCCCAAAAACGTCTTGGGGATGCTGATGCAATCCGTTGTTGGGAGCGATTCATTGACCGCCTGGCCAGAGGGTTATCTCAAATCATCAACATACTGGATCCAGATGTCATAGTCATAGGCGGCGGCCTGTCAAATGTTGATGAGCTCTATCAAGAGCTTCCTGCCCTGTTGCCTGATTATGTGTTGGGTGGGCGCTGTGTGACGCCCATCGTCAAGGCGCAGCATGGCGACGCAAGCGGCGTTCGTGGAGCTGCCTGGCTTTGGCCTCAACCTGGCGATATCACCTGACTGGGTTGTCATGGGCTATACGAAACAAGATGTATGACTCTGAGTCACTTGAATTTTTTACTGGATCTTAAAGAGAGTACGTGAATGAAAGTCACCGTATTTGGTATCGGTTATGTGGGGTTGGTGCAGGCGGCTGTACTTGCCGAGGCTGGCCATCACGTGTGCTGTGTGGATATCGATGCGGCCAAGATCGATGGGCTCAAGAAAGGCATCATCCCTATTTATGAGCCTGGGCTTGAGTCCCTGGTCGTCAAAGGGACCAAGGAAGGGCGGCTGCTCTTCACCACCGATGCTGAGGAAGGGGTTAACTATGGTGAACTCCAATTCATTGCCGTAGGAACGCCTCCGGACGAAGACGGCTCGGCTGACCTTAAATATGTGTTGGCGGTGGCAGAGACCATTGCCCGTCACATGCAGGGATATAAGGTCATTATCAATAAATCCACTGTCCCCGTGGGAACGGCAGACAAGGTCACGGCCAAGGTGCAGGCGGTATTGGACAGTCGTAGGGCTGACTTGCCCTTCGCCGTTGTTTCCAACCCTGAGTTCTTGAAAGAAGGCGCCGCGGTTTCCGACTGTCAGAAGCCTGACCGCATTATCATCGGTACTGACGATGTGCAGGCCGAAAAGCGGATGCGCGAGCTCTACGCACCTTTTAACCGCAACCATGACAAGGTCATAGTGATGGATGTACGTAGTGCCGAACTCACCAAATACGCCGCCAACTGCATGCTGGCCACCAAGATCAGCTTCATGAACGAAATCGCCAACCTGGCGGAGCTGCTGGGGGCTGATATCGAAGCCGTTCGTAAAGGCATCGGTTCCGATCCCCGCATCGGTTACCACTTTATCTATCCCGGTTGTGGCTACGGTGGCTCCTGTTTCCCCAAGGATGTGCAGGCGCTGGTGCGGACCGCCGAGCAGGTGGGATATAAGCCGGCTTTGCTGCAGTCTGTAGAGGACGTCAACTACCGTCAGAAGCAGAAGCTTTTCCAGTTCATCAACCGTCATTTCAAGGGCGAATTGGACGGCAAGACCATTGCGCTTTGGGGGCTGGCTTTCAAACCCAATACCGACGACATGCGTGAAGCATCCAGCCGGGTGCTGATGGAGAGCCTCTGGACGGCCGGTGCCAAGGTCCAGGCTTTCGACCCCGAGGCCATGGAAGAAACAGCTCGTATTTACGGTGAGCGGGAGCAACTGGCGTTGGTGGAGACCATGGAAGCGGCTCTTGAAGGAGCCGATGCCCTGGTGATCTGTACCGAGTGGCAGCCCTTCAGGGCCCCTGACTTCGAGCTCATCAAGGGCAAGCTGAGCCAGGCTGTCATTTTCGATGGCCGCAACCTTTATGAGCCGGCCCGCCTCAAAGAATTGGGCTTTGCCTATTACGCCATAGGGCGAGGCGAGAGCGTCAAACGATTCTGATAACAATAAGGAAGGGATGAGGGTGACAACAATAAACAATAACAAGCTTGCCTGGGCAGCCTTCGGGCTGCTCTTTTTATTTGCCGCACAGTATTTTCAGCACAATATAGGCGGCTATGGCCTGCAGCTGTCATTCAACAACACTGTGTGGATGGCCGCGCTGCTGATGATAACGGTCGGAGTTTTCCGCGGCGTTGGGAATGGCTACTGGATCCTTCCCAGAGCCTGGCGCCAGTACCTGTTGCTGTTCATAGTGTTGTTCCTGCCATTGGCTTGGTCGGGGGACACTGCCGAATATGCTATAGGGCGCTTCTTTGGAGTCTTAGGGGGGCTGCTTTTTCTGCTAGCTCTGTTTCAATCCTTTGATGCAAAAAGGGATGAAAAGGTCCTGCTGTTCATCTTTGTTTTGGCGGCGGGGATACAGGTGGTGCTGGGCGCCTTGCAGTTGTTGGGCTGGCAATGGTTGCCCATCGGTAGGATCAGCGACAGCGGTATCCGCCCTCAGGGGATCTTCCAGCAGCCTAATGTCTTTGCCAGCTTTATTGCCACCGGCATGATGGCTGCGCTCTGGCTGCTGGCAAGGTATGAAGCGCCGACTAAAGCCTTGTCCAAGTGGCTGTGGTTTGGGGTCATCTATCTTACCCTGCTGTTCAGCGCTTTCGACCAGTATGTGACCCTTTCTAGGACAGGGATATTGGCCCAGGTTGGGGGACTGCTGCTTTTCCTCTTTACTTCCAAGAAGTCATCTCGTGCTCTTCTTCTAGGTGTTTCCCTGGTCATTGTCGGGGAACTGGGCGGCTATTTTTATGGGGTCTTGGCTGACAATGTCGTACGTAGTGCAGCCACTGTTACGGACAGTAATGGCCGGAATGCGATCTGGACTGTGACAGCTCAGATCTTCCTTGCGCATCCCTTGGCTGGGGTGGGGTTGGGGGGCTTCGAGGCTGCCTATGCCAACCAACGTGCCATTGCCTTTGCTCAATCAGGGCTTTGGTCACTGCCCAATGTCGACCACCCTCATAATGAACTGCTGTTTTGGGCAACTGAAGGAGGCATTCTTCCCCTGTTTGGCATCTTGCTGTTCAGCGGTGCTCTGGTGTGGCGGTTACGCTCTCTGGGTAGACTGGGTTTTGCATATGCAGCCATGATTTTCCCCATTGCACTACATTGCATGACTGAATATCCCTTCTATCATTCGGCCACCCATTGGTTTGTCTTCCTGACGTTGTTGTTCTTGATTGAAGCGCAGATCGGAGAGTTGGAGCGTCGGCAAGTCGCTTTACCTTATGTATGGAAATCAATGACCGCCATTGGTGTGATAGTCGGGGAGATTTTCTTGGCCACCAACCTCCATACCATCTCCAAGCTGGTACAGGTGGTGAGGGCCAACGAGGTAGCAAAGGAGGGGGATTCGCCGCTGGCGCCACTGCTGGATATTGTCAACCCCATCGTCTTCCAGAACCATATAGAACACATCGCCATGGCGGCGCGTCTTCAGCTGGCTTTGGCTAATCGTGACGAGAAAGCCTTGAGGGAATATATCGACTGGGGATGGCAATACAGTCAGGTCGTGGTGCGCAAAGATATCTTCGAAAAGATGCTGATAGCCGCCAATGCCCTCGGGGACAAACAGGAAGCCGCCAAGATAAGGCAGAGAGCACAATGGCTTTTCCCCGAGGATCCCCATGTTCATAACGATCACCAAAGTGGAGCTGTAAGCAACCCATGAAGCCAGCCGTATTTTTGGACCGTGATGGCGTGATCAACGTCGATCACGGCTATGTCAGTAAGATTGACGACTTTGAATTTATCGAGGGTGTTTTTGAAGCCTGTAAGGCGTTCAAGGCCATGGGATACAAAGTGGTGGTGATCACCAACCAGTCTGGTATTGCCCGAGGTATGTACACAGAGGATACCTTCCAGGAGCTGACCCAGTGGATGGATTGGAACTTTGACGATAAGGGGGTGCTGCTGGACGGTGTCTACTATTGTCCCCATCATGCTGAGAAGGGGCTGGGCCAGTACAAGGTGGATTGCAGTTGTCGCAAACCTAAGCCCGGTATGCTGCTGGAAGCACAGAAGGATCTGGATATTGATCTCGCTGCCTCGGTTTTTGTTGGCGACAAAGCGGATGATATGAGGGCAGCGAGGGCGGCTGGGGTCGGCAAGGCAGTCTTGGTCGAGACAGGTAAAACCGTTACATCGGAAGCCAAGGAGTTGGCCGATGTGGTGTTGGCATCCATCGCTGAAGTGCCGGACTGGCTTGAATCGAACAAATAGCAGGCAAGCGATTGGTTTCATGTTCTTCAAGCCTTGCGTTTTGCGTTGGCCAAGCTCATACTTCGCTTCCCGTCGCAAAGGACGCATCGGTGTCGGTTGTTAACCTTCAGTAGGGGTTGACATCAAAGGCCCGGTGAGTAGAATGGCGGTCCGCTTCGGAGATTGAGTCGAAAGCCTTGAAATCGGAAGTTTGGGTGTGAAGCGAAAGGGCTTGACACTGAATATGGAGGCGGTAGAATGCGCCTCCTCGCTCGAGCAGAGCGACGCTCTTTAACAATAGAATCCAAGTAATCTGTGTGGGCACTCGCAGAGGGTAAGTTCTCGAAATATTGAGATTTACTCGATGAAGTTGAGTGTTCAACACTTCAGCAATTCATTGAGCATCAAACGCTTTTAATTGAAGAGTTTGATCATGGCTCAGATTGAACGCTGGCGGCAGGCTTAACACATGCAAGTCGAGCGGTAGAGGGGAGCTTGCTTCCCTTGAGAGCGGCGGACGGGTGAGTAATGCGTAGGGAGCTGCCCGATAGTGGGGGATAACCATTGGAAACGATGGCTAATACCGCATGATGTCTACGGACCAAAGAGGGGACCTTCGGGCCTCTTGCTATCGGATGCGCCTACGTGGGATTAGCTAGTTGGTGAGGTAACGGCTCACCAAGGCGACGATCCCTAGCTGGTCTGAGAGGATGATCAGCCACACTGGGACTGAGACACGGCCCAGACTCCTACGGGAGGCAGCAGTGGGGAATATTGGACAATGGGCGCAAGCCTGATCCAGCCATGCCGCGTGTGTGAAGAAGGCCTTCGGGTTGTAAAGCACTTTCAGCGAGGAGGAAAGGGGGCTAGTTAATACCTGGTTCCTGTGACGTTACTCGCAGAAGAAGCACCGGCTAACTCCGTGCCAGCAGCCGCGGTAATACGGAGGGTGCAAGCGTTAATCGGAATTACTGGGCGTAAAGCGCACGCAGGCGGTTAGTTAAGTTAGATGTGAAAGCCCCGGGCTTAACCTGGAATTGCATTTAAGACTGGCTAACTAGAGTCTTGGAGAGGGGGGTGGAATTTCCGGTGTAGCGGTGAAATGCGTAGAGATCGGAAGGAACATCAGTGGCGAAGGCGACCCCCTGGCCAAAGACTGACGCTCAGGTGCGAAAGCGTGGGGAGCAAACAGGATTAGATACCCTGGTAGTCCACGCCGTAAACGATGTCAACTTGGAGTTTGTGTTCTTGAAACGTGGACTCCGGAGCTAACGCGTTAAGTTGACCGCCTGGGGAGTACGGCCGCAAGGTTAAAACTCAAATGAATTGACGGGGGCCCGCACAAGCGGTGGAGCATGTGGTTTAATTCGATGCAACGCGAAGAACCTTACCTACTCTTGACATCCAGAGAACTTTCCAGAGATGGATTGGTGCCTTCGGGAGCTCTGAGACAGGTGCTGCATGGCTGTCGTCAGCTCGTGTTGTGAAATGTTGGGTTAAGTCCCGCAACGAGCGCAACCCTTGTCCTTTGTTGCCAGCGCGTAATGGCGGGAACTCAAAGGAGACTGCCGGTGATAAACCGGAGGAAGGTGGGGACGACGTCAAGTCATCATGGCCCTTACGAGTAGGGCTACACACGTGCTACAATGGCGCGTACAGAGGGATGCAAGCTGGCGACAGTGAGCGGATCTCATAAAGCGCGTCGTAGTCCGGATCGGAGTCTGCAACTCGACTCCGTGAAGTCGGAATCGCTAGTAATCGCAGATCAGAATGCTGCGGTGAATACGTTCCCGGGCCTTGTACACACCGCCCGTCACACCATGGGAGTGGGCTGCACCAGAAGTAGATAGCTTAACCTTCGGGAGGGCGTTTACCACGGTGTGGTTCATGACTGGGGTGAAGTCGTAACAAGGTAGCCGTAGGGGAACCTGCGGCTGGATCACCTCCTTACTAAAAGAGACTGCCGCTGCGCAGTGTCCACACAGATTACTTGGAAAGCCTGCTCTCGAGCAGGCTTTCTTGTTCTTTAACAATTCGGAAAGCTGATAACACTGCAATTTAAACGAGATTCTCAATTTACTTTGAGCGTCCGGCGAAAACCAGGTGTTAGTCACATACGACATAACGGCATTAACGTTGCTGTTTATGGTTCGCAAGCATTGCCCGGGTCTGACAAGGCCGGCGACGAATGCGGGAGGGAATGTACTTCGGTACATGACTGACCAAATGAGGAAGCCAACGCCGTCAGAGACGAGGCAGGCGCAGCGAAACCCTTCGGGGTTGTATGGTTAAGTGACTAAGCGTACAGGGTGGATGCCTAGGCAGTTGGAGGCGATGAAGGACGTGCTAATCTGCGATAAGCATTGGTGAGGTGATAAGAACCGCTTGAGCCAATGATTTCCGAATGGGGAAACCCACTGACATAAGTCAGTATCATTACGTGAATACATAGCGTAATGAGGCGAACCGGGAGAACTGAAACATCTAAGTACCCCGAGGAAAAGAAATCAAACGAGATTTCCTCAGTAGCGGCGAGCGAACGGGAAAGAGCCCAGTGTGTTTATCAGTGCTTGGTATAGTGGAACGGTATGGAAAGGCCGACGACACAGGGTGATAGTCCCGTACATGAAATGCCAGGTATTGTTGCATACGATGAGTAGGTCGGGACACGTGGTATCTTGACTGAATATGGGGGGACCATCCTCCAAGGCTAAATACTCCCAACTGACCGATAGTGAACCAGTACCGTGAGGGAAAGGCGAAAAGAACCCCGGCGAGGGGAGTGAAATAGAACCTGAAACCCTGTACGTACAAGCAGTAGGAGCCCTTCGGGGTGACTGCGTACCTCTGGATAATGGGTCAGCGACTTATATTTTGTGGCGAGGTTAACCGAATAGGGAGCCGTAGGGAAACCGAGTCTTAACTGGGCGTCCAGTCGCAAGGTATAGACCCGAAACCCGGTGATCTAGTCATGGGCAGGTTGAAGGTGCCGTAACAGGTACTGGAGGACCGAACCCACTACTGTTGCAAAAGTAGGGGATGACCTGTGATTAGGGGTGAAAGGCCAATCAAACCGGGAGATAGCTGGTTCTCCTCGAAAGCTATTTAGGTAGCGCCTCGGACGAATACCTTGGGGGGTAGAGCACTGTTTGGGCTAGGGGGTCATCCCGACTTACCAAACCCATGCGAAGCCCGAATACCCAAGAGTACTATCCGGGAGACAGACGGCGGGTGCTAACGTCCGTCGTCAAAAGGGAAACAACCCAGACCGTCAGCTAAGGTCCCAAAGTCATAGCTAAGTGGGAAACGATGTGGAAAGGCTTAGACAGCTAGGAGGTTGGCTTAGAAGCAGCCACCCTTTAAAGAAAGCGTAATAGCTCACTAGTCGAGTCGGTCTGCGCGGAAGATGTAACGGGGCTAAGCTATGCACCGAAGCTACGGGTTCACACACTGTGTGAGCGGTAGAGGAGCGTTCTGTAAGCCTGTGAAGGTGTGTCGGGAGGCATGCTGGAGGTATCAGAAGTGCGAATGCTGACATGAGTAACGTTAAAGCGGGTGAAAAACCCGCTCGCCGGAAGACCAAGGGTTCCTGTCCAACGTTAATCGGGGCAGGGTGAGTCGGCTCCTAAGGCGAGGGCGAAAGCCGTAGTCGATGGGAAACAGATTAATATTTCTGTACTTCTATGCAATGCGATGGGGGGACGGAGAAGGCTAGGCAGGCATGGCGTTGGTTGTCCATGTGAAAGTGCGTAGGCTGGGGACTTAGGCAAATCCGGGTCCCTATAAGTCGAGACACGAGACGAGTCACTACGGTGACGAAGCTGTTGATGCCACGCTTCCAGGAAAAGCCTCTAAGCTTCAGTTGCATAGGAACCGTACCCCAAACCAACACTGGTGGTCAGGTAGAGAATACCAAGGCGCTTGAGAGAACTCGGGTGAAGGAACTAGGCAAAATAGTACCGTAACTTCGGGAGAAGGTACGCTCTTGTTTGTGAAGGACTTGCTCCGTAAGCAGACGAGAGTCGCAGTGACCAGGTGGCTGGGACTGTTTATCAAAAACACAGCACTGTGCAAACTCGAAAGAGGACGTATACGGTGTGACACCTGCCCGGTGCCGGAAGGTTAATTGATGGGGTTAGCCGTAAGGTGAAGCTCTTGATCGAAGCCCCGGTAAACGGCGGCCGTAACTATAACGGTCCTAAGGTAGCGAAATTCCTTGTCGGGTAAGTTCCGACCTGCACGAATGGTGTAACCATGGCCACGCTGTCTCCACCCGAGACTCAGTGAAATTGAATTCGCTGTGAAGATGCAGTGTACCCGCGGCTAGACGGAAAGACCCCGTGAACCTTTACTACAGCTTGACACTGAACATTGAGCCTACTTGTGTAGGATAGGTGGGAGGCTATGAAACCAGGACGCCAGTTCTGGTGGAGCCAACCTTGAAATACCACCCTGGTATGTTTGATGTTCTAACTTAGACCCGTTATCCGGGTTGAGGACAGTGTCTGGTGGGTAGTTTGACTGGGGCGGTCTCCTCCCAAAACGTAACGGAGGAGCACGAAGGTTGGCTAATCCTGGTCGGACATCAGGAGGTTAGTGCAATGGCATAAGCCAGCTTAACTGCGAGACTGACACGTCGAGCAGGTACGAAAGTAGGTCATAGTGATCCGGTGGTTCTGAATGGAAGGGCCATCGCTCAACGGATAAAAGGTACTCCGGGGATAACAGGCTGATACCGCCCAAGAGTTCATATCGACGGCGGTGTTTGGCACCTCGATGTCGGCTCATCACATCCTGGGGCTGAAGTCGGTCCCAAGGGTATGGCTGTTCGCCATTTAAAGTGGTACGCGAGCTGGGTTCAGAACGTCGTGAGACAGTTCGGTCCCTATCTGCCGTGGGCGTTGGATGATTGAAGGGAGTTGCTCCTAGTACGAGAGGACCGGAGTGAACGAACCTCTGGTGTTCGGGTTGTCACGCCAGTGGCACTGCCCGGTAGCTAAGTTCGGAATCGATAACCGCTGAAAGCATCTAAGCGGGAAGCGAGCCCTGAGATGAGTCATCCCTGAGACTTCGAGTCTCCTAAAGGGTCGTTGAAGACTACGACGTTGATAGGCTGGGTGTGTAAGCGTAGTGATACGTTGAGCTAACCAGTACTAATTGCCCGTGCGGCTTAACCATACAACACCCAAAGGGTTTTGTAGGACGCCAAAGAAGGCGAGAAACTCGCAAGCAGTGTTATCAGCTAATCCGAATTGAATAAGTTGGCCCGCAAGGGCGGACTTAAATGAATTCGCCTGGCGGCAATAGCGCTGTGGAACCACCTGAACCCATTCCGAACTCAGAAGTGAAACGCAGCCGCGCCGATGGTAGTGTGGCATTCGCCATGTGAGAGTAGGTCACCGCCAGGCACCTAACACGAAACGCAAAACCCCCGACCGAAAGGCCGGGGGTTTTTGCATTTTACGTCCTGTAAAATGGCCTGCCGCCCAGCTAACGCTGTCCCAAGCTGTTCCTGACAGCTTGGTCGGTTATTTAAGGGCCTACTCCAATGAATTAGCCCCGCCTTCCTTGAAACCTTCCCCGGCAAGTCACCTGGGGCGCACATTTTTGCAGTCGCGCTCTGCTGAGTGCATATCCAACCTCAGCTGCAATCTCCGCCAAGAACAGCCTTCTGCAGAGAGCTAACGAAAGTCCCTGGATGAAATCGAGAGCGTATCTAGCCAGGTACTGCGATCCGTGAGCTTGCCGGCAATGACATGGACCAGAGGGCCGTCTTTCTCCACTATGCCGGCCACTTCCAAGAGCTTGGCTTTCAGGTAGGGCTGGCGTTGATGGTGGGCGGTGGCGGCCCAAACGACCAGGTTGATGTTGCCTGTCTCATCTTCCAAGGTGATGAAGGTCACCCCTGAAGCCGTGCCGGGCCTTTGCCGGCCCGTGACCAACCCTACCACTTGGATGGACTGACCGTGTTGACAGCTCTGTAGCTTGTCTGCGGGAGTCGCCTTCTTGAAATGTCCCTTCTGACGCAATAGGGCTAGAGGGTGAGTCCCCAGAGTCAGACCCAACTGCTGGTAGTCGCTGAGCATGGCTTCCATTTTGGTGGGGGCATGTATCTGGGGCTGTGGTTGTAATGCTTTCACCTGACTGGTGAAGAGTGGCAACTGCTCGCCCAGGCTGGCACTTTGCCAACTGGCTTGGAAACGATCGCCATGGAGGCTGTCCAAGGCGCCCACGGCTGCCATCATCTCTTGCTGGGCTTGGGGGACAGTGGCCAGGGCTGCCTTCAGGTCTAGCGTCTGGCGCTGCTCTACAAAATGACGTAATGCCTTCTCCTTGCCTCCTTTGATCAAACAGAGCCCCAACCTCAGTGCATCGCCTTCCAACTTGTGCTCATAGTCTGAATGGCTGGCGTCCACCGGCAGCACCTTGACTCCATGGCGGCGGGCATCTTGGATCAGCTGTGACGGGCTATAGAAACCCATGGGTTGGCTGTTGAGGAGAGCACAGCAGAAGGCGGCACGGTAATGGCATTTCAGCCAAGCAGAAATGTAGACCAGCAGGGCAAAGCTGGCCGAATGGGATTCGGGAAAGCCGTAGCCGGAAAAACCTTTGATCTGCTCGAAGATCCGCTGAGCAAAGTCCAGTGGGTAACCTTTGGCCAGCATGCCGTCGACCAGCTTTTGCCTGAACACTTCGATGTGACCATGGCGAGACCAGTTGGCCATGGCTCTGCGTAGCTGATCGGCTTCGCCGGCAGTGAAGCCGGCCGCGATCATGGCGATCTCAATGGCTTGTTCCTGGAAAAGGGGGACTCCCATAGTTCGCTTGAGCACCTTCTCCAAAGCTGGGGAGGGGTAGGTGACGGGCTCTATGCCATTACGGCGTTTGAGAAAAGGATGGACCATGTCCCCTTGTATGGGCCCGGGACGCACTATGGCCACTTCGATGACCAAGTCGTAGAAGCATGCGGGTTTGAGTCTTGGCAGCATGTTGCTTTGGGCTCGGGACTCTACTTGAAATACGCCGACATTGTCTGCCCGCTGCAGCATGGCGTAGACGGCTTTGTCATCGGGAGGGATATTGGCCAGGGTCAGCCTGGGGCCGCCATGCCGGGCGACAAGGTCAAAGCATTTTCGGATCGCGGTCAACATCCCCAGCGCCAGCACATCCACTTTCATCAAACCGAGACTCTCCAGGTCGTCCTTGTCCCATTGAATGATGGTCCTACCGGCCATGGCGGCATTTTCCTGAGGCACCAAGTGGTCAAGGGGACCCTGACTGATGACGAAACCGCCCACATGCTGGGATAGATGCCGGGGAAAGCCGATCAGGGTATCGATGAGGATCAGGAACTCCGGCCAGAGTCCGCCGCGCTCGGCGCAGAGGCGGCGAAGTTGATCCCGCCAAGGCTCCAGTTTGTCGCCCCTGTCCAGTTGGCTTAGCAGGCTCTCGATACTGGCTTGCTCCAGGCCAAGGGCTTTACCGATATCCCGTATGGCACTTCGGGAGCGGTAGGTGACCACAGTTGCGGTCAAGGCGGTACGGGCCCTGCCATAGCGGCGGTAGATGTATTGGATCACTTCTTCCCTGCGTTCGTGCTCAAAGTCTACGTCTATGTCGGGAGGCTCCTTGCGCTCCCTGGATACAAAGCGCTCGAAGAGCAGGTTGGCCGTATCCGGATCCACCCCCGTGATCCCCAGGCTGAAGCAGACAGCGGAGTTGGCGGCAGAGCCCCGGCCCTGGCAGAGGATCCCCTGGCCTCTGGCGAAGTTGACGATATCGTAGAGGGTCAGGAAGTAGTGCTCGTAGCCCAGTTCCTGGATCAGGTCCAACTCCTTGTTGATTAGCCCTCTGACTTTGGCCGACGGCCCCTTGGGATAATGGCGTGCGAGACCGGTTTCCACTTCCTGGCGCAGGTACTGGCTGGCGTCCAGGCCGGCCGGTAGCCATTCGTCGGGATAGCGGTAGCGGAGCTCTGTCAGCTGGAAGTGGCAGAGCGCCGCTATCTTCAGGCTTTCCCGGCGCCAGTCGGGAGGGTAGATCTGTTCAAGGGCTGGAAGTGGCTGAAGGGCCGCCTCCCTGTTGGACAACAGACGCCAACCCGCTTCCTGCACTGTGCGGTGATGACGCAGGGCCGTCAGGCAGTCCAATAGCTTATGGCGGCCAGGCTCATGCATCAGTACCAAGGGAGCAGCCACTATGGGAATGCTTCTGGTCTTGGCCAGCAGAGCAAGGGCGGTCAGCCGCTTGTCCTCTTCGCTGCCAAAGGTGCGCCCCAGCGCCAGCCAAAGCCGCTTTTCAAAGTGCCTGAGCAGCCAATCGGCTTCCTCTTTCCATCCCTCTTCACCGGGCTGCCAGAGTGCCAATAGGTGGCGGAGTTGGGTCAATTCATCGCGAGCCAGGCGGTATTGCCCCTTGGGGGCACTGCGGCGCCCAAGGGATATCAAGGCGCAGAGCTCCTGATAGGCGGCCAGGCTGGGGGCCAACAGGGTCAGGCATAATCCGCACTCCAACCTGAAATGGCTGCCGACGATGAGCTTGATGGGGGTGTCCCTGGCGGCGTTGAATGCCCTGACCACGCCAGCGACGGAGCATTCATCGGTAATGGCAATGGCTTGGTAACCGAGTTCCAGTGCTGTCTTGATCATCTCTTCCGGATGAGAGGCTCCCTTGAGGAAACTGAAATTGGTCAGGGTGCGGAGCTGGGCGAACATCAGCCAAACCAGCCGTGCAGATACCAGCCCTCATCCTTGTCCAAAAAGATCCAGCAGAGGCCGCCTTGGGGATGGCGGGCTATAAAATAATCACGCTGTATGGCCTGCTGCCACCAGCCGTTTTCCAGGCGCTCCGGGCCACGCAATAGCACAGGTATTTCTTCCAAGGGCTCGGGCTTTTCCAACAGCCACAGTGGCCTGAGGCCATTCAAGGGGCGCACGGCATTTCCTGCTCCTGGGCTGACCCAAGCTTGGGCCTTTTCTGGGCAATGGTTCTCTACCAGACAGAGTCCTTGCACAGCGGACTCGCCGAGGCGGGTGATCAGGCGACCCAACAAGGGTTCATCGGGGCGAGGCGGGGTGAATAGACCTTTGCTCTGGCGCTGCCTGGGGCTGAGCTGTGCTGCTTTGAGGGTCAGGGCTAGTACGGGGCTGTCGAGCTGTAGCTTCTCGAGCTGCAGTTGGACAATAGCGCGCCAATCCTCGGCCCGGTGCAGCGGCTCGGCCCCCGCCATGACCAGATCCAGGCTGGGACCCTGGCGGAAATGAAGATTCAGTTGCAAGCGTTCACAGGCCAGCTGGCGTTTTTCGAGGAACAACGCCAAGGCTTCAAGCAAGGGGCCCAGTGGGAACAACAGTCCTTGGGCCCTTTCCACTTCATGGATGAAGTCGAGACGTCGCTCGAACTGTTCGGAAGGATGGTAGAGCTGACGAGCTTCCTTGAGGCTGCCGTCAAGGCGGCCCAGTGTCGACAGCAAGGGAGCACCATAGCGTTGTCCCAACTCCTGGCGGGGTAGGGCCAGCAGTTGGCCAAGCTGACGCAGGCCAGCCCGTGCCAGTTTGGCTTCCAAGTTCAGGGGGAGTTCCAGGGCCGATACCGGCAGGGCCAGCAGGGCTTGCCAACCTTGTTGTGGGCTGGCCGGACCTATCTCGGCCCTGGCGAGCAACCTGGCTGCCAGAGGGGTCGTGCCCATACCGGGTTGCAGCCTGTGTCCTAAGGCTTGCAGCTTGTCCTGCAGGCAGGCCAGCAGGGCCTGGTCATTGCCATAGAGGCGCTGCATCGAAGACAGCTCCACCAGCAGGCCGTCCGGCGGCACCAGGCTCAGTGGGCCGGCAAGGTCGTAGCAGCTGTCGGCCAGGGCCTGTAGGCCCTGGTGGCATTGCAGTGGACTGACGCTGAGAGCCTTGAGGTCTGGGCTTAGGGTCAAGGCGCCGGCCAGGGACATGCCCTTATCAAGGCCGGCGGCCAGGGCCGCCGGGTTGAGACATTGCAGTTGTTGCCGGTTGTCCAGGGTCGCCAGGGGCTTCTCCTGGGGAAGACCTCGGCTGGCAAGTTCCAGGGGCAGGTCGGGAAAATGCAGGTACAGCCAGCGCATCAGTGCTCCCAGGGCCCTCTCAGCACCTTGGCGCCGACGATATGTTCATCACCCAAGTCCAACGGCTGGGCAGGCAGAGGCCAGCCACCGCGGCGCTTCTCCACGGCCAGCTCTACGACCTTGTTCCGGGCTTCCAGGCGCAGGCGCAGGGCGGCAGGGCTCTGAGGCCGGCCACGGCGGTGGAAGAAGATGCCCAGGGTGTCGCCTTTCTGGGCCGCCAGTTGCAGGCGGCGCAGCTGCACGTCGTTGATGGCCCGGGGCCAGGCCAGCACGGCACTGCAGTTGCCGCTTTTCAGCGCCTGCTCCAGGGTCCAGAGCTCGTCCTTCACCTTACTGGGATGGATCACCAGTACTCGGGACAGATCCACGCCGGCGGCGGCCAAGGCTGGGGCATAGGGGACATGGGGAGGGGCGATGAAGATGATCCAGCGCTTCTGCTGTGACAGCCTTGCCAACATCGGAACCAGTAGCCGCAGCTCACCTATACCGTCCTGGCGGTAAAAGATCTCGGTGATAGCCCCCTTGGGTAAGCCCATGCCAGGCAGGCACTCATCCAGTTGGGCATAGCCTGTCGCCTCGGCGGGCAGTTCCTGTTGCCAATGGCGGCCAGTCCAGACGTTGTGCTGTTGCAGCAGTTGGTTCAAGCGAGGATCCATGTTCATCTCCGTATACTGTAATCATATACAGTGTATGGGCATACAGTAATGCTGGCTGAGGGAACTGGCAAGCAAGTTGCTGAAAAAAGATCCAAGAAGTTGCCTAACAAGCTGTATGGGAAGATCTTTTTTTGAGCATATGGAGGGAGTGCCAAATGGTGCCCCTGAAGGGCTGGAGCAGGAGATCGGATGTTTGAGCGGCGCAAAATGGGCTAACATCAGCGCTGATTGTGAAACTCACACACGGAAACCCCATGATTATCAAGCCCAAGATCCGCGGCTTCATCTGTACTACTGCCCACCCCAAGGGCTGTGAAGCCAACATTCTGGAACAGATCAACTACACCAAAGAGCACCCGGCCATCGAGAATGGTCCCAAGCGCGTGCTGGTGATTGGCAGTTCCAGCGGTTACGGCATGCCGTCCCGTATCGCCGCTACCTTCGGCGCCGGCGCGGCTACCCTGGGTGTCTTCTTCGAGAAGCCGGGCAGCGACAGCAAGACGGGGACTGCCGGTTTCTACAACGCCGTGGCTTTCGACAAGCTGGCCACAGAGGCGGGCTTCTACGCCAAGTCCATCAATGGTGATGCCTTCTCCCATGAGGTGAAGCAGAAAGCCATCGACACCATCAAAGAAGATCTTGGCCAGGTGGATCTGGTGGTTTATTCCATCGCCTCCCCGGTACGCAAGCTTCCCGATACCGGTGAGCTGGTCCGTTCCACCCTCAAGCCTATCGGCCAGCCTTACAGCGCCACGGCCGTGGACACCAACAAGGACGAGATCATCTCCGTGGACGTGGAGCCTGCCAATGAGCAGGAGATCCAGGACACCATCACCGTCATGGGTGGCCAGGACTGGGAGCTGTGGATCAAGGCCCTGAACGAGGCTGGCGTACTGGCCGAAGGCTGCAAATCCATCGCCTACAGCTACATCGGCACCGAGATCACCTGGCCCATCTACTGGCACGGCAGCATCGGCAAGGCCAAGGAAGATCTGGACCGCGCCGCCGACGCCATCGACACCTTGCTCAAGGGCAAAGGTGGCGAGGCCCATGTAGCCGTGCTCAAGTCCGTGGTGACCCAGGCCAGCTCCGCCATTCCCGTAATGCCGCTCTACATTGCCATCGTCTACAAGGTGATGAAGGAAAAAGGCCTGCACGAAGGCACCATGGAGCACGTGTTCCGCCTGTTCAGCCAGCAACTGTACAAGGCCGATGGCGCCCCTTGCGATACCGACGACAAGAACCGTATCCGCATGGACGACTGGGAACTCCAGGAAGAAGTGCAGTCCGCCTGCAAGGCTCTGTGGAGCCAGGTGACTACCCAGAACCTGCGCGACCTGACTGACTACGACGGCTACAAGGAAGAGTTCCTCAAGCTGTTCGGTTTCGGCCTGGACGAGGTGGATTACGACGCCGACGCCAACCCCAACCCGCCGCAGCAATTCATTGAAGTGTAAAGAAGAAGGGGCCTTGTGCCCCTTCTTTGTTGTCGGCTTTTTACAAACTGCGTAATATAAACCCCTGCTGAAAACCCATAACAAAAAAATAACGGGGCTTTGCCTCCGTCCTGAGGGGACTGACGTGGGACGAAAATACATTTTTGGCCTTCTGGGCCTGTTGCTGTTACCTGCCGCCATGGCCGACACCATGGTTATCAGCCACAGGGGCGGTGCCGGCCTGGCGCCGGAGAATACCCTGGCGGCCATCCAGAAAGGATTGAGGCTGGGGGTGGACGCCATCGAAGTGGATGTGCGCCGCTCCAAGGACGGTGCCCTGGTGGTCTTTCACGACAGCCAACTGGCCCGTACCACCAATGGCAAGGGCGCCGTCAGCGACTTCACCCTGGCCGAGCTGGTTCAACTGGACGCCGGCTCCTGGTTTGGCCCCCAGTTCCAGGATCAGACCATTCCGACCCTGGCCCAGGTGATGGACGCCATGGCCCATAGTCTGCCCAAGCTGGTGTTGGAGCTCAAAGAGCCTGGCCTGGAGCGGCAGGTGCTGGACATGATCCGCGACCACAACATGCAGGACAGGGTGCTGATCAAGGCCTTCGACCCCAGGATCCTGGCCACCTTTTCCCAGTTGGCGCCCGCTATTCCCCGCCTCTACAGCTTCTTTGGCTGGAATGACCGTTTCAACCTGCTGATGGACGACCAGATCCGGCGCATCAATCCTTTGGATCTGTCGGTCAACTATCTGCAGATCTACTACAGCTTCCTGGACAAGGACTTCATGGCCAAGGCCAGGGACAGGGGTATCAAGGTCATCGCCTGGGGGGTTCAGTCCCGCAAGGTGATGGAAGAGATGCTGGCCCTGGGGGTCGATGGCATCGAGACCGACTACCCCGACCGGCTCGCCAGCCTGATGGCCGAACAGCGGCCCAAGCCGATGGCGCTGGGCTACAACAGGAATTGACAAAAGGGCCGTCAGGGCCCTTTTTTAATGGATGCGCATCCTATTGCTTTGCCCTTTGCTGGCGGCCTGCCAGTCCAGCATCCCCTGCAACCAGGGGGGCCTTCCCAACCTGGATCCTGCTCCCCTGCTGGCGGATGTGCGCGTCCTGGCCAGCCCTGAGATGAACGGGCGAAGGCCCGGCACCCCAGGCCACCAGCACGCCGAGGACTACATCCGCTCCCGTTTCGCCGGCCTCGGCTATCAGGTGTTGACCCAGGCCGTGCCCCAAGGGGGCGACAACATCATCGCCTACAGGGGCCAGCCCCGGATCTGGCTGCTGGCCCATTATGACCACCTCGGTGTCGGCTTCCCCGGTGCCGACGACAACGCCTCTGGGGTGGCGGTGCTGCTGGCGTTGGCGGCCCGTTACCAAGGCGACATCGCCTTTATCGCCACCGACAGCGAGGAAGAGGGCCTCTATGGTGCCAAGGCGCTGCTGGCGGCCCCGCCATTGCCCCTGCCCAAGCTGGTGATCAACTTCGACATGGTGGGCCATGGCCCCGTGCTCTATGCCGCCGGCACCCACGACAACCCCGGCTTCAAGCCCCTGGTGCTGGCCCTGGCCAAGGACGCTCCCCTCTGCCTGCGCATCGGCCACGACAGGCGCGAACAACAAAGGGGCTCGGCCCAGATGACCGATTGGCGGAATGCCTCAGACCATGCCCCTTTTCGCAAGGCCGGCATCCCCTATCTCTACTTCGGCAACGACGTCCATGCCGACTACCACCAGCGCTCCGACGTCGCCAGCCATATCAGGCCCGACTTCCTGGCCGGGGTGGCCGAGACGGCCCTGGAGCTGTTAAACCGTTTGGATGACAAAGGCTTAGCGCCATGGCAGGGTAACGAAAACGGAGGTAAGCATGAGTAAAGTGATGACCGATTCCCTGGGGGAGGTGGTGCTACCTGACGGCGCCCTCTACGGCCCCCAGACCCAGCGGGCGGTGAACAACTTCAAGCTGTCGGGCCAAGCCATGCCCTGGCGTTTCCTGGCCGCCCTTATCGAGATCAAGCGGGCCGCCGCCCAGACCCACCTGACCCTGGGGGAGCTGGATGACACCAAGGCCGAGGCCATCATCAGGGCCGCCGATCAGCTGCTGGCAGACAAGCCCCTGAAGGCCTTCCCGGTGGAGGTGTTCCAGACCGGCTCCGGCACCTCCAGCAACATGAACGTCAACGAGGTGATAGCGAACCTCGCCGGCAACGGCGTCTCCCCCAACGACGACGTCAACATGGGCCAGAGTTCCAACGACACTGTGCCGGCCGCCCTCCAGCTCTCGGTCTTGCAGGGACTGGAGAAGCAGCTGCTGCCGAGGCTCCATCACCTGGCCAAGGTGATAGAGCAGAAGGCGGCGAGCCTCGACGGTGTGGTCAAGACGGGCCGCACCCACCTGATGGACGCCATGCCGCTCACCTTCGGCCAGGAGCTCACCACCTGGCAGGTACAACTCGAAGGGGTGGAAACCGAGATCCGCCACGCCATACAGCGGCTGTCGCAGCTGCCGCTGGGGGGGACGGCCGTCGGTACCGGCATCAACGCCCATCCGCAGCTGGCGGACGGCGTCTGTGTGCGCCTTTGTGAGCGGCTGCACCTGCACGTGGAAGCCCACGACTGGCCCTTTGCCCACATGGCCGCCCAGGAAGCCCCTCTGGCCGCCTCGGCGGCGCTGCGCCAACTGGCGGTGGTGCTGATGAAGGTGAGCAACGATCTGCGCTGGATGAATTCCGGGCCCCTGGCTGGCCTTGGCGAGATCAGCCTGCCGGCCCTACAGCCCGGCTCCAGCATCATGCCCGGCAAGGTCAACCCGGTGATCCCCGAGGCCCTGGCCATGGTCTGCGCCCAGGTGATGGGGCTGGACGCCGCCAACGCCATCGCCGCCCAGAGCGGCAATTTCCAGCTCAACGTCATGCTGCCGCTGCTGGTCCACAACCTCAATCAGATGGTGGATCTGCTGGCCAACGGTTGCGAGCACCTGGCCGACAAGGCCATCAAGGACTTCACCGTCAACCAGGCCAGGGTCGACGAGAGCCTGGAAAAGAACCCGATACTGGTCACGGCCCTCAACAGCGAGATAGGCTATCTGCAAGCTGCCGCCATCGCCAAGAAGGCCTACGCCGAAGGGCGGCCCATATTGGAGGTGGCCAAGGAAGAAACCGATCTGGGCGAAGCCCAGCTCAAGGACTTGTTGGATCCCGCCAAACTGTGCAGACCTTTTGATGAATGAATACGGATACTGGCTCGACAGCAGGGAAGCCCTGACCCAGGGCGAGCGCGGCGAGGCCCTGACCGAGCCGAGACCGGCCTGGTTGCACCTGGACCGCACCCAGGAGCAGAGCCGCAAACTGCTCAAGGCGGTTTTTCCCCGCCACCTGGTGGACGCCGCCCTGACCGAGGAGCCCAGGCCGCGCTGGCAGTGGGACGGGGATCGGGCTTTGCTGCTGATACTGCGCGGCATCAACTTCAACCCTGGCAAGGAGGCCGAGGACATGGTCTCCTTGCGCTGCATGGTCAGTGACCGCAACCTGGTGACCCTGGCTGGCCAGGGACTCAAGTCGGTCAAGGAAGCGGCCGAGAAGCTGGGCAAGCCGGGGGAGGGGGCCAGCACCTGGCAGGTGTTGGGAGACATACTGCGCAACCTGATCCGCGGTGCCGATGAACACCTCAAGCACCTCACCGAAGAGCTGCTGGACATGGAAGGGGACTGGCTGGAACGCAAGCGGGATCTGCGCTCTACTGTGCTGGTGCTGGAGCGCAAGCTGATCAGCCTGCGCCGCTACCTCGAGCCCCAGCAGGGCATGCTCGAAGATCTGACCGACGAGTTGGAAGATGAGCTGGAGGCCGAGCCTTTGCGGCTGCTGCTGGATATCCAGGACCGCATGACCCGGCTGTTGGAAAGCCTCAACCTGCTGCGCGAGCGCATCAAGCTGCTGCGGGATGACATGAACGCCGAGCGCGACGCCCAGATGAACAAGACCCTCTACCTCTTGTCCATCGTCACTGCCCTGTTCCTGCCGCTGTCGGTCATCACAGGCTACTTCGGCATGAACGTCGGTGGCCTGCCCTGGGTGGAAGACAAGGACGGCTGGCTCTGGGTCAGTGCCCTGATGGGGGGCTGTTTCGTGCTGTCGGGGCTATTGATGTGGTGGCGGCGCTGGTTCTGAGCCGCTATCATGGCGCCTGGAAAAAACAGCCCCATCGGAGTCATGCATGCTCAAGCCCAGGCAACAGGCCAAGACAGTCGTCAACCGCCCCCATCTCGATGCCCAAGTTCCTCAGCACCTGGTGTTGGGCAAGGACGAACTGGCCCTGTCCCAGGACGTCATCACTGACTTCGGTTGGAAAGACGGCGACCATCTGCTGGTGAGCCAGGAAGGCGGCAGCCTGCTGGTGACCAACCTGTCCCAGCGCGACCTGTCCCTGGCCCGCTTCAACCGCGAAGCGCGCGGCATCATCCGTGCCCTGGAGGACGACGCTTCCTCCCTGCGCCGGGTGCGGGTCTTCCACAAGGGCACCCTGATACAGCAGCTCGAAGCCGACGAAGAGCACCAGTGCGACGAGCACTGCGAGCACTGAGAAAAGCCGCCCCAGGGCGGCTTTTTCATGCCCAGTGGCGGGTGTCCAGGCCGTAGAAGGCGCTCAGCATCTCGTACATCTGGGGCTCGGCCTCGGCCAGCTCCAAACCCCGCTCGAAAAAGACCTCCGACACCACGGCGAAGAATTCCGCCGGGTTGGTGGCCCCGTAAGGGTCGATAAGGCCGTGCTCGCCCCTGGCCACGGCCAGGCAGTGGCGGTCGAAGGCGGCCTGGAACACCGCCTGCCAGCGCTTGGCCTGGGGCAGGCTGCCCTGCAGCGGCGCGCCCGTGGCTGAGCCTTTGGCCTGGTCCAGCTGGTGGGCGAATTCATGGATCACCAGGTTGGTGCCGTCAAAGGGGTAGGCGGCCGAATAGAGGCAATCGTTCCAGCTCAGCACCACCCTGCCGTCGTGCCAGGACTCTCCCGCCAGATGGCGCCCATTCGGATCTATCACGCCGCCGGCCAAGCGCTGGGGAGCGGCATTGATGTAGCCTTCGGGATAGAGGTAGAGGGTGTGCACATTGGGGTAGGCCGGCTCATCCCTGCCCAGCAGCAACAGGCAGGCCTGGGCCGCCACCAGCAGCCGCATCCGACTGTTGACCCTGAGCCCTTCGCAGCCCACGAAGTCCACCCGGCTGAGGAACGCCATCATCAACCCTTCCAGCTTCTCCCGCATCGGACTGGGCAGCCGGGCATATAGGGGCATGTCCCTGGCCAACTGGCGACGTTGGCCTGCGGTCAGCGGCCTTTCCCTGCGCTTGTAGTAACGGGCCAGCCATTGATCGCCGTACAGCCACCAGGCGATGAGGGCGGCACAGAGTATTACCAGTATCGTGATGGCCAAGGTCGTTCCTCTTCAAGGCTTTACTCCAAGGTGGGGATCAGGCGGGCAAATTGCAATGAGGGACTATGCTTGAAGAACAGGGGAGCAAGAAACGAGGTCGTTATGGAATCGCTTATTATCAGGGACCACATGCAGCGCCATCCGCTGAGCCTGCACCCGGACATGTCCATCGCCACGGCGGTCGAGAAATTACTGCTGGGTGAGCAGACAGGGGCCCCCGTGGTGGACAGCGAAAACCACTTGGTGGGGTTTGTCTCAGAGCAGGACTTCCTGGCCAAGTTGATGGAGTCCAGCTACCACTGCGAGCTGGTGGCTAAGGTCAGTGACGTGATGCGCGCCGACGTGCTCACTGTGGGGCCCAATGACTCGGTATTCGAGCTGGCCCAGCAGATGACAGGCCAAAAGCCCAAGATCTACCCCGTGGTGGAGGAGGGCAAGCTTATCGGCATCATCAACCGCCGCCAGGTCTTGCTGGCCATGGATAAGCACCTCCACGAGTGCTACAAAGCCAGTTGATCCCAGGGGCCGTAAGGCCCCTTTGGCTTCCTACCGCAGCCACTATCCAGTAGCATTGGGCCGTCCTTTTCAGCCCGTGTTTCCTTTCGATGTCCGATAACGCCCTTTACCAAGCCCTTAATGATGTCCCCAGCCTGGACAGGTCTCGCCTGCGCCGCCGCCTGGAAGGCGCCTTCAAGATCAAGGACGAGCAGAAACGCAACGCCACCCTGGCGATGCTGCAAAAGGAGCTGGACAAGGCCAAGGAGCGCTTGGCGGCCCGCAAGAACCGCCGCCTGCACCTGGACTACCCCGCGCAGCTGCCGGTGGTGGCGGCCCGGGAGGACATCAAGAAAGCCATAGCCGCCAACCAGGTGGTGATCATCGCCGGCGAGACCGGCTCGGGTAAGACCACCCAGCTGCCGAAGATCTGCCTGGAGCTGGGCAGGGGCATCGACGGCCTTATCGGCCACACCCAGCCGCGGCGGCTGGCGGCCCGCGCCGTGGCCACCCGCCTGGCTGAAGAGCTCCAGACCGAGCTGGGCGCCCTGGTGGGCTATCAGGTGCGCTTTACCGACCACACCAGGGCGGACACCTGCGTCAAGTTGATGACGGACGGCATACTGCTGGCGGAGATCCAGAAGGACAAGCTGCTGCGCCGCTACGACACCCTCATCATCGACGAGGCCCACGAGCGCAGCCTCAATATCGACTTCCTGCTGGGCTACCTCAAGACCATCTTGCCCAAACGCCCGGACCTGAAGGTGATCATCACCTCCGCCACCATCGATCCCGAGCGTTTCTCCCGGCATTTCAATGAGGCCCCCATGCTGGAGGTCTCGGGCCGCACCTACCCGGTGGAAGTGCGCTATCGCCCCATCACCGAGGAAGAGAAGGACAAGGACCAGCTCCAGGCCATCTTCGACGCCGTGGACGAGCTCTACCGGGAAGGCCCGCGGGGCGACATCCTCATCTTCATGAATGGCGAGCGGGAAATTCGCGACACGGCCGACGCCCTGGAAAAGCGCAAGCTGCGCCACACCGAAGTGCTGCCGCTCTTCTCGCGCCTCTCGGCCGCCGAGCAGCAGCGCATCTTCGCCCCCCACGGCGGGCGGCGCATAGTGCTGGCCACCAACGTCGCCGAGACCTCGCTCACCGTGCCCGGCATCAAGTACGTCATAGACCCCGGCACGGCCCGCATCAGCCGCTACAGCTACCGCACCAAGGTGCAGCGCCTGCCCATAGAGGCCGTCAGCCAGGCCAGCGCCAACCAGCGCAAGGGCCGCTGCGGCCGGACCGAGCCCGGCATCTGTATCCGCCTCTACAGCGAGGAGGATTTCCTCGGTCGCCCCGAATTCACCGAGCCTGAGATACTGCGCACCAATCTCGGCGCCGTCATCCTGCAGATGCTGTCCCTGGGCCTTGGCGACATCGAAGCCTTCCCCTTCGTCGAAGCCCCCGACAGCCGTTTCGTCAAAGACGGCCTCAACCTGCTGGACGAGCTGGGGGCCATCGACGGCCGCGCCCTCACCGACATCGGCCGGCAACTGGCCAAGCTGCCGGTGGATACCCGTCTCGCCCGCTGCCTGGTGGAAGGGGCCAAAAACGGCAGCCTGAAGGAGCTTCTTATCATCAGCGCGGCCCTGGCCATCCAGGATCCCCGCGAGCGGCCCCTGGACGCCAAACAGAAGGCCGACGAGTTGCACCGGCGTTTCGCCCATCCCGAGTCCGACTTCCAGGCCCTGGTCAACCTCTGGGCCTACAGCGAGGCCCAGCAGCAGGCCCTGTCGGGCAACCAGTGGCGCCGCCTCTGCCAGAAGGAATTTCTCAACTATGTGCGGATGCGCGAATGGCAGGATCTGGTCGAGCAGCTGCGCGAATTCTGCGAGGAACTGGGCTTCAAGGAAAACAGCGAACCGGCCACCTATGAGGCCATCCACCAGGCGCTCCTGGCAGGGCACCTTTCCAACATCGGCTTCAAGGACAAGGACCGCGAATACCTGGGCGCCCGCCAGAGCCGCTTTTTGCCGTTCCCCGGCAGCACCATCGACAAGAAGCCCAAGTGGCTGATGGCCGCCGAACTCACCGAGACCTCCAGGCTCTTCGCCCGCACCCTGGCCCGCATCGAGCCGGAGTGGGCCGAACAGCTGGCAGGGGAGCGGGTCAGCCGCAGCTACTTCGAGCCCCACTGGGAGAAGAGCCGTGCCAACGTGGTGGCCTATGAGCAGGTCAGCCTCTATGGCCTGGTGCTCATCCCACGCCGCCGCATCGACTTTGGCCGGGTGAACCCGGTAGAGGCGCGCGTACTCTTTATCCGCAGCGCCCTGGTGGAGGGGGACTTCCGCTGTGCCTTGCCCTTCTACAAGCACAACCAGCAGCTGATCAAATCCTTGAGCGCGCTGGAGGACAAATCCCGCCGCCGCGACATCCTCATCGAGGACGACAGGCTCTTCGACCTCTACGACGCCCGCCTGCCCCAGAGCGTCTTCGACGGCCGCACCCTGGACCATTGGTGGCGCCGCACCGACGAGGCGGCCCGCAAGGCGCTGTTCTTCACCGAAGCGGACTTGCTGGCCCAGGACAAGGACCACGTCACCCAGAACGCCTTCCCCGACAGCTGGGCCCAGGGCAACCTGCGCCTGGCCTTGAAATACCGCTTCGAGCCGGGCCAGGACGACGACGGCGTCACGGTGCAGATCCCCTTGGCGGCCCTGAACCAGGTGGAGCCCACAGGTTTCGACTGGCAGGTGCCGGGGCTGCGTGAGGAGCTGGTCATCGCCCTTATCAAGGGGCTGCCCAAGCCGGTGCGCCGCAACTTCGTGCCGGCCCCCAACTATGCCCAGGCGGCGCTGGGCCGCATGGCACCTTTGGATGGGCGCCTAATCGACAAGTTGGCCGATGCCCTGCGCCAGATCACCGGCACCCGCACCGAGCTGGAGCTCTGGGAGCAATCCAGCATCCCCGAACACCTGCGGATGCGTTTCGCGATACTGGACGACAAGGGCAAGGTGCTGGCGGCAGGGCGGGATCTGCTGGCTCTCAAGGCCAAGTTGCAGGGGGCCGTGCAAGAGACCCTGTCCCAGGTGGCAAGCCCCGGCATCGAAAAAGACCAGCTCACCGAATGGAGCTTCGGGGCCCTGCCGGAACTCTTCGTGGAGAAGCGCCAGGGCCTGGAGGTCAGGGCCTATCCAGCCCTGGTGGACGACAAGGACAGCGTCTCGGTCAAGCTCTTCGACAGCCCGGCCGCCCAGGCCGACGCCCAGGCGAGGGGCTTGCGGCGCCTGCTGCTGCTGAACGTGCCGTCCCCCATCAAGCATCTGCAGGACAGCCTGCCCAACAAGGCCAAGCTGGGGCTCTACTTCAACCCCTTCGGCAAGGTCAGCGATCTTATCGACGACTGTATCCAGGCCGCCGTCGACCAACTCATCACCGGCAGCGACTGCCGCGACGCCGCCGCCTTCACCGCCTTGAAGGACAAGGTCAGGAGCGAGCTCAACGACACCGTCGTGCTTATCGCCACCCAGGTGGAGCAGATCCTGGTGCGTCACAACGGCATCCGCAAGCGCCTCAAGGGCAAAACGGACTTGACCATGGTGCGGGCCCAGGCCGACATCCAGGCCCAACTGGATGCCCTGGTGTTCAGGGGCTTCGTCACCGAAACGGGGGCAGGGCGCCTCAAGGACGTGATCCGCTACCTCGACGCCATAGAGCGGCGCCTGGAAAAGCTGCCCATCGACCCCAACCGCGACCGGTTGCACCTGGCCAAGGTGGAGAGCGTCGCCGAGCGCTGGCAGCAGCTCAGGGCCAAGGTGCCCAAGGGCCAGGGCCTGCCGCCCTGGCTGGCGGAGGCGCGCTGGATGCTGGAGGAATTACGGGTCAGCTACTTTGCCCAGCAGCTCGGCACCCCCTATCCCATTTCCGACAAGCGCATCCTTAACTTTATGGAAGAAAAGGCAAAAGGCGGCTAGCTTCAGGGAAAAGCATCAAGGAATTCGTGATGGACAAAGCCGCCTTTTTCGACGCCATAGCCCAGGGCAACGAGCTCAGGGTCCATGAGCTGCTGCACCAGTTTCCCGGCCTCATTGCCTGTCGCCACCAGGGCGTCAGCCCCGTGCTCTGGGCCTGTTACCACCGCCATGAAAACCTGGCCCTGGTGCTGGCCCACAAGGTGGACCCGGATATCTGGGAGGCATCAGCCCTGGGGGACAGGAGCCGGATCGACGCCCTGCTGGCCGAGCAACCGGCACTTAAAAATTTGCAGGGGGCGGACGGCTTCAGCCCTTTGCACCTGGCGCTCTTCTTCGGCCACGCCCAGGCCGCCCAGCATTTGGTGGAGCGGGGCTGCGACCTCAACCAGGCCGCCGGCAACCCCAGTGCCGTGCGCCCCATCCACAGCGCCGCCGCCTGCCGCGACCCCGAGGGCCGACTGGCGGGCATAGCCCTGCTGATAGGGGCGGGTTGTGACGTCAACGCCGCCCAGCAGGGGGGCTTTAGGGCCCTGCATGCGGTGGCGGCCAAGGGGGACAAGCTGAGCTGCGAGCACCTCTTGCTGGCGGGGGCCAAGGATCTGGCGGCAGACGACGGCAAGAGAGCCTCCGATCTGGCCGAAACGGCGGGCTTTGGTGAACTGGCGGCCCTCATCCGGGCCAAAGGTTAAAGAAAAACCCCGCCGAGGCGGGGTTTTTTGTCACTGGACTTCGATGCGCAGGGGTTCGTGTTTGAAACGGGTCTTGGGCAGGGCCAGGATCAGCAGGCCGTTGTCGAAGCGCGCTTCAATGCCTTGGGGGTCGACGTTGTCCGGCAAGGTGAAGCTGCGGGTGAAACTGCCGTAGCTGCGTTCGACCCTGTGGCTCTTGCCCTTATCCTCGCGGGAACGTTCGCCGCTGATCACCAGCATGCCGTTCTCGACGGCGACCTTGACCTGGTCTTTGTTCATGCCGGGGACTTCCAGGGCCAGGTGGAAGGCCTTTTCGTCCTCGTCCACGTCCATCGCCGGCAGCCAGCTGCCCCTGCTTTGTGGCCTGAGTTGGAAATAGCGGCCGAAGAAGTCATCCATTTCCCGGAAGGGGTCCCAGGTTGCCAATGCCATAACACACCTCCATCTTGGTTGAACTCAAAACCAAATATGGAGGTGGTTGGTGGTTTTTCAATCGCTCGCCAGGGGAAACTTGTTGATCTGGATCAAGCCAGCAGCTCCAGCCGCCTTGGCTGCCCTTAGAAAAAAGCCCCGCATCGGTGGGGCTTTTCTACTTAGTCGACCTGCACCACCAGGCCTTTGAGGTAGAGGCCTTCGGGGTAGTGGACATTGACCGGGTGGTCGGCGGACTGGCTCAGGAAGCGCTGTATCCAGGCGTCGCGGCCGGCGTCCAGGGCGGCGTCGGCGACGATCTTCTGAAAGAAACTCATCTCCATCAGCCCGGAGCAGGAGAAGGTCAGCAGGATACCGCCGGGGCGCAGCAGTTTCATGGCCTGGAGGTTGATGTCCTTGTAGCCGCGCGCCGCGCTATTGAGGTTGGCCTTGGAGTCCACGAACTTGGGCGGGTCCAGGACGATAACGTCGAACTGGCGGCCTTCAGTGGCGTAGCGGCGCAGCAGGGCGAAGACGTCCTCCTGGACGAAGTCGCAGCGGCTCTCGTCAAGGCCGTTGAGGAGGAGGTTCTCCCGGGCCAGTTCCAGGGCAGGGCCCGACACGTCCACCTGGGTGACGTGCTTGGCGCCGCCCTTGAGGGCATAGGCGCCAAAACCCCCTGTGTAGGAGAAGCAGTTCAGCACCTCCTTGCCTTCCACATAAGGCAGCACGGCGGCGCGGTTGTCCCGCTGGTCCAGGTAGTAGCCGGTCTTGTGGCCCTGGATGAGATCCACCCAGAGCTTGATGCCGTTCTCTTCGATGGCCACCTTCTGGGGCAGTTCGCCTGCGAGGGTCTGCACCAGGGGCTCCAGCTCTTCCTTGCGGCGCACCGCCACGTCGGAGCGTTCATGGATGGTGCAGCCGGGGAAGCGGGCCTTGAGGGCAGCCACTATGGCGTCGCGCCAGATGTCGGCGCCGATGGACAGCAGTTGGCAGACCAGCACATTGTCGTAGCGGTCTATGGTGATGCCCGGCAGGCCGTCGCTCTCGGCCGCCACCACCCGGTAGCCGGTCAGGCCCTCGCGCTGCACCATGGGCTGGCGGCGCTCGTCGGCGGCATGGATGCGGCGGGCAAAGAAGTCGGCGTCCACCTTCTCTTTTTCGTCGAAGGTCCAGACCCGGGCGCGGATCTGCGAGGCAGGCGAGTAGGCGGCCCTGGCCAGCCACTGGCCGTCATGGCTGTAGATCTCTACCGTGTCGCCGGCCTTGGGCTTGCCTTTGAGGTGGTGGACAGCCCCGGCGAAGATCCAGGGATGGCGGCGTTTGACGGATTTCTCGCGGCCTTCGGCCAGAACCAGGGCGTTACGGGGCATGGGAGCTGTCTCTTGGGTACAGGGGCCGAGATTGTAGGCCCTGGCGGCGCAAATAAAAAGCCGGGCTGGTGCCCGGCTTGATGCGCTGGAGAAGGCTTAGATGCGAAGGCCCTGGAGTATTTCCCCCAGCTTGCGGGCCAGGCCTTGGAGCTCGTGGGTACCGCGGGCGTTGTCTACCGCCGCTTCTTCCACCGACAGCGACTGCTGGCGCACCTGGGTGATGTTCTGGGCTATGTCTTCGGCCACGGCGCTCTGTTCTTCGGCGCTGGCGGCGATCTGGGCCATCATCGAGAACACCTGCTCGGAGTGGCGGGTGATGGTGGTCAGATCCTGGCCGGCCTGGGCGATGAGGGTGCCGCCGTGCTCGGCCTGCTGCACCGTCTTGTCCATCAATCTCGCCACCTCGTCGGTGCCGGACTGCAGCTCCTCGATCATCCGCTGGATCTCCACCGTCGCCTGCTGGGTACGGGCGGCGAGGGTACGCACCTCATCGGCGACCACGGCGAAGCCGCGGCCCTGCTCGCCGGCCCGGGCCGCTTCGATGGCGGCGTTCAGGGCCAGCAGGTTGGTCTGCTCGGAGATGGCGTTGATGGTGGTGACCACTTCGTCGATGCGCCTGGCGTTGTCGTTGACCTTGGTCACGGCTGAGCTGGCTTCGAAGATCTCCCTGGACAGGGCTTCGATGGCGGCGATGGTGTCCTGGATATTGCGGGCCCCTTTCTGGGACTCGCTGGACGCGTGCTGGGTCTCGGTGGAGGCCTGCTCGGCGTGGACAGCCACTTCCTTGACGGTGGCGCTCATCTCTTCCATGGCGGTGGCCAGGGAGTCCAGGCTCTGGCGCTGGTTCTGGGCCAGGCCTTCGGTATTGGCGGCCTGGCCGCGGAAGGTGTCGGCGGAATGGCCGAGGGCGTCGCTGCTGTCCTTGATCAGCTTCACCAACTGGTGCTGGCGCTCGGCCAGGCGGTCGATGGCGATGGCCAGGGACGAAAACTCGTCACGGACAGGGAAGAAGTTGAGGCGGAAGGTGAGATCCCCGTCGGCCACCCGGGTGATGGCTTGTACCTGGCTGAAGAGGGCGCCGCCGATGAAGGTGGAGACGTAGTAGGTGATGATGCCGAGGATCACCAGGGCGACGGCCAGCAGCAGCAGGTAGTCCTTACTGGTGGCCCAGAATTCGGCCTTCTCGAGCTTTGCTTCCTGGCCCAGCCACCAGCCCTTGCCAGGGACTTGGGCGGCAGCGGCGGCCTGGCCTTTGACGATGCCAGGACCGTCACGCAGGGCATCGAGGTCGGTGTCCATGGCGCTGAAGCCGGGCAGGGCGTTGCCGTTGTCGTCCATCAGCACAAAGCGGGCGCCGGCAGCCTTGAGCAGGGTCGTGGCCTGTTGCCGGTCGAGGCCGGCCAGGCCGTCGGCCAAGGCCTTGACCTCACTGTTGATGCCCTGCACCTGCTCCTGTTCGAAGGCGCTGAGATCGCGACTGATGCCGATGGCGGCCAGCAGCACCATCATCAGCATGGGCAGGCCGAACAGCAGGAAGAGTTTTTCCTGGAGTTTGAGATGGATGAGATAACGGTCGATCCAGCGAAACTTCACTTCGCGCATGGGGAGTCCTCAAAGCAAGGGGGCATGTCGTTGTTGTTGTCGGCCTTGGCGGCACAAACTTGACGGTCTGTCTGGTGCCAGCAAAGAGCATGCCTATTTTACGCGAGGAGGGGGTAAGCCTGCATCCAGGGCAGCCAGGGCGGCTTTCAAGGCTGTGAGCTTGGCCTCACCTTCGGCCAGTTGTTCCTGGCTGATGCCCTGAGCCTTGCCCTTTTCGATGAGCTTCTCAAGCTGGGCCACCTTGGCGCGGGCCGCCACCTGGAAGCTGGCCACCAGGGCCTGGTGGCGGTCGTTCTCCCGCTTGAGGTAGGCATCGGGGTCGTCCATCGGTTGTGGAGCCTGGGGCTGGTGCTGGCCTATGGGTGGCGCCATGACGTCGGTCAGGGGCACGGCCGGCAAAGGCTTAGGCTCGGCAGCCTTGTCTGTAGCCGCCTGGGCGGTTTGCGGCGCGGGGGGCGGCTCATCCCAAGGCGGGACATTGAAGGGGTTATCCACCGGCCTCGGGCTCAGGGCCAGTTGCCTGGTGTCGGTGTTGTCCGCCGGCCAGAGGTAGCCGATAAGCAGCAGTAAGGGCAGGGCCAGCAACCATTTTTTCACGGCGTTTCCTTCCTCAGTTGTGCCAACAGGGCCTGCCAGTTGGCCTTGGCTTTTTCCTTGGCCAGGGCCTGCCTGGCCACGTAGGCCACGGTCTCGGAGTCGGCGGCCGGCAGCTCGTAGTGGCGCTCCAGCACTTCCACCTGGCCGTAACGGCCCGAAGGCAGGCGGATGGCCGGTGAACGCCCCTGTTCTGGGGTGACGAAGGCCAGGGTCTTGAGCACATCCCCCTGGGCCTGGGGCCTCTCCAACAGCACCGGAGCGGAAGGCGGCAGCTTGGCCAGCGTTTCCTGGTCTGGCGCCTCGAAGAGCCTTACCTTGACCCAGGCCAACTCGCGAAAGTCCGCCTGGTGGGCCTGGTAGTAGTCGGCAATTTCGCCTGCCGTGACGCTGGCCGCCAGGCGCTTGAGTTCCGCGTTTTCATGATGGGGGTCACCCGCCAGGCCTAGCCTTTCCATCAGCCAGACCCTGTCCAGGCGGTTTTCCACCAGGGTGCGGGAGCAGGTCAACCTGTCGGCCGGCCAGCCCAGCCAGCCTGGTGCCAGCGCCAGCTTGGCCTCTTGCCACAAAAGCCCGGCGAGGCCTGCCTGGTTGCCGTCTTGAAGCAGCAACCGTTCCTGGAGGTTGAGTCCTTGAAGGTCGGTGGCGCTCCACTGCTTGCCGTCCAGTTCCAGGATGGTGCCGGTAAAGCGGGCGCGCTGCTGGGCGGCCTTGGCCTGGTCCTGAATGTAGGGCGCTATCAGGGCCAGCCACTGCTCGTCCAACTGGCGTTGGTAGCTGCTGCCCACCCGGGACTGGGCCCTAAGGGCTTCGCCGTAATGGGCGCGGGCATAGGGACCCAGCAGGGCGTCGTCGGCCAGTTGCGTCGCCACCTTCTTGGCCGGCAGCCGGCTCATGTCGGCCAGGCGGCCGAGCAGGGCATCGTCGGGACAGGCGGCCCGCAGGGGGCCGCCGAACAGGACCAGCGCCAGGGCGCCGGCCAGCTTAACGTTGCATCGCATGGTTCAGCACCTTGACCACCATGGCGATGGCATGGGGGATGACGATGCGTCCGACAGTGATCCTGTCGTTCTGATCCTGTGAGCTCAGCACCAGGCCGCCCTGGCTGTAGGAGATGTCGCCGCCTTCGGTGAGCAGGGGGCGGATGTCATCGTCACTGACCGGCACGTCCTCGAAGTCGGCCAGGGCCGTTGTCACCAGGGCCGGGTCGTTGAGGTGCTCGCTGTCGTAGTAATCCCTTACCCAGGATTCCCAGCCGGAGTGGTTCAGGGCCGAGGTGGTCCAGGTGTGGTGGGGCTGGAGCAGATCGGTGGAATGCAGGCTGTAGCCCAGGGCATCGACGCTGTGGCTGGCCAGGTAACGGCCGTACCAGTACTGGGCCAGGTTGTCGATGGGCTGGAAGGGCATGGTCTCGAAGTCCTCGTACATGCTGTAGGTCGAGGTGCTGCCCTGGCGGTAGTGGGCTTCGGTAATACCGTAGCTGTTGTACTTGGAGCCGTCGCCGAACCAGCCGCCCTTGCCGCCGGGGCCGTCGTCCAGGTGGTCGCCCTTGAGCCAGGTGGCGGCCAGGTTGTCCACGTCGCCCCAGACGGTGAGCTTGGCGTAGTTGTAGCCGCCGTAGTCGTTACCGTGGGCGTCCGGGCCCTGGGTGTGGTTCTGGAAGTGCCAGTAGGAGGTGTAGGAGACGATGCTGTCCAGGGTGCCCCAGAGGGGGGCCTTGACGCAGTCGCCGGTGACGGCGCCGCACAGGTAGGTGTCTTCGAAGTCGTCCACGTCATAGGCCCCTTGGCCCAGGCGTTCGGCCAACTGGGCCACCGTCAGTCCTGCCTGGCTGGCGTATTGGGCCAGTTTGGCGTACTGGGTGCTGTCCGGGTGGGCAGCCATGTAGTTGACGGCGTCGATGACGATGCGTTTGTGGGTTTCCTGGGTGAATGCCTGGGCCTGGTGGGCCAGCAGGCAGGGCAGGGCTGCGAGCAGGAGCTTTTTCATTTGTCCATTCCCTTAGTGTTGTTGTTAAACCGCCTTTAACCTAAGGGAAACAAATGACGAAAAAATGGCAGCTAAGTGAATGGCATCAATGGCTTGGGAGAAAAGCGATCTGCATAAAAAAGCCGGCTGATGCCGGCTTTTTCTCAGATCTTGCTGCCCCAGAGGTCATACTCGTCGGCGTTGTCTATGGTCACCTTGACGATGTCGCCGGGCTTCACACCCTGCTCGCCGTTGAGGTAGACGACGCCGTCGATCTCGGGGGCGTCGCCCTTGGTGCGGCCTATGGCGCCCTCTTTGTCCACCTCGTCGATCAGCACGTCCTGGACAGAGCCCACCTTGCGCTGCAGCTTGGCGGCGGAGATCCGTTGCTGGGCTTCCATGAAGCGGGCGAAGCGCTCTTCCTTCACCGCTTCGTCGACGGGGCTCGGCAGGGCGTTGGCGGCGGCCCCTTCAACGGGGCTGTATTTGAAGCAGCCGACGCGGTCCAGTTCAGCTTCGGTGATGAAGTCCAGCAGCATCTGGAAGTCGTCCTCGGTCTCGCCGGGGAAGCCGACGATGAAGGTGGAGCGCAGCGTCAGGTCCGGCACGTCGCGGCGCCAGCGCTGGATGCGCTCCAGGGTGCGTTCCACCTGGCCGGGGCGCTTCATCTGCTTGAGGATGGCGGGGCTGGCGTGTTGCAGCGGCATGTCGAGGTAAGGCAGCACCTTGCCCTCGGCCATCAGCGGTATGACGTTGTCCACGTGGGGGTAGGGGTAGACGTAGTGGAGCCGGGTCCAGACCCCCAGCTCGCCGAGGGCCTCGGTCAGCTGGTACATGTCGGATTTGACCGGGCGGCCGTTCCAGAAGTCGGTGCGGTGCTTGATGTCGACGCCGTAGGCGGAGGTGTCCTGGCTTATCACCAGCAGTTCCTTGACGCCGGCGTTGACCAGCCGCTCGGCCTCGCTCAGTACCTGGCCCACGGGGCGGGATACCAGATCGCCACGCATGCTGGGGATGATGCAGAAGCTGCAGCGGTGGTTGCAGCCTTCACTGATCTTCAGGTAGGCGTAGTGGCGCGGGGTCAGCTTGACGCCCTGGGGCGGCACCAGATCCAGGAAGGGGTTGTGGCCTTTCTGCTGGGGCAGGTGCTCGTGGACCTTGTCCAGCACCGCCTCATAGGCGTGGGGACCTGTGATACCCAGCACATGCGGGTGGATCTCGCGGATCTCGTCTTCCTTGGCACCCAGGCAGCCGGTGACTATGACCTTGCCGTTCTCATTGAGGGCTTCGCCGATGGCGTCCAGGGATTCCTGCACGGCGCTGTCGATAAAGCCGCAGGTGTTGACGATCACCAGGTCGGCGTCGTTGTAGCTGGGGACTATGTTGTAGCCCTCGGTGCGAAGCTGGGTCAGGATCCGCTCGGAATCCACCAGATTCTTGGGGCAGCCAAGGCTGACGAAGCCTATGGTCTGGTTGCTCATGAACACCTCGAAAAACTGGCACGGCAAAAGGCGGCATAGTTTACTCAAGGATGAGCAGAACTGCATCCGAAGAAAGCGAGATATGGCCCGCATCCTCACCCTCATCCGTCACGCCAAGTCCAGCTGGCGCCATCCTGAGCTCGATGACAAGCTGCGGCCTCTTGGCGGGCGCGGCTATCGGCAGTTGGCGGTGATGGCCGGGGAACTGGCCGGCTGGCCAAGACCTGAGCAGGTGCTAGTGTCAGACGCGGTGCGCACTTACAGCACAGCCCTTGGTCTCAAGGTGGCCGGCGCCTTTGCCAAGGCCCCCCTGGTGCTGGAACCTGGCCTTTACCTGGCGGGGGCCGAGGCGCTCCTTGCCTGCTGCCAGGCCCATGACAGCCCCCACCTGGCCTTGGTGGCCCACAACCCTGGCCTGGAGGCGCTGATGGCAAGGCTTGGCCTGCCTAGGCCCATGCCAACCCTGGCAGCAGCCCAGCTGGAACTGGCCGGCGACTGGCAGGCGCCGGGGCGGGTCAAACTGCGCCACTATTGCCTGCCGGCGGAACTGTTCCAATAAGGCGATGACATTGGTCGGGATATTGGGGGTTTTCTGGGGGCGCAGCTGCATTATCATAGGCACCCCGGGCTCGCGCTGGGCCTAAGCTTGTATAAAGGCTTGGGCCGGCTACGCAGCCACCCTGATGTATAGGTGAAGCAATGACAGCTGATGCAGGAAACAACGCCGTCACGGTGAGGCGCAAGGTGGAGATCCCCGTCCTGGGGGGCCGCTACCTGGCGACTTTCATTACCTTCGACAACCTGCCCGACGGCAAGGAGCACTTTGCCCTGGCGCTGGGTGACTGGCAGCGGGACAAGCCGCTGGTGCGCATGCACTCGGAATGCGTGACGGGTGACGTCTTCCTGTCGGCCCGTTGTGACTGTGGCCCCCAGCTGGAAGAGGCCATAGTACGCATCAGCGCCGAGGGCGGCGTCATCCTCTACCTGCGCCAGGAAGGGCGTGGCATAGGCCTTATCAACAAGCTCGATGCCTACGCCAAACAGGACGAAGGCCTCAATACCTACGAGGCCAACAGGGCCCTGGGCTTCGAAGATGACCAGCGTGATTTCGGTGTGGCAGCCCTGATGCTCAAGGCCCTGGGCCTTGACCATATCCGCCTGCTCACCAACAACCCCCGCAAGATTGAGCAGCTCGAGAGCCACGGCATCCATGTGGATGAGCGGGTCGGCACCCGTGTCTACCGCAACGACCATAACGAGCGTTACCTGGCGGCGAAAAAGGAAGAGGGGCGCCATGCCCTGGGCGGCGACGACGATTGTTGCCCCTTCCACAGCAAGTATTGATTTAAGCCCAGTTCCCAAAGGCCGTGTTAGCGGCCTTTTTCTTTGGCCTTCAGTAGGGCTTGTTCAATAGCTTGAACAGTCGTCCTTTCCAGGACGGCGCTTTTTTCATCTCATCGAGCAGCGCCGCAAATTCATGGGTCAGTACCGTCCAGAAACGCTGATCGGCTGGCGCCTTGACCACACCATAACGGCAAGGTTCGTTCTCTGGGGTGAAAGTGCCGAACATTTTGTCCCAGATGATTAACACCCCGGCAAAATTCCTGTCCAGGTAATCCGGGTTTTGGGCGTGATGCACCCTGTGATGGGAGGGGGTATTGAGCCAGCTTTCCAAAAAGCCCCAACGGCGGGGACTTGGGGAATGGATAAAAAACTGAAATGCCAAGTTCAGTGCCACCATCATCACTATCCAGGCAGGCGCAAATCCCAACCAGGCCAGCGGCGCCCAGAACAGCCACATCCCCACCAGGGGGTAAAAGAGCGACTGGCGCAGTGCCGTCGAATAATTGAGCTGTTCCGAAGAATGGTGCACCACATGGGCCGCCCACAACCAGTGGCAGCGATGGGAGCAGCGGTGGAACCAGTAATAAAGGAAGTCCTGGGCGATACAGAGGGCGAGGAAAGCCCAGGGCCCGGCGGGCAGCTCGAATAGCCGGTGCTCGTATAGCCAGCGGTAAAGCAAAAGGGCAGGGAACCACATCAGGTATTCGGCCAATTGGTAACTGCCGGCCAGCAGGAAATTCTGCAGCCATTCCCTTTTTTGATATCGCTCCGGGTGCTGGTATTGTTCAAAAAAAACCATGCCGATGAAGATCGGCGCCATCAACAATAAAAGCAGGTTATCCATGGAAAGGTCCTCAAGCCATTTTCCGCTGACCTTGGCCGAAAAGGCCCATCCTTGCTTGTCTTCAGGAACCGTTGCCTGGTGAAGAGCTGCCAAACCGACATCGCCTGGCCTTATCTCGAGCCCCTTTACCAGGCGCTGGGCAAGAGCAGGCCCGAGCCGGGCCGCCTCGAGGCTGGCCTCTATTTCGATGCTTTGGCCGAAGGTACGGCGCGCTGGCCCCTCTTTCCCCTCGATATGGGGCTGGCGGTCAGGGCCGCTGATTACCCGGCCCTTGGCCAGCTGCTGCAGAGCTGTGAGCGCCTTGACCAGGCCCTGGCAGCCCTCTTCCGCTACCAATGGCTGGTGGCGAGGCTGGGGGAGGCGCGGCTGGAGCACCAGGGCGAGCAAGCCCTGCTGTGCTGGGAGCCCTGGCCTGGGGTTCCTGCCCTGGCGGTGGAGCGCAACATGGCCGGCTGGCTGGCCTATGCCCGTTTCCTGTTGGGGCCGGGTTACCAGCCCCAGGCCCTGACCTTCAGGCACCAGGCCAGGCTGGTCCCAGCCCGTTACCAGGCCAAGCTGGGCTGCCCTGTGCGCTTCGGGGCGCCCAACAATGCCCTCTTGTTCCCCGCCGCCTGGCTCAGCCTGCCCCTGCGGGGGGACGGCGCCCTGCACGGGCACCTGTCACAGTACGCCGAACTGCAGTTGGCCTTGTTGGCCGGCGGCCTCGCCGAGCGGGTCAATGGTGCCCTGGACAGCTTGCTGGGGGAGGAAGTGCCCACCCTGGTGGCGGTGGCGGGGCGCCTTGGCTTGTCAGCCAGGCAGCTTCAAAGGCAACTGGCGGCCCAGGGGCTACGTTTCCGTGAGTTGCAGGATGGCTGGCGGGCCAGGCAATTGAAGGCGCTGGCGCAGAGGGGCTGGCACTGGGGGGAGGTGGCGGCGGCCTTGGGCTATGCCGAGCAGGGAGCCCTCATCAAGGCCTGCCGGCGCTGGTATGGCTGTACCCCTGTGGAGCTGGCAAAGAAAAAGGGACCCTGAGGTCCCTTTTTCGTCTGCTCAAGCTTACTTGATCAGGTAGTTGTCCAGGTTGCCGCCGTTGTCGACGATTTCCTTGAAGACCTTGGGCATGCGGCCGATGCCGGTCCACAGGATCTCTTCACCATCTTTTTCCAGGCGGTATTTGGGAGCGCGCTTGGCACCTTTGCCGCCGCGGCGAGAAGGTGCGGCAGTGGCGCCACCCAGGATGTCTTCTGCAGAAATACCGGCCTCGGCCATGGCTTTGCGCAGCTCGTCGATTTTGGCCAGGCGCTCGGCTTCTTCTTTCTGGCGCTCTTCTTCTTCACCGGCGCGCATTTCGATAATGGCTTCCAGCTTACCTTTGATTTCTTCGAGTTCCTGAAGGCTCAGCTCTTTGGTGGCGGCGTTAAGGCGGCGTTGGTTACCCAGGATCTGCAGAAAATCTGACATATTTATGTCCTTTAGCTTGGTGCAAGGATGGAATGACACTCTATTTTTAAAAAAGGATAGGCCAGTTTGCAAGATGCGAGAAGAAAAAAAAGCGGCTTTCGCCGCTTTTTTCACATATTAGGGTAGTTTGGACCGCCTGCACCTTCAGGTGTTACCCATTGGATATTCTGAGAGGGATCCTTGATATCGCAGGTTTTACAATGGATGCAGTTTTGCGCATTGATTTGCAGCCGCTTGCCGTCTGCTTCCTCGACAATCTCATAAACGCCGGCCGGGCAATAGCGCTGGGCGGGCTCGTCGAAACGGGGCAGGTTATAGGCCACCGGAATGCTTTGGTCTTTCAGCTTTAAATGACAGGGCTGATTTTCTTCGTGGTTGGTATTGGAGATAAATACTGAACTCAGCCTGTCAAAACTTAATTTACCGTCGGGCTTGGGATAATTGCGGGGCTGATGCCGGTCAGCCGTTTCCAATTGCAGATGATCGGCCACCGGATCGGACAGGGTCCAAGGGGCCTTGCCACCCAGGATGTTCTGTTCCACCCAGTTATAAGCGCCGCCCAGCAGCGGGCCCCATTTGTGCAGGGCCGCGCCGAAATTGCGGGCGCAGTGCAGCTCTTCATGAAGCCAGGACGCCTTGAAACGGCCCTCGAAGGTGGCCGCCGTCAGGGGCTCTTCGCCCTTGAGGTCGGCGATGACGGCCTCGGCGGCCAGCATGCCGGACTTCATGGCGGTGTGGCTGCCTTTGATCTTGGCGAAGTTGAGGGTGCCGGCATCGCAGCCGATCAGCATGCCGCCGGGGAAGGCCATGCGGGGCAGGGAATTGAGGCCGCCCTTGGCGATAGCCCTAGCACCGTAGCTGATGCGCTCGCCGCCTTCGAGGTACTGGGCATAAAGCGGGTGTTGCTTCATGCGCTGGAATTCCTCGAAGGGCGACAGGTAGGGATCCTTGTAATTGAGGTCGACGATGAGGCCCACCGAGATCAGGCCATCCTCCAGGTGGTAGAGGAAGCTGCCGCCGGTGGCGGTCTTGTCCAGGGGCCAGCCGCCGGCATGGACCACCAGGCCGGGCTTGTGCTTGTCTTTTGGCACCTGCCACAGCTCCTTGAAGCCGATGGCGTAATGCTGGGGTTCCTTGCCGTCGGCCAGCTTGAAGCGCTCGAGCAGCTCTTTGCCCAGGTGGCCGCGGCAACCTTCGGCGAAGAGGGTCTGCTTGGCCAGCAGATTCATGCCGGGCTGGAACTGGGGGCCTTCGCTGCCGTCCTTGAGGCGGCCCATGTCGCCGGTCTGGATACCCACGACCTTGCCGTTATCGTCAAAGATGATCTCGGCGGCAGGGAAACCGGGGTAGATCTCCACCCCCAGGCTTTCGGCCTGCTCGGCCAACCAGCGGCAGAGGTTGCCGAGGCTGATGATGTAGTTGCCGTCGTTGTGCATGGGCCTCGGAATGGCCCAATGGGGAATGGCTTTTTGGCCTGCTTCTTCCAGCAAATAGAGCTCGTCTTTGGCCACGGCGGTGTTGAGGGGAGCGCCTTTTTGCTGCCAGTCGGGGAAGAGTTCGGTAAGGGCCCTGGGTTCGAAGAGGGCGCCGCTCAAGATGTGGGCCCCCACTTCGGAGCCTTTTTCCACTACGCAGACCATCAGATCCGGGTCAAGCTGTTTGAGGCGACAGGCGGCACTCAGGCCGGCCGGGCCTGCGCCCACCACCACCACATCGAATTCCATGGTCTCGCGTTGCATTGACGACTCCTGCTCGTTATGTCAGCGTCCAGGGCCCATTTTTACTGGTCTGGGCCATTTTTTGACACTGCTCTTATCTGTTGAATGTCAAGTTGACGTTTACGTTAACAGTAAGTATTTTGGCGGTAAAGCCAGGACAGGTCCAGAGACCGTCCTCCACCCAGCTTCAGAGGAGTTGCCATGAAGGTGCTGGTCGCGGTCAAACGCGTCATCGATTATAACGTCAAGGTCCGAGTCAAGGCAGACAACTCCGCCGTGGACCTGGCCAATGTGAAAATGGCCATCAACCCTTTCTGTGAAATCGCCGTGGAAGAGGCGGTCCGGCTCAAGGAGCAGGGCAAGGCCAGCGAAGTGGTGGCCGTGTCCGTGGGCTCCGACGCCTGTCAGGAGCAGCTGCGTACCGCCCTGGCCCTGGGTGCCGACCGCGCCATCCAGGTAAAGGCCGAAGACGGCCTGGACTCCCTGCTGGTGGCCAAATTATTGGCCAAAGTCTGTGAGCAAGAGAACCCCGACCTGGTGATCCTCGGCAAGCAGGCCATCGATTCCGACAACAACCAGACCGGCCAGATGCTGGCGGCCCTCAAAGATTGGCCCCAGGCTACCTTCGCTTCCCAAGTGGAAGTGGGCGAGGGTGAGCTGGTGGTGACCCGCGAAATCGACGGTGGCCTCGAGACCATCGCCGTGGCCCTGCCGGCCGTGGTGACCACAGACCTGCGCCTCAACGAGCCCCGCTACGCTTCCCTGCCCAACATCATGAAGGCCAAGCGCAAGCAACTGGACGTGCTGGACGCCGAAGGCTTCGGCCTGGATCTCAGCCCCCGCGTCAAGGTGCTGGGCGTGACTCCGCCGCCGGTTCGCCAGGGCGGCGAAATAGTGGAAAGCGTCGACGTCCTTATCGACAAACTGCGTAACCAAGCGAAGGTGATCTGATGAGCATTCTGGTCATTGCCGAACACGACAACCAACATCTCAAACCGGAAACGGCCAAAGTGCTGAATGCCGCCCGCGCTATGGGCGACGATGTCCACCTGCTGGTGGCCGGTCACCAATGCCAGGAGGTTATCCATGCTGCAACTCAACTTGATGGTGTCGCCAAAGTCCTGGTGCTGGATGATGAACGTTTTGCGCATCCGCTCCCGGAAGTCCTGAGCCAGGCCGTCCTGGCCCTGGCCGGCAACTACAGCCACCTGGTCACCGCCAGCTCCACCACCGGCAAGAACCTGATGCCGCGCATCGCCGCCAAGCTGGACGTGGCCCAGATCTCCGACATCATCGCCGTGGACAGCGCCGACACCTTCAAGCGCCCCATCTACGCCGGTAACGCCATCGCCACAGTCCAGGCCCTGAATGCGGTCAAGGTCATCACTGTCCGTCCTTCCGCCTTCGACGCCGTGGGCAACGGCAGCGCCGCCCCTGTCGAGCAGCTGGGCAGCAATGAGAGCTTCGGCAAGAGCCGTTTCGTCAAGGCCGAGCTGACCAAGAGCGAGCGCCCGGATCTCGGCTCCGCCCGGGTGGTGATCTCCGGCGGCCGCGGTCTGCAAAGCGGCGACAACTTCGTGATGCTGGAAAAACTGGCCGACAAGCTGGGGGCCGCCATCGGTGCCTCCCGTGCCGCCGTCGACGCCGGCTTCGTGCCCAACGACTGGCAGGTCGGCCAGACCGGCAAGATAGTGGCGCCGGATCTCTACATCGCCGTCGGCATCAGCGGTGCCATCCAGCACCTGGCGGGCATGAAGGAGTCCAAGGTCATAGTGGCCATCAACAAAGACCCCGAAGCCCCGATCTTCCAAATTGCCGACTACGGCCTGGTGGGGGATCTCTTCGAACTGGTGCCAGAGCTGACCGACAAGCTCTGAGCCCCGCGGCATTACAAAAATGCGCCCCCAGGGGCGCATTTTTTATGGGCCAACCGGGCCGACATAAGCCCTGCTCTGGGGTACACTGGCGCCCAAAATAAGGAAGTCTCGATGGCACAGCTTTACTTCTATTACTCGGCGATGAACGCCGGTAAATCCACCTCCCTGCTGCAGTCCGCCTACAACTACCGCGAGCGGGGCATGAACGTGCTGCTCTACACGGCGGCGGTGGACGACCGCTCCGGGAAGGGCATCATCAGTTCCCGCATCGGCCTTGAGAGCGAGGCCAGGGTCTTCGACGCTGGCACCGATCTCTTTGCCGAGGTGCTGGGGCTTTCCCATACCCAGCGCTTCCATTGCCTGCTGCTGGACGAAGCCCAGTTCCTGTCCAAGGCCCAGGTGGCCCAGCTCTGCCGTGTCGTCGACGAGCTGGGCATTCCTGCGCTGGCCTATGGCCTACGCACCGATTTTCGCGCCGAGCTGTTCGAGGGCGCCCAGTACCTCTTGGCCTGGGCCGACAAGCTGGTGGAGCTCAAGACCGTCTGCCACTGTGGCCGCAAGGCCAATCGCGTGCTGCGGGTAGGGGAGGACGGCCAGCCCAGCAAGGAAGGGGCCCAGGTGGAAATCGGTGGCAACGACCGCTACGTCTCGGTGTGCCGCAAGCACTACCTGGAAGCCTTGGCAAGGGGCTGAGCCGCCCTGTATAAGAAGGCTTTACCGCATGGAGATGTAAGGGGTGAAGCCGATGAGATTGGTGGTCAAACTGGGCACCAGCGTGTTGACCGGTGGCAGTAGCCGCCTGGACAGGGCCCATATGGTGGAGCTGGTGCGCCAGTGCGCCGCCTTGCACAGGGCCGGCCACCAACTGGTGGTGGTCACCTCGGGTGCCGTGGCCGCCGGCCGCGAGCAACTGGGCTTTCCCGACCTGCCATCCGATCTCCCTCACAAGCAGATGCTGGCGGCCGTGGGCCAGGGCCAACTGGTACACCTCTGGCAGCACCTCTTCGACCTCTACGGCATCCAGGTGGGGCAGATGCTGCTGACCCGGGCCGACCTCGAGGACCGCGAGCGCTTCCTCAATGCCCGCGACACCCTGGGCACCCTGCTGGGTCACGGTGTCGTCCCCCTCATCAACGAGAACGACGCCGTCGCCACCACCGAGATCAAGGTCGGGGACAACGACAACCTCTCGGCCCGGGTGGCCCTCTTGGCCAAGGCCGAGCTGCTGATGCTGCTGACCGACCAGCCCGGCCTCTTTACCGCCGATCCCCGTACCAATCCCCAGGCCGAGCTTATCGAAGAGGTCCGGACCATAGACTCCACCCTGCACAAGCTGGCCGGCGGCAGTGTCTCAGGTCTTGGCACAGGCGGCATGGCCACCAAGCTGCAGGCCGCCGACCTGGCCCGCCGGGCCGGCACCGCCGTGGTGATAGCAAGCGGCCATGCTCCTGACGTCATCACCCGGCTGGCGGCGGGAGAGCGGGTCGGTACACGCTTCGCGCCCCTGGAGGACGCCCTGGTCAGCCGCAAGCAGTGGATCTTGGCCGGGCCCCCGCCCGCAGGTTCCTTGGCGCTGGATCTGGGAGCCGTCAAGGCCCTGGTGGACAAAGGTGCCAGCCTGCTGCCCAAGGGCATAGTGGCGGTCAAGGGCGACTTCGAGCGAGGGGATGCCGTGAGCCTGTTGGGGCCGGACGGCGCCAAGCTGGGTGTCGGGCTGGCCCGCTACAACGCGGCCGAGCTCAAGGCCATCGCCGGGGTTCATTCCGACGCCATCAGCATGGCTCTTGGCTTTGACAGAGGGGACGTGGCAGTGCACAGGGACGACCTGGTGCTGCTGGGGTAATAAAAAAGGCCGCATGCGCGGCCTTTTTCAGAGGTTGGTCATCAAGCAGTCTTTTTCCCGGCCCTTGAGGGCCAGGGACACCTTGGAGGTGGGGCTGCGGCCCAGCTTGTCGCTGATGAACCAGCCGGCCTCACAGAGCCTGTCCAGGTTCACACCGTGGGCTATGCCGAGGCCGTCCAGCAGGTAGACCAGATCCTCGGTGGCCACGTTGCCGCTGGCACCCTTGGCGTAGGGGCAGCCGCCGAGGCCGGCCACGGCCGAGTCCACCACGCTGATGCCCATGGACAGGGCTGTGTGGATGTTGGCGATGGCCATCCCGTAGGTGTCGTGGAAGTGCACGGCCAGCTTGCCGAGCGGCACTTCCTGGGCCACGGCCTCGAGCAAGGCCCGGGTTTTTTCCGGGGTGCCTACCCCTATGGTGTCGCCGAGGGAGATCTCATCACAGCCCATGTCCCAGAGCGCCTTGGCCACCTGGGTGACCTGCTGCGGCGCTATGTCGCCCTCGTAGGGGCAGCCCAGCACGCAGGATACGTAACCCCGTACCCGTACGCCTTTGGCCTTGGCCTCTTTCACCACCGGCTCGAAACGGGCCAGGCTCTCGGCTATGGAGCAGTTGATGTTGGCCTGGCTGAAGGTCTCGGAAGCGGCGCCGAACACCGCCACCTCGTCGGCCTTGGCCGCCAGGGCCCCTTCCAGGCCCTTGAGGTTGGGGGTCAGGGCCGAGTAGATCACCCCTTCCTTGCGCGCCAGGGCCTCAAACAGCTCGGCCGTGTCGGCCATCTGCGGCACCCATTTGGGGGAGACGAAGCTACCCACCTCTATGTGCTGCAAACCGGCGCCGGCCAGCATCTCGATCAGCTGCTTCTTGTCGCTGAGGGCCACCTGGCCCTTCTCGTTCTGGAGGCCATCTCTGGCCCCCACTTCGACAATGCGAACCTGCTTGGGATAGGGCATCAGGCGTCCTCCAACCTGACCAGTTCGGCGCCGTCGTTGACGCGGTCACCGACTTGGAAGAAGACCTCGGCCACCACGGCGTCGCAGGGCGCGGCTATGGCGTATTCCATCTTCATGGCTTCCATGACGATCAGGGTGTCGCCGGCCTTGACCTGGTCGCCGGCCTTGGCCGGTACCGCCACTATGGTGCCGTTCATGGGCGCCGTGAGGTCACCCTCGTCACCGGCCTGGTGTTGGGCGTCGCTGCGGTATTCCCGCACCTCGAAGGGCTGGCCCTGGTCGAACAGCATCACGCAGTCGCCGTGCTGCCAGACCGGCAGGTGCAGCTGGTGGCCGTCGAGGCTCGCCTGGAGGCGGTCGCCGTCCAGTCGGCCCTGGGCCAGGATCTGGTGATCGTGGAAGCGCAGCTGCCAGCCGCCGTCCTGGGGACGGGCCAGCACTTCCAGGGGCTCGATGTTGCCGATGTCCAGGTTGAGCTTGATCAGCGCCTCGCTGCCCAGGCGCCAGCCGTCCGCCCTGTGCCAGGGGGAGCCGGGCTCGTGGCTTTCCTGGCGCAGGCTCTGGGCGCCTTGCTGGCGGAAGCAGAGCAGGGCCAGGGCGGCCAGGGCCAGACGGTGTTCGGTCCACTGGGGTTCGAAGGTCAGGGCCTCGGCATGGCGCTCGATGAAGCGGGTGTTGAGCTCGGCGGCCAGGAAGGCGGGGTGGCTGACCAGGCGGCGCAGGAAGCCGACGTTGGTCTGGATCCCGGCCAGGCAGTACTGGTCCAGTGCCCTCGCCATCTTGCCAAGGGCACTGGCGCGATCGGGGCCGTGGACGATGAGCTTGGCGATCATGGGGTCGTAGAAGGGGCTGATCTCGTCGCCCTGGCGTACCCCTGTGTCGATGCGCACCCCTTGGGTGGGCTCGCGCAGCAGGCGGATGGGGCCGCTCTGGGGCAGGAAGCCCTTGTAGGGATCTTCGGCGTAGATGCGCACCTCGACGCTGTGGCCGTTGCAGGGCACCTGCTCCTGGGTCAGGGGCAGGGGTGCGCCTGCGGCGACCTTGAGCTGCCATTCCACCAGATCCTGGCCCGTGACCATCTCGGTGACGGGGTGCTCCACCTGCAGGCGGGTGTTCATTTCCATGAAGTAGAAGTCATTGCCGTCCAGCAGGAACTCGACGGTGCCGGCGCCCACATAGCCGATGGCCTGGGCGGCCTTGACCGCCGCTTCACCCATGGCGCGGCGCAGCTTGGCGGACAGGCCCGGGGCCGGGGCTTCTTCCACCACCTTCTGGTGGCGGCGCTGGGCAGAGCAGTCACGGTCGCCGAGGTAGACGCAGTTGCCTTGCTGGTCGGCGAAGACCTGCACTTCCACGTGGCGGGGGCTGCCGAGGTAACGCTCCAACAGCAGGGTGGCGTCGCCGAAGGCGTTCTGGGCTTCGCGGCGCGCCGCGTCCAGGCCTTCTTTGAGTTTTTCAGGGCCTTCCACCACCCGCATGCCTTTGCCGCCGCCGCCCATGGCGGCCTTGATCAGCAGCGGGAAGCCGATGGTCAGGGCTTCGCTCACCAGACGGTTGTCGGACTGATCTTCACCGTGGTAACCGGGCACCAGGGGCACGCCGGCGTCTTCCATGATGGCCTTGGCCGCAGACTTGGAGCCCATGGCCTCGATGGCGGCCACAGGCGGGCCCACGAAGGCGATGCCGGCGGCGGCGCAGGCCTCGGCAAAACCGCTGTTCTCGGACAGGAAGCCATAGCCGGGGTGAACGGCCTCGGCCCCTGCTTCCTGTGCTATGGCCAGGATCTTGTCGGCGCGCAGGTAGGACTGGGCCGCTTCCGCCGGGCCCAGGTACCAGGCCTCGTCCGCCAGTTGCACGTGGCGGGCCTGGCGGTCGGCATCGGAATAGAGGGCGATGCAGCGGATGCCGAGGCGGTGGGCGGTGCGGATCACCCTACAGGCGATCTCGCCGCGGTTGGCGATGAGCAAGGTCTTAAACACGGTTTTTCTCCTGCCAGCCGGGGGCGCGTTTGTCGAAGAAGGCCTTGAGCCCCTCCTGGCCTTCCGGGCTGACGCGAATGCGGGCGATCTCGTTGGCGGTATGGTGGCGCAGGGCGTCGTCCAGCGGGCTGGCGGCCACGTGGCTCAGCAGCTGCTTGCAGGCCACCATGGCCAGGGGGCCGTTGGCCAGCAGGGTTTGGATGAAGCCGTCCAGGCAAGCATCCAGCTCCTCGATGGCTACCACCTCGTGCACCAGGTCCAGCTCCAGCGCCTTGGCGGCGCCGAAGCGCTCGGCGGTGAGGGCATAGCGGCCTGCCTGGCGGGGGCCCATGGCCCGCACCACGTAGGGGCTGATGACGGCCGGGATCAGGCCCAGCTTGACCTCGGACAGGCAGAACTGGGAACCGTTCTCGGCCACGGCGATGTCGCAGCAGGCGATGAGGCCCAGGGCGCCACCGAAGGCGCTGCCCTGCACCCGGCACAGGGTGGGGTGGGGGAAGCTGTCCAGGCGCATCATCAGCTCGGCCAGGGCCTCGGATTCGGCCAGGTTCTGGTCGAAGCTCTGGGTGACCTGGCGCTGCATCCACTTGAGGTCGGCGCCGGCGGAGAAATGCTTGCCTTCGGCCTTGAGCACCAGCAGCCGCACCTTGGGGTCGTCCGCCAGCTCGGAAAGGGCCTGCACCAGCTGGCCGATCAACACCTCGTCGAAGGCGTTGTATTTTTCCGGCCTGTTGAGGCAGAGAGTGGCGACGCCACGTTCGTCGATTTCAGTCGATAACCAATCCATGCTGCCTCCTTACATGCGGAACACGCCGAAGCGGGTATCAATGATGGGTGCGTTGAGGGACGCGGCCAGGGCCAGGGCCAGTACCTCGCGGCTCTGGGCCGGGTCTATGACGCCGTCGTCCCAGAGGCGGGCCGAGGCGTAGTAGGGGTGTCCCTGCTTCTCGTACTGGTCGATGATGGGGGCCTTGAACGCCTTCTCTTCTTCCTCGGTCCAGCTCTGGCCTTGTTTGGCCAGGTTGTCCTTGGTGACGGTGGCCAGTACGCCGGCGGCCTGCTCGCCGCCCATCACGGAGATGCGGGCATTGGGCCACATCCACATCAGGGTGGGGTCGTAGGCGCGGCCGCACATGCCGTAGTTGCCGGCGCCGTAGGAGCCGCCGATGACCAGGGTGAACTTGGGCACATTGGCGCAGCTCACCGCCGTCACCATCTTGGCGCCGTGCTTGGCGATGCCCTCGGCCTCGTATTTCTGGCCGACCATGAAGCCGGTGATATTCTGCAGGAACACCAAAGGCACCTTGCGCTGGCAGCAGAGCTCGATGAAGTGGGCCCCTTTCTGGGCGCTCTCGGAAAAGAGGATGCCGTTGTTGGCCACTATGCCCACCGGGTAGCCCTGGATATGGGCGAAGCCGCAGACCAGGGTAGGGCCGTAGAGGGCCTTGAATTCGTGGAACTCGGAGTCGTCCACCAGCCGGGCTATCACTTCCCGCACCTCGAAGGGTTTCTTGAGGTCGGTGCCGACGATGCCGTAGAGCTCTTCCACCGGGTAACGGGGCGCCTTGGGCTCGCGCAGGGCCAGCTGCTGGGGCTTTTGCCAGTTGAGGTTGGCCACCGCTTCGCGGGCCAGGGCCAGGGCATGGGCGTCGTCCTGGGCGTAGTGGTCGGCCACGCCGCTCACCTTGCAGTGCACGTCGGCCCCGCCGAGGTCTTCGGCGCTCACCTCTTCACCTGTGGCGGCTTTGACCAGCGGCGGGCCGGCCAGGAAGATGGTGCCCTGGTTGCGGACAATGATGGACTCGTCGGCCATGGCCGGCACATAGGCGCCGCCGGCGGTACAGAGGCCCATCACCACAGCAATCTGGGGAATGCCCTTGGCGGACATCTGCGCCTGGTTGAAGAAGATGCGGCCGAAGTGATCCCGGTCGGGGAAGACTTCGTCCTGGCGGGGCAGGAAGGCGCCGCCGGAGTCCACCAGATAGATGCAGGGCAGGTGGCAGCGGGCTGCGATCTCCTGGGCCCGAAGGTGCTTGCGCACCGTCAGGGGGTAATAGGTGCCGCCTTTGACGGTGGCGTCGTTGGCCACGATCATGCATTCGACGCCGGAGACCCTGCCTATGCCGGCGACGACACCGGCGCAGGGCACATGGTCTTCGTAGACGGCGTGGGCGGCCAGTTGGGCGATTTCCAGGAAGGCAGAGCCCGGGTCCAGCAGCAGGTCGATACGCTCACGGGCCAGCAGTTTGCCCCTGGACTTGTGGCGTTCGCAGGCCTTGGCACCGCCGCCTTGGCTGATGGCGGCTATCTTGTCCTGGAGGTCGGCCACCAGCTCGCGCATGGCGGCATCTTTGGCCTTGAAGGCTTCGCTGTTGGGATTGATGTTGGATGACAGGAACATCGACATTGTCCTTTGCTAAAAAGGGCACCCGGCCGGGTGCCCCTTCCGACGGGAGATCAGCGGGACTCGTTGAAGAGTTCGCGGCCGATGAGCATGCGGCGGATCTCGGAGGTTCCGGCACCGATCTCGTAGAGTTTGGCGTCGCGCAGCAGGCGGCCGGTGGCGTATTCGTTGATGTAGCCGTTACCGCCCAGCAGCTGGATGGCGTCCAGGGCCAGTTGGGTGGCCAGCTCGGCGCTGTAGAGGATGACGCCGGCGGCGTCCTTGCGGGTGGTCTCGCCACGGTCGCAGGCCTTGGCCACGGTATAGACATAGGCGCGGGCGGCGTTCATGCGGGTGTACATGTCGGCCAGTTTGCCCTGCACCAGCTGGAAGCTGCCGATGGCCTGGCCGAACTGCTCGCGGTCGTGCACATAGGGCACCACTATGTCCATGCAGGCCTGCATGATGCCCAGGGGGCCGCCGGACAGCACCACGCGCTCGTAGTCCAGGCCGCTCATCAGCACTTTGACGCCCTGGTTCAGCTCGCCGAGGATGTTTTCCTTGGGCACTATGCAGTCTTCGAACACCAGCTCGCAGGTGTTGGAGCCGCGCATGCCCAGCTTGTCCAGTTTCTGGGCCTGGGAGAAGCCCTTGAAGCCGCGCTCTATGATGAAGGCGGTGATGCCGTGGGGGCCCTTGTCGAGGTCGGTCTTGGCGTAGACCACATAGGTGTGGGCGTCGGGACCGTTGGTGATCCACATCTTGTTGCCGTTCAGCACGAAGTGATCGCCGTTGTCGCGGGCAAACAGCTTCATGGACACCACGTCGGAGCCGGCATTGGGTTCGGACATGGCCAGGGCGCCGATGTGCTCGCCGCTGATGAGCTTGGGCAGGTACTTGCGCTTCTGCTCTTCGTTGCCGTTGCGGTTGATCTGGTTGACGCAGAGGTTGGAATGGGCGCCGTAGGACAGGCCTACGGAGGCGCTGGCCCGGGAGATCTCCTCCATGGCCACCACGTGCTCCAGGTAACCCATGCCGGCGCCGCCGTACTCTTCCGGCACTGTGACGCCCAAGAGGCCCATCTCGCCGAATTTCGGCCAGAGCTCGTTGGGAAACTGGTTGTCGTGATCTATCTGCGCGGCGCGAGGGGCTATGACCTCACGGGCAAAGGCGTTGACGTGGTCACGGATCATGTCCGCGGTATCACCCAAACCGAAATTCAGGCTTTTGAACTGGCTAATCATCAGCTTCTCCCCCGAGATGCGTGGTGGTTAGCTGCCGCTGGCCTTTTTCTTATCCTGAATATCAGTCAAGGCGGCGCGACAGCGGGTTTCTGCCGACGTCAGTTCCATGAGCACCACTTTGATGTCTTCCATCTGCTGCTCCAGGGCCGATTTCTTTTCAAAAATCAGGTCCAGCATGGTGTGCAGCTGGGTGACGGAAGACTTGTCTGCATCGTACAGATCGAACAGCTTGCGCACTTCCGCCAGGGTGAAACCCAGGCGTTTGCCACGGAGAGTCAGCTTGAGGCGAACCCTGTCCTGGCGATTGTAGACGCGCGTCTGTCCCTTACGCTCCGGCGTGATCAGCCCCTGGTCCTCGTAGAAACGGATGGACCTGGTGGTGATGTCGAACTCTTTCGCCAGTTCGCTGATGCTGTAGGTAATGCTCTTGTTGGACATGGTGTCTTGGCTCATCGTCGATGGTTCTACCTTACTGGAAGTTTACGTAAAGGTAAAGCTATGGGCGCCCGGGGGGAAATGGCGCGCAAGCCCCTGTCAAGACTGACTTTCCTGGCTATAAAAGGCAAGCCTTCTTTGCCGGGGATTTCATCGTTTTGCCATGGGGGGGAAGGAAACTGGAAGGGGGCTGCCTCGGCTCGCCGGCGAGGAATGCCTTTTAGCTGCTTTGAAGGCCTAACGACCCAAACGGGCTGCTATGCTGCCAAGGACCTTTCATATAGAAAATAGGTATAGGTAAGGAAGGCGACGGGCATTATCCGGGCTCGAGAGGGTCCAAAAGAAGGGAGGATGCCTGGTTTGAGCGGTGCTGTGCCGTTAGCGACCTGATTTAGAGAAGAGGAGTGTGCCAGGGGAGGGCTGTCACCAGGCCTGCTGGGGTCATCTTTTCCCAAGAGGTCCGATGCCCTTGACGTTGCCGTAAACGTCAACAGTGCGGTAGTCTGTGCCAAATCGCTTTGAAGGAGTGAGCCATGTCTATCGTTATCCTGGGCGCAGCCCGTACCGCCATGGGCGGATTCCAGGGCGCCCTGGCCGAAGTATCAGCCCCTGTTCTGGGCGCCAGCGCCATCAAGGCGGCCCTGTCCCGCGCCGGCCTCAAGGCCGAAGATGTCTCCGAGACCCTGATGGGCTGCGTGCTGCCGGCCGGTCTTGGCCAGGCCCCGGCCCGCCAGGCCAGCCGTCATGCCGGCCTGCCCGATAGCTGTGGCGCCACCACCATCAGCAAAGTCTGCGGCTCCGGCATGAAAGCCGTGATGCTGGGCCATGATCTGCTCAAGGCCGGCAGCGCCGATGTTATCGTCGCCGGCGGCATGGAGTCCATGACCAATGCACCTTATCTGCTGCCCAAGGCTCGCGGCGGGCTGCGCATGGGCCATGGCGAGGTCAAGGACCACATGTTCCTGGACGGCCTGGAAGACGCCTACACCGGTCGCCTGATGGGCTCCTTCGCCCAGGAGACGGCCGACAAGTACGATATCAGCCGTGAAGACATGGACGCTTTCGCCATCGAATCACTGAACCGTGCCAAGGCCGCCATCGACAGTGGCGCCTTCGCCGGCGAGATCACCCCGGTCAGCATCCAGACCCGCAAGGGCGAGCTATTGGTGGAAGTGGACGAGCAGCCCGGTAAGGCCATGCCCGAGAAGATCCCGACTCTGCGTCCGGCCTTCGCCAAAGACGGCTCCATCACCGCCGCCAACTCTTCTTCCATCTCCGACGGCGCCGCCGCCTTGGTGCTGATGCGTGAAGACGATGCCAAGGCCCGCGGCCTGGCGCCCCTGGCCCGCATCGTCGGCCAGGCCCAGCACGCCCAGCACCCCAGCGAATTCACCATAGCGCCGGTGGGCGCCATCCAGAAGGTGCTGGACAAGGCCGGCTGGCGCAAGGACGAGGTGGATCTGTTCGAGATCAACGAGGCCTTCGCCATGGTCACCATGCTGGCCGTGCGCGAACTGGGTCTCGATAGCGCCAAGGTCAACGTCAACGGCGGCGCCTGTGCCCTGGGCCACCCCATCGGTTGTACCGGTGCCCGCCTGCTGGTGACCCTGGCCTACGCCCTCAAGAACCGTGGCCTCAAGCGCGGTGTTGCTTCCCTTTGTATCGGCGGCGGTGAAGCCACTGCCGTCGCTATCGAACTTCTTTAAGGAACGGCCATGAAAACAGTACCTCTCTTTATCGACGGCGAGTTCGTGCAAAGCCGCACCGAGCAATTCATCGACGTCACCAACCCTGCCGACAACAGCGTCATCGCCAAGGTGCCTTGCGCCACCCAGGGCGAGATGGAAGCGGCGGTGGAAAGCGCCAAGCAAGCTTTCATGGAATGGAAAGAGACGCCGGTTTCCCAGCGTGCCCGCATCATGCTGCGCTATCAGCAGCTGCTGAAGGACCATCACGACGAAATAGCCGAGATCCTGGCCGGTGAGACCGGCAAGACCTTCGAAGACGCCAAGGGTGACGTCTGGCGCGGTATCGAAGTGGTGGAGCACGCCGCCAACATCGCCAGCCTGATGATGGGCGAGACGGTAGAAAACGTGGCCCGCGGCATTGACTGCTACAGCCTGACCCAGCCCCTGGGCGTCTGCGCCGGTATCACCCCGTTCAACTTCCCGGCCATGATCCCGCTGTGGATGTTCCCCCTGGCCATCGCCTGCGGTAACACCTTCATCCTCAAGCCTTCCGAGCAGGATCCCCTGACCCCGACCCGCTTGGTTGAACTGTTCGTCGAGGCCGGCGCGCCCAAAGGGGTGCTGCAGGTGCTGCACGGCGGCAAGGAGCAAGTGGACTTCCTGCTGGACAACCCCGCCGTCAAGGCCCTGTCCTTCGTGGGCTCTGTGCCGGTCGGCCAGTACATCTACAGGCGCGGCACCGAGAACCTCAAGCGGGTCCAGGCCTTTGCCGGCGCCAAGAACCACATGGTGGTGATGCCCGACGCCAACAAGCGCCAGGTGATCAACAACATCGTCGGCGCTTCCGTCGGCGCCGCCGGCCAGCGCTGCATGGCCATCTCCGTGGTGGTGCTGGTGGGCGAGGCCCAGGAATGGGCGGCCGACATCCAGGCCGAACTGGCCAAGGTCCGTCCCGGCCTCTGGAACGATCCTGACGCGGCCTACGGCCCCCTGATCTCGCCCAAGGCCAAGGAGCGGGTACTGGAACTGATCCAGTCCGGCAAGGACGAAGGCGCTACCTGCCTGCTGGACGGCTCCGGCTTCAGCCTCAAAGGCCATGAGGCCGGCAACTGGGTCGGCCCGACCCTGTTCGCGGACGTAACCCCGGACATGCGCATCTACAAGGAAGAGATCTTCGGCCCCGTGCTGTGCCTGACCAACGCCGACTCCCTGGATGACGCCATCGCCCTGGTCAACGCCAGCCCCTTTGGCAACGGCACCTCCATCTTTACCGCTTGTGGCGCCGCGGCCCGTAAGTACCAGCACGAAATCGAAGTGGGCCAGGTCGGTATCAACGTACCGATCCCGGTACCGCTGCCGTTCTTTAGCTTCACCGGCTGGAAGGGTTCCTTCTACGGCGACCAGCATGCCTATGGCAAGCAGGCGGTGCGTTTCTATACCGAAACCAAGACCATCACCGCCCGCTGGTTCAGCGAAGACATTCCCTCCGGCCCCAACATGACCATCCATTTGAAGTAAGAGGGGATGATTGTGAACTTTCATCTGACCGAAGACCAACTGGCCTTCCAGGAAACCGCCCGCCAGTTCGCCCAGAGCGAACTGGCTCCCAATGCCGCCCGTTGGGACAAGGAACACCATTTCCCGGTTGAGGTGATCAAGCATGCCGGCGAGTTGGGCTTCCTGAGCCTCTACACCCCTGAGGCCGCCGGCGGCCTGGGGCTGTCCCGCCTGGACGCCAGCATCGTCTTCGAACAGCTGGCCATGGGCTGTACGCCCACCACGGCCTATATGACCATCCACAATATGGCGACCTGGATGGTGGCGAGCTTCGGTACCCCCGAAGCCGTGGAAGAGTTCTGCCCCGATCTGGTCACCGGTGAGAGGCTCGCCTCCTACTGCCTGACCGAGCCGGGCGCCGGCTCCGACGCCGCCAGCCTGACCACCTCTGCCCGCCGTGACGGCGACGACTATGTGCTGAACGGCGCCAAGGTCTTTATCAGCGGCGCAGGCAGCACCCAGGTACTGGTGGTAATGGCCCGCACCGGCGAAGCCGGTCCTGCCGGTATCAGCGCCTTCGTGGTACCCGCCGACGCCGAGGGCGTGGGTTACGGCAAGGCCGAAGAGAAGATGGGGTGGAACGCCCAGCCCACCCGCATGGTGACCTTCGAGAACGTCCGCATCCCTGCCCGCTACCGTCTGGGCGAGGAAGGGGAGGGCTTCAAGTTCGCCATGATGGGTCTGGACGGTGGTCGCATCAACATCGCCACCTGTTCCATCGGCACTGCCCAGCAGGCCCTGGAAACCGCAACCCAGTACATGCAGGAGCGCCAGCAGTTCGGCAAGCCCCTGGCCGCTTTCCAGGCGTTGCAGTTCAAGCTGGCTGACATGGCCACCGAGCTGGTGGCGGCGCGCCAACTGGTGCGCCTGGCGGCCTACAAGCTCGACGTGAAAGATCCCGAGCGCACCGCTTATTGCGCCATGGCCAAGCGTTTCGCCACTGACGTGGGCTTCAAGGTCTGTAATGAGGCCCTGCAACTCCACGGCGGCTACGGTTATATCCAGGAGTATCCCCTGGAGCGCCATGTGCGTGACGTGCGTGTCCACCAGATCCTGGAAGGCACCAACGAGATCATGAGGCTCATCGTCGGCCGCCGCCTGCTGGCGGAGCACGCCAACCCCATTCTGTAAGGAGGCACCATGCAAGCACCTTTGGATTTGCGCATCGACGGCCACGTGGCCGTGCTGACCATGAACAACATGCCGGCCAACACCTGGACGGCAGAAAGCCTGCGCGGCTTGGCCGCCACAGTGGAAAAGCTGAACGCCGACAAGAGCGTCTATGCCCTGGTGCTGTGCTCGGCCAGTGAGAAGTTCTTCAGTGCCGGTGCCGATCTCAAGATCTTTGCCGACGGCGACAAGGACGTGGCCGGTGACATGGCCCACCTCTTCGGTCGTGCCTTCGAAACCCTCTCCGACTTCCGCGGCGTGTCCATCGCCGCCATCAACGGCTATGCCATGGGTGGTGGCCTGGAAGTGGCCCTGGCCTGTGATCTGCGCATCGCCGAAGAGCAGGCTGTCATGGCCCTGCCGGAAGCCAAGGTCGGCCTGCTGCCTTGCGCCGGCGGTACCCAGAACCTGACCCACTTGGTGGGCGAGGGCTGGGCCAAGCGCGTCATCCTCTGCGGCGAGCAGCTCAACGCGACCAAGGCCTTGGAGATAGGCCTGGTAGAAGAAGTGGTGGCCAAGGGTGAAAGCTTCGACGCCGCCATGAAGCTGGCCCGCCAGGTGGGCAACCAGAGCCCGCAGGCCGTGGCCCTTTGCAAGAAGCTGGTGCAGAGCTGCCGCCACGCGCCGCTGCACACAGGCCTTGGCAAGGAGCGCGAGTATTTCGTCAAGCTCTTCGACGGCCATGACCAGAAGGAAGGGGTTCAGGCTTTCCTGGAAAAACGTCAACCCAAATGGCAGAACCAATGAGCGATATCGTCCAATTCGAAGAGCTGGATACCGCCAACGGCAAATGCATAGGGGTAGCCAGGCTCAACAGCGAAAAGTCCCTCAACGCCCTCTCCGAGGCCATGATCGACCTGCTGGGTCCCCAGCTCAAGGCCTGGGAAGAAGACCACCGCGTCGTGATGGTGGTGCTGGAAGGGGCAGGGGAGAAGGCCTTTTGCGCCGGCGGCGACGTGGTCGCCCTCTACAACGCCATGAAAGACGGTGACAACGGCGGCCAGGCGGTTGAGCAGTTCTTCTTGAAGGAATACCGCCTGGATTACCAGATCCACTGCCTGAAGAAGCCGGTGCTGATCTGGGGTCACGGCATCATCATGGGCGGCGGCCTCGGCCTGATGAGCGGCGCCTCCCACCGGGTGGTGACGGAAACGGCCCGCATCGCCATGCCGGAGATCACCATAGGCCTCTACCCTGATGTGGGTGGCACCTACTTCCTGTCCCGCATGCCGGGCAAGTGCGGCCTCTTCCTCGGCCTGACCGGTGCCAACATCAATGCCGCCGACGCCCTTTATGTGGGCCTGGCCGACCATTTCATCCCCTCCGAAGACAAGGGCCGCCTCTTCGATGCCCTCTGCCACGTCAACTGGGGTGAGACCCTGAGCCTCAACCACGAGAAGCTGAGCCAGGCCCTGAAAGCCCTGGAACAGCCGGCCCGGGTCAAGCTGCCCCGCGGCCAGGTCAAGGGCCACCAGGAAGCCATAGACCACCTCTGCGAAGGCGAGGATCTGGCGGCCATAGTGGACAGGATCTGTGGCCTGGAGACGGAAGACAGCTGGCTGGCCAGGGCCCGCGATGCCCTCAAGCACGGCAGCCCCCTGTCGGCCTCCATCGTCTTCGAGCAGCTCAAGCGTGGCGGCCAGCTCAGCCTGGCCGACGCTTTCCGCCTCGAGGCGGGGCTTTCCTGGCGCTGCGGCGAGTTCGGTGAATTCCAAGAAGGGGTCCGGGCACTGCTCATCGAGAAAGACCGCAACCCCAACTGGCGTTTCAAGTCGGTGGCAGACGTAGACGGCGCCGTGCTGGCCCGGTTCTTCGAGAGCCCCTGGGATCTCCATCCCCTGGCAAATATCTAAGGAGTGGCTATGAAAATCGCGTTTATCGGCCTTGGCAACATGGGTGGCCCCATGGCCAAAAACCTGTTGAAGGCCGGCCATGAAGTGATGGCGGTGGATCTCAACACCCAGGCGGTGGCAGAGCTGGTGGAAGCCGGTGCCAGCGCCGGCAGTGCCGACGATGCCGCCCAGTGCGAGGTGGTTGTCTCCATGCTGCCCGCCGGCCGCCATGTGGCCGGGCTTTACCTTGGTGAAACGGGCCTGTTGGCGAAGCTCGCCGAAGGGGCACTGGTCATCGACTCCTCCACCATAGACGCGGCTACCGCCAAGAAGGTCCACGAGGCCGCCCGGGTTGCCGGTATCGACTTCGTCGATGCCCCCGTTTCCGGCGGCACCGCCGGCGCCGCGGCCGGCACCCTGACCTTCATCGTCGGTGGTTCTGACCAGGCCTTCGAGCGCGCCAAGCCGGTGCTGGACGCCATGGGCGCCAACATTTTCCATGCCGGCGGCGACGGTGCCGGCCAGGTGGCCAAGATCTGCAACAACATGCTGCTGTCGGTGCTGATGGCCGGCACCTGCGAGTCTCTCAAGCTGGGCATGGCCCACGGCCTGGATCCCAAGGTGCTGTCCGACATCATGAAGGTCAGCTCAGGCGGTAACTGGGTGCTGGAAAAGTACAACCCCGTGCCCGGCGTCATGGAAAACGCCCCGGCCTCCAAGGGCTACCAAGGCGGCTTCATGAGCCAGCTGATGAGCAAGGATCTGGAACTGGCCATGGGCGCCGCCGGCGAAGTGGCAGCCCCTGTGCCCATGGGCGCCCTGGCGCGCTCGCTCTACCAAATGCATAACAAGAAAGGCAACGGCACCAAGGACTTCTCGTCCCTGCTGGCGTTGTTCGAGGAGTGACAATGAATTTGAAGAACGCTGTAATTGCCATCACTGGTGCCGGCCGCGGCCTGGGCCAGTCCATGGCCGTGATGCTGGCCGAAAACGGCGCCAAGATAGCCCTTATCGACGTTAACGGCGACGATCTGGCCACCTCCAAGAGCCTGGTGGAAGGGGCTGGCTCCGAGGCCCGTTGCTACGAGTGCAACATCACCGACGAGGCGGCCGTCGAGGCCACCTTCAAGCAGATCGGTGAAGACTTCGGTACCCTGAACGGCCTCATCAACAACGCCGGCATCATGCGTGACGGCATGCTGCTCAAGGCCAAGGACGGGCAGCTGACCAAGATGAGCCTGGAGCAGTTCCAGTCCGTCATCAACGTCAACGTGACCGGCACCTTCCTCTGTGGCCGTGAAGCCGCCGCCACCATGGTGGCCAAGGGCGCCAAAGGGGTGATCATCAACATCTCCAGCGTTTCCCGTTCCGGCAACATGGGCCAGACCAACTACTCCGCCTCCAAGGCGGCAGTGGCCACCATGGCGGTGACCTGGGGCAAGGAACTGTCCCGCTACGGCATCCGTACCGGTGCCATAGCGCCTGGCGTCATCAAGACCGCCATGACCGACCAGATGAAGCCGGAAGCCATTGCCCGCATGGAGCAGGCCATCCCCGTTGGCCGCCTCGGCCTGCCGGAAGAGATTGCCCACGGTGTGAAGTTCATCTTTGAAAATGACTATTTCACCGCTCGCGTGCTGGAAATCGACGGCGGCATTCGCATTTAATAACCATTGAGGCCCGCCGTAGCAGGCTGGCCTGATTTTTTATTACCCCGGGCTATTTTGGCCTGGGGTATTTTATTGGCCCGCTTTGGGCCTGTGCGCTTTTTTAGCGGTTTCCTCGCGTTTTTCTGCGATAGTGGGCATCTGCCGGGGTCTCCGGCCAGTCTGGGGGGCGAAATCTGCTCGCCGGCATGTTAAGGTGTTTGTTCGAATTCAAATGAAATGGCTGTTTTGGTGCTGCCTTCCCTGACGAGAGGCAACGACCAAAACCGATAAAGTCACCCTATTACGAGGAGGCAGAGTGGAAACTGGCACGCTTATTTCGTTGGCGACCTATTTTATTGCCATGCTGGGCATTGGTTTGTATGCCTACAAAAAATCGACGGACGACATCTCGGGTTACATGTTGGGGGGCCGCGGCCTTGGCCCGGCAGTAACGGCCCTTTCCGCCGGCGCTTCTGACATGAGTGGTTGGATCCTGATGGGCCTGCCTGGCGCCATCTATGTCTCAGGTCTGTCCCAGATCTGGATTGCCGTGGGCCTGACCATAGGTGCCTACCTCAACTACGTGGTGGTGGCGCCGCGCCTGCGCACCTACACCGAAGTGGCCAACGACTCCATCACCATCCCCGACTTCTTCGGAAACCGTTTCGAGGACGAGAAGCGCCAGTTGCGCATGCTGTCCTCACTGGTGATCATCATCTTCTTCACCCTCTACACCTCGGCCAGCCTGGTCGCCGGGGGCAAGCTGTTCGACAGCTCCTTCGGCCTTTCCTACGGTACTGGCCTCATCATCACCGCCGGTGTGGTCTGCGCCTACACCTTGTTCGGCGGCTTCCTGGCCGTGTCCATGACCGACTTCGTGCAGGGCTGCATCATGCTGATGGCCCTGGTGATAGTGCCAATCGTGGCTTTCACCGACCTGGGTGGTGTCAGCGCTACCGTGGGCAAGGTCCATGGCCTCAATCCCCTCTACCTGGACCTCTTCAAGGACGCGGCCCAAAGCGGGGTACTGCAGAACGTGTCCCTGCTGGGCATCGTTTCCCTGCTGGCCTGGGGCCTGGGCTATTTCGGCCAGCCGCACATCATAGTGCGCTTCATGGCCATCCGCTCTGTCCGTGATATCAAGACGGCACGCCGCATCGGCATCTCCTGGATGCTGGTCTCTATCATCGGCGCCATGGCGACCGGTTTCGTGGGCATCGCCTACGTGGCCAAGACCCAGATGAGCCTCGCCGACCCCGAGACCATCTTCATCGTCTTCTCCCAGTTCCTGTTCAATCCGCTGGTGGGGGGCTTCCTGCTGGCGGCCATCCTTGCGGCCATCATGAGCACCATCTCCTCACAGTTGCTGGTCACCTCCAGCTCCCTGACCGAGGACTTCTACAAGGCCTTCGTACACCGGGACGCCAGCCAGAAGGAACTGGTGCTGGTGGGCCGGCTGTCCGTGCTGCTGGTCTCCATCGTCGCCATCGCCCTGGCCTGGAACCCGGAGAACAGCATACTGCACCTGGTCAGCAACGCCTGGGCCGGTTTCGGTGCCGCCTTTGGCCCCGTCATCATCTTCAGCCTGTTCTGGAAGCGCATGACGTTGCAGGGCGCCATGGCCGGTATGCTGGTTGGGGCGGCGACAGTGCTGTTCTGGATCTACGGCCCCGTCACCATCGACGGCAAGCCGCTGTCCAGCTACCTCTACGAGATAGTCCCCGGCTTTATCCTCTGTAGCCTGGCCATCTGGGTAGTGAGCCTGATGACCAGCGAGCCCTCCAGCAGTATGCAGGAGCGCTTCAGCGAGATGGAAAGGGTGACGGCGGAACACGCCTGAACCACGAAAAAGCCGGCCTAAGGGCCGGCTTTTTTCATGTCAGAAGAAAACTCAAGCGGACTTCAGTACGTGGAAGACTTCCGCGAAGCTGTGGGCGCGCTGGGTGATATCCAAGGGGATATGCAGGGCCCGGGCTATATCGGCGGCGGAGATCATGCCGCGCAGGTTGTTGCTCTTCTTGTCCAGCAGCAGTATGTGCTGTTCGCCCAGTTCCTGCAGGGTATAAAGCACATCGCCAATGCTGGCGCTTTCCAGCTCCTGATAGGCGAAGCCATGCAGGTGGGACTTGTCGGTCATCACATCCCGCACCGTGACTTCGTTACGGGGAATGCCCTTGTTGGTGGCTGCCATCAGCACCTTGTGGCTCTGGAGATCGCCTGCGCTGACGATGCCGAGGAAGCGGTTCTGGACGTCCACTACCAGCTTGGCCTTGACGTGGGCCTTTTTCATCATGAAGAGGGCGTCATCAATCTTGACGTCATGCTCTATAACCATGGGGGCGCGGCGGGCGAAGTCGGTGGTGATCCAGGCGGCGGGGCTTTCCAGGCTCAACTGGGCAGGATATTCGGCATCGGCAAAGTGTTCCACATCGGCCATGCCAATGGTGGGGATCAGGGAGAATGTGTTCATAAATACCTCTACTGAACTGAATTGTTATATGTATAAGCAGCAATAACAGTTCATGGTGAGGCGCGGGCAGGGGGGCGGTAGCGCGGATCCGACAGGGCTACTACTGGTGTCTGTTCCGGCTCCAGGTGCCAGGCCAAGACATTACAGGTGCTGGGGCCGGACAGCGGCAGCAGCGGCAGGTCGTCGAAGTCGGCGACAGCTTGGTTTTCCTGGGGTTGGCTGAGGTTGTAACCGTCTCCCACTGGTGCCGCCGAGGCGTCACCGAGCCCGATCCAGGCGACCTGGGCGAACAACATGACCCAGAACAACCTGCGCAGTGGTAGAGGGAGTGACAACATCGAACGCCTTCCCGGAAACTCCAATAATTATGTTATGCGACTTATCTTGGGGAAAAACAACCCCTAGCTCCGCCACATATCGTTTTCGATGTCTTCCTTGCGGCGACCCTTCCCATGGCGCCGGTCTTCCTTATCAGGTTCCCAGCGCATTTCTTCCCGCCTTTCGCGGCCTTTTCGGCGATGGCTGAAGCGACGATCGACATCTTCATGTTCTTTTTTCTCTGTCATGGCAAGCCTCCTCGGCCCAAATGGGGCTTAGTTGCCCAAAGTACAGTAGCTTTAAAAATAGCGCTTTGCTGGGCCTGCTGCGCGGCCAGAGAGAAGCTGGGTAAGTCGCTGATGCGTTCATTCATGATCCATTGCAGTATTGGGCCATGGCATTGCTTGGGCCCTCAGCCCTCAGCTGATAACCTGAGGTCATAGCAGTAAGGAGAGAAACTTCATGACCGGCACCCGCAGGCCCGTTCTGGGCATAGCGCTTGGCAGTGGGGCCGCCAAGGGATGGGCCCATATCGGTATCCTCAACGGCTTGGCCAAGCTGGGCATCAAACCGGATCTGGTGGCAGGTTGCTCCATCGGCGCCCTGGTGGGCGCCGCCTACGCCGGAGGTCGGCTGGGCGTGCTGGAGAAGTGGGTACGGGGTTTTACCCGGCTGCAGGTGATGTCCCTGCTGGATCCCAGCTTCAGCGGCCGTGGCCTTTTCTCCGGCGAGAAGGTGTTCAATGTCATCTCCAACGGCATGAACCAGAACGATTTTTCCCAAACCAAGTTGCCGTTCGCGGTCGTCGCGACAGAGTTGCACACCGGGCGTGAGCATTGGATTGAAGAAGGGGATCTGGTGTCGGCGGTAAGGGCATCCTGTGCCATGCCTGGCCTGTTCGTCCCTATCTACCGGGATGGCCACCTACTTATAGATGGGGCTGTGGTCAACCCTGTCCCCGTTTCCCTGGCCAGGGCCATGGGCGCCGAAGTGGTGATCGCCGTCAACCTGGCCAGCGATGTTCACCATCAGGTGAATACCGAAGAGGAAGAGGAAGAAGAGGAAAGCGTCTTCAGGCAGTGGTTCAACCGCATCCGCCCCGAAAAGGAAGCCAAGGAGTTGCCTCTGCCGTCCATGTGGGGAGTGATGAGCGGCGCCATCAACATCATGCAGGAGAGGATCACCCGTGCCCGCATGGCCGGTGACCCACCCGAGCTGGAGCTCAAGCCTCGGCTGGCCGAGATCAACATCATGGAATTTCACCGTGCCGAGGAGGCGATTACCGAAGGGGAAGCCTGTGTGGCCCGCATGGCGCATTTTCTTTTGGCTGAGCTGGCCTACCTGGGGATCCACCCCGAACCCTCCGCAATGGAAGGCGATGGCGCGGGCAAAGCAAAAAGTTGACGTTGGCGTCAACCTTCTGGTCCGTCCAGTGGCTTTTTTTAGAGCGGTTGCTTTACGTGCGCGTCATGACTCCATATGATGATGACACTTCGATTACCTTGGTTTTCAGGTAAGCCGAAGAATAAATTCTCGTTGGGGGAGAAGCCTGGGCAAAGGAATTGACCAGGTAAAAAAGAAAGGGATAGCAATCGCAAATAAAAACAACCGCCTAGAAGCGGGATAATAAGAAATAGCAAGCAGCGAAAAATAGAAAGGTACCGTGCAGTTAGATCCCAATGTACGATGTCGGTACTGCAAAAAACCAAAGGCCAGTTTTTACTGGCCTTTCTTTTTTTCTGTCAGTAACGGAAGCGTCCCACCAGGGCTGCCAGGTCACCGGACAGCTGGTGCATGCGCCTGGCGGTCTGGGCCGAGGCGTTGGCGGCATTGGAAGCGTCCTGTGATGACAGGTTAATGCTTTCCACGTTGCGGTTAAGGTCATTGACCACGCTGGATTGCTCCTCCGTGGCCGTGGCCACCTGCAGGTTCATGTCGGAGATCTGCACCACCTTCTGGGTGATCTCCCCGAAAAGCCCCCCCAGCTTATTGACGGCGGCCACGGCGTCATCGGCCATGCTCTTGCCGGCCCCCATGGTGGTGACGGCGCTCTGGGTGTCCTGTTGGAGCTGGGTGATCATGCCTTGGATCTCCTCGGTGCTCTGGGCTGTCCTCGATGCCAGGCTCCTGACCTCGTCTGCCACCACCGCAAAGCCCCGCCCTGCATCGCCGGCACGGGCCGCTTCGATGGCGGCGTTGAGTGCCAGCAGGTTGGTCTGTTCCGAAATGCTGCGGATGACGTCCAGGATGGAACCAATCTGCACCGATTGCTGCGCCACCGTATTGATGACCCCCGAGGCCTTGTCCAACTGACCGGAGAGGTTGCCTATGGCATTGATGTTGGCACTGACTTCGCTACGGCCAGCTTCTGCCTGCTCTGAGGCCGCCTGGGCCACCTGGGCGGCGTTGGCGGCATTGGCGGCAATTTCCTGCACAGTGGCGCCCATCTCGGTGATGGCGGTGGCCACCAATGTGGTCTGATCCCTGACGCTGGCCGAGGCATTGGAGCCCCGCTCGGCGATATCCCTCACTTCATCGGCGCTGTGGTGTTGGGCCTCGGCGGTCTGGGCCATGTCCCTGACCATCTGCTGGAGCTGGGTGACGAACTGATTGAAACCGCTGCTGAGGCGGGCGATTTCGTCGTCACCCTTGATGGGGATCCGTACCGAGAGGTCGCCACCGCCGGCGCCGACCTGCTCGAGGCGCTCCGCCACGTCCCTTACCGGCCTGGCAATGCTGTTGGCCACCAGCATCGCCAGGCCAATGCCCAATACCAGCACCGCCAGGGCCACGGCGATAGCGGTATAGGTGGCTTTGTTGACCGAGGCCAGCACTTCACTTCTCGGTACTTCGGCCACCAATACCCAGTCCACGTCGGGGACGCTGATGGCCGCTATCATGACGGTTTTGCCGTCCCGCTCGATAAGCCCCTGGTGGTAGCCGCTCTGGAGCAGAGTGGATGCCAAATCGGCGGTGGGGCCTTGGTCCAGCTGCTTGCCGTTCTGGGAATCGTCAGGGTGGATCCGTATCTTGCCGCTGCTGTCGGTGAGGTAGACATAGCCGCTCTGTTCCAGCCGGTAGTTGCGGATCTTGTCGGCCAGGGAACTGATGTTGAAGCCCACACCGGCGATGCCCAGGAAATGCCCGCTGAGGTCCCGCATGGTGATATCCACGAAGAAACGGGCCTGGCCTGAGGTGTCCACGTCGAACGCCAGGTCGCTGTCTTTGCCGCTGTCCTGGATGCGGAAAAACCAGGTGAAATTGGGATTGTTGCGGTCGAAACTGCCCTGCAAGCCCTTATCGTCGATGGCCCGATGTTTGCCCCCCGTCATCACGAAGACAGTGTCAGCGCCAAAGCTCTTCTTGATGGCGGTCAACTTGGCTAGCAGCTGTTGCTGGCGCTGGTCCGCCGGCTCGCCGTCCTCAATCCACTGGTGGATGAAGGGGTCCAGGGCCAGCTGCCTGGCGTTGGCCATGGCCGGCTTGATGTCGGCCTGGATCTCATTGCGGATCGCCTTCAGCTTGGCGGGTAGCTCTTCCTTGGTCACCTTGTGGGTGATGAGCTGATGCTCGCTATAGAGGGTGATGAAGGAGTTGAGCAACAAGGCCAGGGTCATCAGCAGGCTGATGACCAGGATAAGCCGGTTGCGGATGGATAGGGCGGTCAACATGAGGATCCCCTGATGTTAGGTCTTGTTCCTGATCGGCTGCCTGGAAGTATAACTTGAGGCCATTTAGGTATCTGACAGTACAAAGCTGACCAGACACTGTCAGCGCCACGGGTTTTGGTCCACAATAGCCCTATGCCTTTCGTTCCTGGGGAGACAACCGCCATGTGGGAATTGATTCGTGACGGTTACCGCTTGCTCAAGCATTGGCCGGTCAAAAGCAGCCTGATGCTGCGCTTCCCCCTGACCCAGAGCGTCTTGTTGTCCCGCCTGCTGCTCTATTGGGTACCGGGCCTGGCCTTGGCCTGGTTCATCTTGAGCATGAAGTTCTCCGAGCAGACCCTGGAAAACCCGCAACTGATGATGGCCTTGCTGCTGCTCAGCCTGCCGGTGCAAAGCTTGCTGTGGCTGGGCAAGGAAGGGCGCAAGCCCTTGACCCCCGGCGATCGCCACTGGTTCAACCAACTGGCTGAGCGCATGAAGGGGCAGGGGATAAGGCCGGCCGCCAAGGTGGAAGGGGCCCGCTACCTCGAACTGGCCCTGGTGATGGAACAAGCCTTCAAGCGTGGCGGCCAGGCCTTTGGCCAACCCGACTGAGCATGGCAAAAAGGCCTTGGCATAGGTATAGTTAACAGCCTCTTTTCGAGGAGTGCTGCTGTATGACCGACGCCAAACGCCACCCCAAGGGTGATCTCGTTATCCGTACCCAGACCATGCCTGCCGACACCAACCAGAATGGTGACATTTTCGGTGGCTGGCTCATGTCCCAGATGGACCTTGCCGGTGGCATCCTCGCCACCGAAATTGCCCGCGGTCGTATCGCCACCGTCGCCGTCGAAGGCATGACCTTCCACCAGCCGGTCAAGGTTGGTGATGTGGTCTGTGTCTACGGCGACTGTACCCGTATCGGCAATACCTCCATTACCATCAAGCTGGAAGTCTGGATCAAGCCGCTGCTGCGCTCCGGTAGCACCGAAAGGTATTGCGTGACCGAAGCCCTCTTTACCTATGTGGCCATCGACGATGCTGGCCGCCCCCGTCCCGTGCCCAAGGATTAAGTGCAATGAGCCAAGCCCCCAAGCGCCCCCTCTACATTCCCTATGCGGGGCCGGCCCTGCTGGAGTCGCCGCTGCTGAACAAGGGCAGCGCCTTCACGCGTCAGGAGCGTATCCACTTCAACCTGCTGGGCCTGCTGCCCCAGTACGTGGAAACCATAGAAGAGCAGAAGGAAAGGGCCTATGCCCAGTTCTCCAGCTGCACCTCCGACTTGGACAAGCACGTCTACCTGCGCTCCATCCAGGACAACAACGAGACCCTCTTCTACCGCCTGCTCGAAGAGCATCTCGAAGAGGTGATGCCAATCATCTACACGCCCACCGTCGGCCAGGCCTGCCAGGAATTTTCCAAGATCTACCGTACCCACAGGGGCCTGTTCATCTCCTACGAGGACAGGGACCATATCGACGACATCCTCCAGAACGCCACCAAGCAGAACGTCAAGGTGATAGTGGTCACCGACGGCGAGCGGATCCTGGGCCTGGGCGACCAGGGCATCGGCGGCATGGGCATTCCCATCGGCAAGCTGTCCCTCTATACCGCCTGTGGCGGCATCAGCCCGGCCTACACCCTGCCGGTCGTGCTGGACGTGGGGACCAACAACCCGGATCTGCTGAACGACCCCATGTACATGGGCATGCGCCAGAGCCGCATCAGCGGTGACGAATACTACGAGTTCGTCGACACCTTCATCCAGGCCGTCAAGCGCCGCTGGCCCAGCGCCCTGCTGCAGTTCGAGGACTTCGCCCAGGGCAACGCCATGCCGCTGCTGGAGCGCTACAAGGACAAGGTCTGTTGTTTCAACGACGACATCCAGGGCACTGCCGCCGTCACCGTCGGCACCCTCTGGGCCGCCTGCAAGGCCAAGGGCGAGCAGCTCAAGGACCAGAAGGTGGTGTTCTTGGGAGCGGGCAGTGCCGGCTGCGGCATCGCCGAGCAGATCGTCGCCGCCATGAAGACTGAGGGCCTTACCGACGCACAAGCCCGCGCCCGGGTGTTCATGGTGGACCGCTGGGGCCTGCTGACCAGTTCCATGCCCAACCTGATGTCCTTCCAGGCGAGGCTGGGCCAGGACGTGGCCCTGCTCAAGGAGTGGCAGGTGGAGAGCAAGAACATCTCCCTGCTCGAGGTGATCCAGAACGCCAAGCCCAGCATCCTCATCGGGGTGTCCGGCCAGCGCGGCCTCTTTACCGAAGAGGTGATCAGGGCCCTCCATGCCGGTTGTGAACGCCCCATGGTGATGCCGCTGTCCAACCCCACCTCCAGGGTGGAAGCCACGCCCCAGGAGATCCTCAACTGGACCGACGGCCAGGCCATGGTCGCCACCGGCAGCCCCTTCCCGCCGGCCCTGGTGGGCAGCGACAAGGTGGCCATTGCCCAGTGCAACAACTCCTACATCTTCCCCGGCATCGGCCTGGGAGTGCTTGCCGCCAAGGCAAAACGGGTCACCGACAACATGCTGATGGCCGCCTCCAAGGCCCTGGCCGAGTGCTCGCCCCTGGCCAACGACGGCACTGGCCCTGTGCTGCCGCCCCTTGGCGAGATCCGCGAGGTGAGCAAGTACATCGCCCTGGCCGTGGCCAAACAGGCCCAGTTGGACGATGTGGCCCTGGATACCTCGGACGAGGCGCTGATCGCCGCCATCGACAAGAATTTCTGGCTGCCGCGTTACCGCAATTACCGCCGCACTTCCTTCTGATGAAAAGGCTCCTTCGGGAGCCTTTTTTTATCGCCTTTTCCTGGCCCTGGGCTCAGCCGCTGCCACACTTAAGCTGGTATCAAACTCCAGTGAGAAGGCATGAAACTCAAAGGCTTGCTGTTGCTGCTGCCCCTGGTCGGCATCGCCGCCTACCTCTGGCTGAGGCCGGCATCGCCCCTGGTGCTGCCCATGGCCAAGGTGCAGCGGGGCGAGGTGGAATCCCTGGTGGCCAACACCAGGGCCGGCACCGTCAAGGCTTGCCACCGGGCCTACCTGTCCTTGTCCATCGGCGGCCCCATCGACAGGTTGCTGGTCACCGAAGGGGACAGGGTCAAGGCCGGCCAGTTGATGCTGGCCCTCTGGCAGGACGACTTCAAGGCGGCCCTGGCCAAGGCCAGGGCCGGTGTGGAGGTGGCCCAGCAGGCTCGCCACCAGGCCTGTTTGCAGGCCGACTTTGCCGAGCGGGAGTTCAAAAGGGTCAAAGCCCTGGTGGCCAGGGCCCTGATATCCCGCCAATCCCTGGACGACGCCAAGACCAAGCTGGACGAAGGCAAAGCCAACTGCGAAGGGGCCGAAGCTGGCCTCGAAGAAGCCAAGGCCGGCCAGCAGCTGGCCGAGGCGCAGCTGGCCAAGAGCGAACTGCGCGCCCCCTTCGCCGGGGTGGTGGCCGAGGTGAACGGTGAAGAGGGGGAATACCTCATTCCCTCGCCCCCTGGGGTGCCGACCCTGCCGGCCATCGACCTCATCGACGATAGCTGCCTGCTGATCTCGGCCCCCATCGACGAAGTGGATGCGGCCAAGGTGGCCCTGGCCCAGGCGGTGCATGTGACCCTGGACGCCTTTCCCGGCCAGCGCTTCGAAGGCCTGGTCAGCCGTATCGCCCCTTACGTGCTGGACAGGGAAAAGCAGTCCCGTACCGTGGAGGTGGAGGTCAAGCTCAAGGACAAACCCAGCGATGGCAAGACGCTGCTGGTGGGCTACTCGGCGGACGTGGAGATCATCACCGACAAGGTCAAGGACAGCCTCTATGTGCCGGCCGAGGCCTTGCTGCCTGACGGCAGTATCTACCGGCTGGATCCTAACGGCCTGCTGTCCAAGGTGTCGGTGACTACTGGCCTTGGCAATTGGCAACAGGTGGCCATTCGCGCTGGCCTTGCCGATGGCGATCTCATAGTGCTGACCCCGACGGATCCCCAGGTGGCGCCAGGCAAGGCGGCGGTACCCAAGCATGATTGAGCTGCAAGGGGTGAGCCGGCGCTTTGAGCTGGGCGGCCAGCAGGTCAAGGGGCTGGACAGGGTCGATCTCCAGATCGCCAAAGGGGACTATGTGTCGGTGATGGGCCCCTCCGGTTCGGGCAAGTCGACCCTGCTCAACGTACTGGGGCTGCTGGACAGGCCGGACGAAGGGGAATACCGCCTGGCCGGCACCGCCACCCGCCACCTGTCGGAGGAGGAGCGGACCCGGCTCAGGGCCAGCCATGTGGGCTTCGTGTTCCAATCCTTCCATCTGGTCCGGCGCCTGAGCGCCGCCGACAACATGGCCCTGCCGCTGGTGCTGGCCGGGGTGGCGCCCAAAGTGCGCCAGGCCCGTATCCAGGCGCTGCTGGCGGATCTGCAATTGACCGACCGCGCGGCACATCTCCCCCACCAGCTATCCGGCGGCCAGCAGCAGCGGGTGGCCATAGGCAGGGCCATGGCCGCCAAGCCGCAGCTGCTGCTGGCGGACGAGCCTACCGGCAACCTGGATTCCAAGGCCGGCGGCCAGGTCATTTCCCTCTTGGAAGATCTCAACCGCCAGGGCATCACCCTGGTGCTGGTCACCCATGACATGGAGGTGGGTAAGCGGGCCAGGCGCCGGCTGCGCATGATTGATGGCGCCATAGTGGAAGACAGCGGATGAGGGCCTCCGACCTGCTGGGCTTCGCCGTCAGGAGCCTGCTTAGCCAAGGGCTGCGCGGCCCCATGCTGCTGCTGGCCATGGCCATCTCGGTGGCCTCGGTGTTGCTGCTTATCGCCCTGGGCCAAGGAGCCAAGAGCTATGTGGAAAAGGAGTTCGCCTTCATCGGCCGCGATCTGCTGGTGATGCTGCCCGGGCGCAAGGAAACCACCGGTACGTTGCCGCCTTTGACCGGGGCCGCCGCCCGGGAGCTGACCCTGGACGACATGGCCTTCCTGGCCCACCGCCTGCCCAGGCTGCGCTTTGCGCCCCTGGTGGTGGGCCAACTGGAGGTGGCTTTCGGCGGCCGGGCCAGGGAGGTGATGACCCTAGGCACCACGGCCGAGTTCTTCGAAACCCACCATCTCCGGCTGCTGCAGGGCAGGGGGCTGCCGCCAGGGGATCCCCGCAAGGCCCAGGCGGTCTGCGTGCTGGGAGGCAAGCTGGCCGAGGATCTTTTCGGCAACCAGAGCCCGCTAGGGCAACAGTTGCGGCTGGGGCCGGCCCGTTGCCGGGTATTGGGGATCTTCGGCGGCACCGGCAGCGCCATGGGGGTGGACATCTCGGACGATCTGCTGGTGCCGGTTGCCTCGGCCGAGGCCCTGTTCGACACCCAGGGCCTGTTCCGCCTCTTCATCCAAAGCAAAAGCGGTGGGGCGCCAGCCGGGGTCAGGGCCGAATTGCTTAGGCTCATCGCCGAGCGCCATCAAGGCGAGGCGGACGTGACCCTCATCTCCCCCGACGCCTTGCTGGCCACCTTCGGCGACATCATGACGGTGTTGACGGCCGCCGTCAGCGGCATCGCCGCCATCAGCCTGGCGGTGGCCGGCATCCTCTTGATGAACATCAGCCTCATCAACGTCCAGCAGCGCATCCCCGAAGTGGGGCTCTTGAAGGCCCTGGGCGCGGGCACAGGCCAGGTCAGGGCCATCTTCCTTTGTGAGGCGGCGCTGCTCTCGGGCACGGGTGCCCTGCTGGGCATGGTTCTGGGGGAGAGCACCTTGTTGCTGGCCGCCTGGTTCTGGCCCGAGTTCCCGCTGCACCTGGTGCCCTGGAGCCTGCCTGCCGCCATGTTGCTGGGCATAGGGGTGGGACTGCTGTTTTCCTGGCTGCCGGCGAGAAGGGCCGCCAGGTTGGAGCCGGTGACCAGCTTGAGGGGAGGCCGCTGATGCGTAGTGCCGACGCCCTCGATTGGATCCTGGGCTCATTGCGCCAGGGGCGGCTCAGCACCGGCCTCTCTGTGCTGGGCATTGCCATCGGCATACTGGCGGTGACATTGCTCACCGCCATAGGGGAAGGGGTGCGGCTCTATGTACTGGACAGCTTCTCCCAGTTCGGCAGCCGCCTGGTGGCCATTACCCCTGGGCGCACCCAGACCCAGGGCCTTGGTAGCCTGTTGGGCTCGACCCGGCCTCTGACCCTGGAGGATGCCGAGGCGCTTCGCCACCTGCCCGGGGTATCGGCAGTGGTACCTGTGGTGGGCGGCACCGGCACCATCAAGGCCGGCCACCTGAGCCGTGCCAGCGACATAATGGGGGTGGGGGCCGAGATGCCGGAGGCCTGGCTGTTCCCGGTGGCCAGCGGCCAGTTCCTGCCCAAGGAGGATCCTGGCCGGCCCCTGGCGGTGCTGGGCAGCCGCATGGCCAGGGAGCTCTTTCCACAAGGCGGTGCCCTGGGCCAGTTGCTGCACATCGCCGGCTACCGTTTCCGTGTCGTGGGGACCATGGTTTCCAAGGGGCAGTTCCTCGGGTTCGACCTGGACGACGTCGTCTATATCCCCGCCGACCAGGCGCTCAGCCTCTTTAACCGCGTCGGCCTGATGGAAGTGGACGTGGTCTACCAGCCCTATTTCCCAGAGGACCGGCTGACCGGCCAATTGCGCCAGACTCTGCAGGCCCGCCATGGCCGGGACGATGTCACCCTCTTTACCCAGAGTGACATGCTGGCCACCCTCGACAGGATCCTCTCTGTCATCAAGAGCGCCATCGCCGGCCTCGGCGGCATCTCGCTGCTGGTGGGTGGGGTAGGGGTCTTTACCATCCTCTCCATTGCCGTGGATGACCGCCAAGGGGAGATTGGCCTGCTGCGGGCCCTGGGCTGTTCACAGCGGCTGCTGCTGGGGCTCTTCCTTGGGGAGGCGTTGCTGCTGTCGCTGCTGGGGGGCCTGGTGGGGATGCTGCTGTTGCTGGGCATCAGGGGCCTGCTGTGGCTGGCCTTGCCGGCCCTGCCGCTGGAGCTGCACCTTGGCTATCTGCTGTTGTCCCTGGGGCTGGCGGCTACCGTCGGGGGCCTGGCCGGCGCCCTGCCGGCCTGGCGGGCCAGCCGCCTGTCTCCGGTCCAGGCCCTCCATGCCGAGTGACGTTGCTCAGTTGCGGCGAATAAGGACGACGCCGGCGATCACCATCAGGGCGCCAGCAATCCTGGGACCATTGACTTCCCGCTGCAGGTAGCCCACCCAGCCTTGGTGATCGAGGAGCAGGGACGCCAACATTTGTCCTGCCACCAAGATGGCGATGAAGGCCGCCGCCCCTAGCCTCGGGGCCACGAAGGCGGCCACCGCCACGAAGAAGGCGCCGAGCAGCCCCCCTGTCCATTGCCACCAGGGCAGCTGCCCCAGCATCTGTGGGCTGGGCGGTGCCTGGCGCAGCACCAGCAGGTAGGCCCCGAGGGCCAGGGCACCGACGGCAAAGCTGATGAAGGCGGCCCAGATGGCACCGCCGGCGCCCCTGGCCAGTTGGGCATTGATGCCGGCCTGGAGGGGCATCATGGCGCCTGCCAGCAGGGTCACCAGGATCAGCAGGGTCAGGATGTTCATGTTGGCCTTAGTCGTTGAGATAATCACTGTCGTGGAATTCCTTCAGCCAGTGCGGCTTGTAGATGGCCAGCACCGTCACGGCCATGCCGTTGAGCAGGGCCTCGGGAAAGGCCAGCAGCGGCATCAGCACCAGGTAGTTGTCCAGCACCTGTTCCGCCTTGAAACCCTCGCCGAAATAAAACCAGGCGGCCATGGCCAGCATCTGGCCGATAAGGGCCAGGGCGGCGTTGAAAAAGCCGGCACAGAAGAAGTAAACGAAGAGGTTGTGGGGCAGGAAGCGATAGACGACCCGCCGCCCCCCTTCGGAAAGCAGCACCGGCAGCAGCACCCCGGCCAGCAGCTGGATCCCCAGATGTTGCCAGGCCGTCAGCCCAGCCAGGGCCAGCAGGCCCAGGGGCAGCAGCCCGGCCAGCAGGGCCAGGCGCCAGCCCAGCACCAGGGTAACGGCGGTCAGCCCCAGGAAATGCACCTTAAGGCCGGGCTCTATGCCGGCCTTGAGCAGCCAGAGCACCAGCAGCACCAGGGCCGAGCCCAGGAAGAGCCCTTGCAGCCAGGCTTGGGAGCGCAGCAGGGCCAGCTCCCCGCGCTTCTGCGCCCAGGCGCAGCAGGCGAGGGCGCCGGCCAGCAGCGCCCAGGGGCTCATAGCTCGAAGGTGGTCCAGATGGGGGCGTGGTCAGAGGGCTTCTCTATGCCGCGCAGCTCGTAGTCGATGTCCGCTTCCACCGCCTTGGCGGCCAGGGGCTGGGTGGCCAGCACCAGGTCGATGCGCAGGCCGCGGTTGTCGTCGAAGCCCTTGGAGCGGTAATCGAACCAGGAAAACTTCTGATCCTCGGCCGGGTGCAGGGTGCGGAAGGTGTCCACCAGGCCCCAGGCCAGCAGCTTGTCCATCCATTCCCGCTCTTCGGGCAGGAAGGAGCATTTACCCTCGCGCAGCCAGCGCTTGGCGTTGGCCTCGCCGATGCCGATGTCGAGATCGGTGCTGGAGATGTTCATGTCCCCCATGATCACCAGGGCCTCTTCCGGCTGGTGCTTGTCCTCGAGATAGCCCATCAGGTCGGCATAGAACTTTTCCTTGGCGGGGAATTTCAGCTCATGGCTGCGGTTCTCCCCTTGCGGGAAGTAGCCGTTCATCACCGTCAGGGGCTTGCCGTCAGGGAGCTGGAAACGGCCGATGATCATGCGTTTCTGGGCCTCTTCACCGTCGCCAGGAAAGCCCTTCTCTACGGCCTCCGGCGGAAGCTTGGACAGCAGGGCCACCCCGTAGTGGCCCTTCTGGCCGTGGAAGTGCACCTGGTAGCCCATGGCCTGGACCTCTTCCAGAGGGAACTGGTCGTCATGGACCTTGGTTTCCTGCAGGCCGATGATGTCCGGTTGGTGCTTGTCGATCAGGGCCTGGAGCTGGTGGAGGCGGGCACGCAGGCCATTGATGTTGAAAGAGATGATTTTCATGCGCATGGGATCTTGTCTTGGGTTGGCCTATGGTAGCATGCAGAGCCGGCCCGTCGAGGCCGGCACAGATGGGATAAAAAAAGCGGCCTGAGGCCGCTTTTTTATCAGTCGCCGTAGGCGACGGCTTCCACTTCCACCAGGGCGTCCTTGGGCAGGCGGGCCACCTCCACGCAGCTGCGGGCCGGTTTATGGTCGCCGAAGAAACGCTCGTAGATGGCGTTGACGGTACCGAAGTCGGCGAGATCCTTGACGAAGACGGTGGTCTTGATGACATGGTGCCTGTCGAGGCCGGCCGCTTCCAGGATCGCCAGCAGGTTATTGAGGGCCTGCTCGGTCTGGGCTTCGATGCCCTGCACCATCTCGCCGGTGGCGGGATCCAGGGGGATCTGGCCTGAAGTGTAGAGGAAGGGACCTACCTTGCGGGCCTGGACATAGGGGCCTATGGCGGCCGGGGCCTTAGGGGTGTTGATGATGGTTTGGCTCATGGATGACTCCTCTTTCAGATGCCGCTAAGGGTACCAGCTAGGGTTTTTTCCGGCGAGAGGGCAGGGCTTTCTTTTCGTCCTCGCTCAGGCACTTGAGTTCGTCGTTGGTGAAGTCGTCGCGGTAGTAGAGGAAATCCACGCATTCCTGCTCGTAGCGCTGTTTGGCGGCGCTCATCATCTGCGGGTTGCTTTTGAGCTTGTCCATGTTGCGCCTCATCATGTCGCAGCGCTGGGCCAGCTCTTTCATCTCGACGATGCGGCTACAGGGATCCGTGGTGGTGCAAGCAGAAAGGGACGCCAAGATGGCGCCGGCCAGCATGGCCTTGGTGATGGTTTTCATTGAAGCCCCCTCTATAAGTCTCTCTCATTCTTAGACTTATCTTCAGGGGGCGCAAATTTTCAGTGCAAAAGTCCCATGGGCGCCTGGCGCGGTTTACCCATGACTTCGCTGAGCATTTCCAGGCGTTGGGCGGTGAGCAGGGGATTGCTGAAGCGTTGGATGAAGGTCAGCAGGCGCTGGCAGACATAGTCCTGGTCCAGCACCGACATCTCCACCAGCATGTCCTGCAGTATGGCGGTGGCACCGAGGGAGGGTTGCATCAGATCGGTGTTGTCGGCCACGTACTGGGCCGCAAACTCGATGGCGCCTGACTGCAAGGTGTCCATCAGGCAGACAAAGGAGTCGCCGTCGTGCTGGTGCAGTTCGGGTACCGAATCGGCCAGGCTTATCAGGGCATCCAGCAGCTCACGGGCCTCGTCGGGCACGAACTCGCGCATCTCCTCGGCCTTGGGGTGATGGCGGTCGAAGCCTTCGGGCAGGGCCCTGGTCAGGGCTGTGGTCATTTCCGCTTCTGTGATGAGGGCTGCCACGTCCAGCTGTTGTACGTCGGGCAGCTGGGAGAAGCCGGGCATCTCGGCGGCCAGGCGCACCGCCGCCGCCACTTCCAGGCAGTAGACGAAGCAGGCCAGCCAGCTGCCGGGCTCGGTGGTGGTCAGGGTTTCCCAGTCACGATGCACCAGAAAGCTGCTGGCGAATTGCCCAGCCTCTGTCTCGTGGTTGTCTTGCCAAGCCTCCAGGCCATCCTGGTAGCGGGCAATCAACTGATCTGTGAGTTCCTGAAGTTCCACCTGATGGCAGCCTCATCTACAAAAGGGCGGGCAGTATAACCCAAAAAAAAAGCCGCCTGAAAGGCGGCATATATGGTGGTGGGGGAAGGATTCGAACCTTCGAAGGCTGAGCCGTCAGATTTACAGTCTGATCCCTTTGGCCACTCGGGAACCCCACCGGAGTTCGGTCTATAGAAAGCCGCCGCTGGCCACTTTCGTTGTAAAGGATGGTGGTGGGGGAAGGATTCGAACCTTCGAAGGCTGAGCCGTCAGATTTACAGTCTGATCCCTTTGGCCACTCGGGAACCCCACCCCGATGCGGCCGCCATAGTACCAAAATCCGATCCGATGTAAAGGGCGAAATTTGCTAAAAATCTGCCTTAAGCGGCCGATACAGGGGTTAACCAAGTTAAACGATGATTTTCTGTGCAAATCAACGGCCTTGCCTTCCAAGACGAACTGCAACTGGCGCCCAAGCTGGCGTCGGCGGTGGCGTCTGGCCAGCGTTCGGACTTCGCCCTGCTGTTGGCGATGCTGGGCAACGATTTGCTGGAAAAGCCGGGCCTGGCCAGCCCAGAGCTGGGCGAGGGCCTGGCGGCGCAGCCTTTCGAGCTGCCGCCCAAACGGCCCCTGGGGGCCGATGAGCGCACCCCGGCCCGCTCCCAGGCCCTGAGTGACCTCTTCCACAAAGAAGGCATGGTGGCGGCGCGGCTCTTCGACTGCCTTGATCCCGAGCCGCAGTTGGACCGGCGGGACGACAAGGCCTACCTGCCGGAAGCCTTGCTTGACGATCTGGATCCCAAGGCCGCCTGGCAGGCCAAGGGCCAGGCCCTGCCTTCTCGGCCCGGCCTCACCGCCAACGCCGATCTCGGCGAGGTGCTGAGCCGGCTGCGCCAGGCCGTCGCCTGAGCTGGCCCGCCACTTCTTTGCAAAGTTATGAGGGAGCCCACAGCCCGGCTATGGACTTGCCTCCACCCCCTCATTACACTGGCGCCGCCTTGACGTTAACGGAAAGCCAGTTGTGAATATTCAAGCCCTGCGTGACCAGTTTCCTGCCCTGAACCAAGATCTCAACGGTGCCAAGCCGGTCTTCCTGGACGGCCCCGGCGGCGCCCAGGTGCCCCAGTCGGTGCTGAATGCCATGACCGGCTACCTCGGCCGTTACAACGCCAACCTGGGGGGCGCCTACTTCTCTTCCCAGAAGACCATGGAGGTGATGGCCCAGGCCCGCGAGGCGGCCAAGGATCTGCTGAACGCCCGCCGCCCCGAGGAGATCGTCTTCGGCCCCAACATGACCACCCTGACCTTCGCCTTCTCCCGCGCCATCAGCCGCGACTGGCAGGCCGGCAACGAGGTGATAGTGACGGCCCTGGATCACTACTCCAACGTTTCCTCCTGGATGGAAGCGGCGGCCGACAAGGGCGTCACAGTGCACCAGGTGCCGGTCAGGGAAGCAGACTGCACCCTGGACTACGACGCCCTCTTCGCCAAGCTGGGCCCCAAGACCCGGCTGGTGGCCCTGAGCCATGCCTCCAACACCACCGGCTCCATCGTCGACGTCAAGCGCGTGGTGGAAGCGGCCCACAAGGTGGGTGCCCTGGTCTGGGTGGACGCCGTCCACTACACCCCCCACGAGCTGGTGGATGTCCAGGCCCTGGGCTGCGACTTCCTGGCCTGCAGCGCCTACAAGTTCTTCGGCCCGCATCTGGGCATGATCTGCGGCCGCTATGCGCTGCTGGGCAGCCTGCGCCCCTACAAGGTGGAGCCGGCCACCAACCTGGTTCCCGGCAAATTCGAGACCGGCACCCAGAGCTTCGAGGCCCTGGCCGGTTTCATCGAGGCCGTCAACTACCTGGCCTCCCTGGCGGGCCTGCCTGGCGACAAGCCGCGCCGCGAGCGGCTGGTGGCCAGCTACCAGGCCAGCAAGCAGCACGAGATGATGCTTAGCCAGTATTTCCTGGAGCGCGCCGCCGCCATACCGGCCATGAAGATCCGTGGCATCACCGACCAGGGCCGCCTGGCCGAGCGCACCCCCACCTTCGCCTTCACCCTGGACGGGGTGGCCAACAGGGCCGTCAGCGAGGCCATGGGGCAGGCCGGCATCTGCCTTGGCGACGGCAACTTCTACGCCCTGGGCCTGGTACGCCAGTTGGGCCTGGAAGAGAGCGGCATAGTGCGGGTGGGCTGCATGCACTACAACAGCACCGACGAGCTGGACCGCTTCTTTGATGTGCTGCAAAGCCTGGTGAAGTAAGATAAGGCAGTCTGATGACTGCCTTTTTTATTGGAGCCGGAATGAGCATCGACGCCATGCGGCGGGTTTTCCGCCATGCCCCCCTGACCCAATTGGATGCCGATCCGCTGCACCAGTTCGACCAGTGGTTTCGCGAAGCCCGTGACGCCAGCCCGGTGGACTGGCTGGAAGTGAACGCCATGACCCTCTCTACCCTGGGCCTGGACGGGTTCCCCAAGGCCAGGATAGTGCTGCTCAAGGGCCTGGACGAACGCGGCTTCCAGTTCTTCACCAATTACGACTCCGACAAGGGCAAGGAGCTGGCGGCCAACCCCAACGCCAGCCTCAACTTCTACTGGCCGCACCTGGCCCGCCAGGTGCGGGTCGAAGGCCGGGTTGAGAAGGTCAGTCGCGAGGAGTCCGAGGCCTACTTCGCCTCCCGCCCACGGGGCTCCCAACTGGGGGCCTGGGCCTCGGCCCAGTCCGAGGCCATCGACACCCCGGCGGTGCTGGACGGCCAGTTGGAGGCCGCCGAGGCTCGCTTCCCCGGCACTGTGCCCTGTCCGCCCCATTGGGGAGGCTACCTGCTGGTGCCACAGCGCATCGAGTTCTGGGCCGGGCGGGAGAACCGCCTGCACCACAGGGTCCGCTACGAACGAGCGGAGAAAGGTTGGCAGCACCAGTGGCTGTCTCCCTGAAGCAAAAGGCGCCTTGGGCGCCTTTTTTCATGGCCGGCGTTCACGAAGTGGACATTTAGACGTTTAGACGTTTAAATATCTGTGACCAGCAGCCGGAGCCTTCCATGCCCATCCGTATTCCCGACGCCCTGCCCGCCGCCCAGGTGCTGCAGGGCGAAAACATCTTCGTGATGACCGAGACCCGCGCCATCCACCAGGACATCCGGCCCATGGAGGTGCTGCTGCTGAACCTGATGCCGAAGAAGATAGACACCGAGAACCAGATCCTGCGGCTGCTGGCCAACACGCCGCTGCAGGTCAACATCAGGCTGCTGCGCATCGATGCCAGGGGATCCCGCAATACCCCCCAGTCGCACCTGGAGCGCTTCTACTGCGACTTCGAGGACATCCGCGGCCAGAACTTCGACGGCCTCATCATCACGGGGGCGCCCCTGGGCCAGGTGCCTTTCGAGGAGGTGCACTACTGGGACGCCATCCGCACCATCATCGACTGGTCCCGTGAGCACGTGACCTCGACCCTCTTCCTGTGCTGGGCGGCCCAGGCGGCCCTCAAGCATCTTTACGGCCTGGAGAAAAAAACCTTGGCGACCAAGCTGTCCGGCGTCTTCGAGCACAGGACCCTGGCCAAGGCCAATCCCCTGGTGCGCGGCTTCGACGACCACTTCCTGGCGCCCCTGTCCCGCTTTGCCGATTTCGACAGGGCCCTTATCGAGGCGCAGACCGACCTGCAGGTGCTGGCGGACCATCCCCAGGCCGGGGTTTATCTCGCCGCCACCAGCGATCTTCGCCAGATCTACGTGACAGGCCACCCCGAGTACGATGCAGGCACCCTGGATCAGGAATATCAGCGGGATCTGGCCGCCGGCCTGGCCCCCGAATTGCCTTGCAACTACTACCCGGGCGACGATCCGGCCCAGCCACCCCGGGCCCGCTGGCGCAGCCACGCCAGCCTCCTCTACAGCAACTGGCTCAACTACTGCGTCTACCAGTTGACCCCTTACGATCTGCGGGAAATGCTGCCCAAGGAGACGGAAGTCCGGGCTGCCAGCTAAAAGAAAAAGGCCGCATCAAGCGGCCTTTTTTTCAGCGATGCCCGGTCAGAAGAAACTCAGCCCCAGGGCGATGATGACGCCGCTCACCAGCAGCTGGATCAGGCAATAACCCATGATGTCGCGGGCGCCGAGGCCGGCGATGGCCAGCACCGGCAGGGCCCAGAAGGGCTGCAGCAGGTTGGTCCAGGCATCGCCCCAGGCCACGGCCATGGCCACCTTGGCCACGTCCACGTTGAGTGCCGCCGCCGCCGGCAGCATGACGGGGGCCTGCACCGCCCACTGGCCGCCGCCTGAGGGTACGAAGAGGTTGATGATGCCGCCTGACAGGAAGGTCCAGAGCGGCAGGCTCTGCTGATCCGAGATATGGACGAAGAACTGGGCCAGATCCGTGGCCAGCCCTGAGCTTTGCATCAGCGCCATGATGCCGGCGTAGAAGGGGAACTGGATGAGGATGCCGCCGGCCGTGGAAACCGCCTGGGGCAGGGCGCCGAGGAAGCGGGCGGCAGTGCCGAACAGCAGCAGGGCCAGGGTCAGGAAGCAGAGGTTCAGCACGTTGAGGTTGAGGCCGCCGCCGCCAAAGAAATAGGGCAGCAGCCAGGCCAGCATCAGGGCCGCCGTCAGCAAGGTGGGCCAGCGGCTGTTGAGGCCTGGGCCGTAGCCGGCGGTCAGCTGAGAATCGTCCTGGCTCTCCACCTTGGCGAGCTTGGTGTTCTTGTCCAGCATCAGCATGTTGAGCAGCGGCATCACTATCACCAGGGCCAACACGATCAAGAGGTTGTAGCCGGCGAAGATGGTCTGGCTGGTGGGAATGAGGCCAATGGCCTTTTCCTCGAAATGGCCGGGGGTGTTGATGGTCAGGGGGATGGAGCCGGACAGGCCGGCGTGCCAGATGAGAAAGCCCGAGTAGGCCGAGGCCACCAGCAGCTTGTAGTCCACGGCCATCTCGCGGGCTATGGCGCGGGCGAAGAAGGCGCCCACCACCAGGCCGAAGCCCCAGTTGAGCCAGGAAGCCAGCAGGGCCACCAGGGTCACGGCGACGATGGCGCTCTTGGGGCCGGGCAGCATCCGGGCCAGGGCGCCGAGGCCCTTCCTGACCGGCGGCGTCGAGGCCACCAGGTGGCCGAGCACCAGGATCAGCGCCATCTGCATGGCGAAGGTCAAGAGGTTCCAAAAGCCCTTGCCCCAGGTGTTGACGGCGGCCATCGGCGCCATGCCTTCGACGCCGATGGCCAGGCCCAGCACCAGCAGGGTGAGCAGCATCACCAGCACGAAGGGGTCGGGAAGGTAACGTTCAACCAGGCGCACGGCGCCTTTGACTAGCCAGCCCATAGCGGTTCCTATCTTGTTGTTTTAAGAAGGGTCTGGCTACAAGGTTAACCCATTATGGGCGGCAGCACGCCTTATACTTTCGGCTAGAGCCACAGGGGCAGGGGGCGTTGCGATCGGGCTGGGGGTAGGTGCCGGAATGGAATAACCAGCGGCCCTCGATCTTGAGGAAGAGGCTCTTTTCCAGGTGGAAGACAACCTTGTCGCCGTCCTGGTAGCGGGCCACGAAGGTGACCTGGCTCTCTTTGGCACCGGCTTTGTGTTCCAGCACCTTGAGATCCATCCAGGGCAGGGCGATGAAGGGGTGGATGTCGGCCAGCTCAGGCCTGGTATCCGGGTGCCAGCTGTCCAGGATGAAGGCCGGCAGAGCCTTGACGTGGGCGCAGTAGCGCGCCCGCATCAGGGCTTCGGCGCTCTCGGCCAGTGCGCCCTGGTGCAGGGCGCCGCAGCAGCCTTCATAGGTAAGGCCGGAGCCGCAGGGGCAATCAGGCCGCATGGGCGGTCAGCACCACCACGTCCCAGTAGCCGAGCTGTTGGCCTTCAAGGGGAATGACGGGGGCGGCGTTGTGGAAGTAGCGGGCGTCGTTGAGCACCACATATTGGCCGTCGGCAAAGCGTTCGCAGAAGAAGGGCGCGGCGTCCTTGGCTTCGTAGAGCATCAGCTCGCCGCCTTCGACGCTGCCGGTGCCCAGCACATAGACGCCGAGGAAATCGAAGCCATCCTGATGCACGCCCTCGGGGGCCGGCGGGGTGGCATTGCGGGATTCGGTCTTGATGCGGATCTGGTGAATTTCGATCACCGCCTCGTCGCTCAGGCCGCATTCCTGCTGGAAACCCTCAAGCATGGCCACCATGGCCTCGCCGTGCAGGGTGGCGTCGGGGATTTCTTCGTAGCGGCGCTCCACATCCCCCAGGTACTGGTTGATGTCGCTGGACTGCATGAAGCTCTTGGTGGGCAGGCGCTGGACCTGGCCCGCTACCAGCTTGACGTTGGAATAGCAGCGGTAACGGAAATCCCCCTGGATATAGGGATCCTTGGGCAGGGCATTGAAACTGTCCTGGATGCCGGCAACGGCGGCGGCGCTCAGCTGACCTTGGACCAGGGTGAAGTCGGATGCGGGGCTCAGGGTAGGACTCATTACTTCTCCATCACTGCTGTCGTGCAACAGGGGCGGCATTATAGCGGCGGCTTGTGGCACTGTCATGACATGAACTGTGACGTTAACGTCAACTTTGACGTACAGGGAAAAATCAAAAATTCTAATGCGAGCGTGCGCAAAATAACTCGTTAGTCCAAGCCCTTGCCGGCCAGTAGACTTGCTCCACCTTGAAACAGCCGGAGCCCTGACGGTGGACTACGCCATCTATACCCAGTTTTTCGTGGCCATGCTGGCCATCGTCAACCCCTTTGGGCTCTTGCCGATCTTCATCGGCCTCACTTCCGATCAGAGCCAGCAGGAGCGGCGCCGCACTGCGCTGATGGCCAGCTTTGCCTCGGCCGTGATCCTCTGGGTGGTGTTGTTGCTGGGGGAAAGCCTGCTGCACTTCTTCTCCATCTCAGTCTCCTCCTTCCAGGTGGCCGGCGGCGTGCTGCTGAGCTTCACGGCTCTCTCCATGCTCCAGGGCAAACTGGGGGAGACGAGGCGCACCACAGAAGAAGGCCGGGAAGCGGCCGGCATGGACTCCGTCATCCTGGTGCCCCTGGCGCTGCCGCTTATCGCAGGCCCTGCCGCCATCACCACCGTCATCGTCTTTACCCAGGCCCACCACAGTCTGGTGGACAAGGGCGCCCTCGGTATCGCCATCGCCTTGCTGGCCTTGGTGACCTGGGCCGTATTCCTCTGCGCCCCTGTGCTGGCGCGCTGGCTGGGCACCACCGGCATCAACCTCATCACCAGGGTCATGGGCCTCATCATGATGGCGCTGGCGGTGGAATTCATGGCAAAGGGGGTCAAGGGGCTCTTCCCCGTGCTCTGTGGTTAAGGGGGGATTTGGGTCAGTCTGCCAGGCTTTGGTTTGCCCAAGCTTCTGGAGAAGAAAGATGAAAACCCGCTTGCTGCTGGCGCTGGTCGGCCTGTCCCTGCTGTCCGGCTGCACCATCCGTGGCCCCGAAGTCCGGGTCAAGGCACCTGAGGTGGTGATAGGCGATCAAGGCCATCATTGCCCGCCCGGCCAGGCCAAGAAAGGTCGTTGCTGAAAAAGGCGCCCAAGGGGCGCCTTTTCAATGGGGTTGGCGTTCGAAGATGGTGCCCGCCTTGGGCAGGAAGAGGCTGCCGTAGAGGCGGCTGGCGTATTCGTCGGTCATGCCGGAGATGTAGTCGGCGATGACGCGGGGGCTTTCCCCTGCCGCCTGCCAGCGGGCGCGGGTGCCTGCCGGCAGCAGCCGGGCCGGATCCGAGGCCAGGGCCTCGAACAGGGCCATCACCATCTGCTGGCCCTTGTATTCCAGCAGCTGCAGTTCAGGCCTCTGGATCACCTGGTGCAATACGAACTGCTTGCAGGCTTCCAGCAGCAGGTGGTGGGGCTCGGGCAGGGCGGCATTCCAGGCCAGCAGCGGTTCTTCGAAGCCGGCCATTTCCCTGAGCCTGACGGCAGTGATGAGGCTGTTGACCAGGGTACCTATGGCCTGCTTGCGCAGGTGGTGCTGGCCGGAAAAGAGCTGGGCCCCCAAGGCATCGATATCCAGCGGCAGCTCAAGCCCCCGGACCTTGGACGCCACTTCTCCTTCCCAGGCTTCCCTGTCCACCAGGCCCAGCACTATGGCATCTTCCATGTCGTGGATGCCGTAGGCGATGTCGTCACCCAGCTCCATGATGGAGCAGTCCAGGGACTTGAAGCCGGCCCGGCCGTGGCGCTGGCCGGGCTTGCCCGGCTGGAGGGCGCAGAAGTGCTCGCGGTCGCCCTGGCCCAAGGGGGCCAGTATCCAGTCCAGGCTGTCCTTGTCCTCGTCGTAGAGGGCCTTGGCCGGGTGCCAGTCGCCGGCCTTGAGTTGGCGGGCGCTGGCCGGCAGGGGCGGCAGCACGCCAGAGGCGGCGCTCTGCAGCACCGGGTATTTCAGGACGCCGAGCAGGGTGCGGCGGCAGAGATCCATGCCGTTGGTCTCGGTGTAGGGTTCCAGCTTGGCGAGGATGCGCAGCGTCTGGGCGTTGCCCTCGAAGCCGCCATGGTCACGCATCAGGTAGTTGAGGGCCACTTCGCCGCCGTGGCCGAAGGGCGGATGCCCTATGTCGTGGGCCAGGCAGAGGGCGTCGATAAGGGCATCTTCTGCCAGCAGCGGCTGCTGCTCGGGGTGCTTTATCTTCAGCTGGGCCAGTATGCCGGTGCCTATCTGGGCCGCCTCCAGGGAATGGGTCAAGCGGGTGCGGTAGAAGTCACTCTGGCCCACCCCCAGTACCTGGGTCTTGGCCTGCAGGCGGCGGAAGGCCGCCGAGTGCAGGATACGGGCTCTGTCCCGCTGGAAGGGAGAGCGGTGATCCTCGATGCGGGCCTGCTGGCGATCACTGGCGCGGGCTGACCAGGTTGTGCTCGGGGTCGTCATTGATGTCATCCAGGGAAAGGGAGAAGCTGGGCACAAACTCGTCCAGGAAGTAGCGGATGGCGTCGTTCATGCGATTGGCCAGCATGGCTTCCAACCGGCGCTTGGCCGGGCCGAACTCGTGGTTGCCGAGGTTCAACTCCTGCAGGCATTTAAGGTAGGCACAAAGGGTGTCTGCATCCTTGACCAGGGCCCGTGCCTCGGCATCTTCGGGCTGGCTGGTAAAAAGCCCCTGGTAGGCTGGCTTCAGCGGATCAGGGGCCATGGCCATCAGCCGCTGCTCGGCGGCCGCCTCTATCTTCTTGTACTCGTCGGCGATATTAGGGTTGTAGTACTTGACCGGGGTCGGCAGATCGCCGGTCAAGACCTCAGAGGCATCGTGGAAGAGAGCCAGGGTGGCGACCTGGTTGGCGTCCACCTTTCCGCCGAAACAGTGGTTCTTGATGAGGGCCAGGGCATGGGCCACCATGGCCACCTGCAGGCTGTGCTCGGCCACGTTTTCCGGCTGGACGTTGTACATCAAGGGCCAACGGCGGATGAGCCGCAGGCGGGCGAGGTGGGCAAAGAGATGGCTGGCCAAAATGCACTCCTTGAAACTGGCCTCTCCAGAGGTATCACTTGTGGCGGTGGTGCGCAAGTTCCGTTACCTTTAGGGACGGCCCTGCTGATTTTTTGACCCTTGTGAACGGCCCCTCCCATGACCAGTATCAGCGCTTCCCAAAGTGACAGCTCCAGCCAGTCTTCCCTGGCGGCCGGTTTGCGCATCCAAGGCAGCAAGCAGGACAAGGCCAACCCCGCCGCTCCCAAGGGGGCCGATGGTCACCCCCTGAATGAGCAGCAGCTCAAAGCACTGCAGGATCTCAAGGCCAGAGACAGGGAAGTGCGGACCCACGAACAGGCCCATGCCAGTGCCGCTGGGCCCTATGCCCAGGGGGTCCATCTTCAGTACAAGCGCGGCGCTGACGGCAACAGTTATGCCGTGGAAGGGGAGACCAGTGTCGACACCAGCCCTGTATCAGGGGACCCTCTGGCGACCCTGGCCAAGGCCAGGACTATTCTCAAGGCCGCCCTGGCCCCGGCCCAGCCGTCTGCCCAGGACCAGAAAGTGGCCGCCGAAGCCCAGCAGATGATCATCGAAGCCCAGGCCGCCATTGCGGCCCAAGCCCAGAGCCAGGGGCAGCAACAAAGCACCCCGCAGCGCGCCTACCAGGACGCCGGCAAGTCAAAGGCGTCCTTGGGGCTGGATCTCTACGCCTGAGCCCGCCGGTTCGAATGCTCAGCGGGACTGGCCGCCATTGCCCTGCTTGGAAATGCCCCCCGCCACCACCAGCGGCAGCACTTCAGAGGCCGACAGCGCCAGGGGCGTCACCTTGTCTTTGGGGACCAGGATGAGGTTGCCGGCGAAGTTGAAGGACTGGGGGAGGTAGACCGCCACCCTGTCGTCCAGGCCGAGCTCTGCCAGGTCGTCCCGGGTCACGAAACCTATCACCTCCAGGTGCTCTCCCAATTTCACCAATACCGGTTTGGAAAAGCGCTTGTCCTGACCGGTAACGGCCCCCAGCAGATCCTTGATGGCGCCGTAGAGCTGCTTGACCAGGGGCAGCCTTTCCATCAGCCGGTCCACCAGGCTGAACAGCCAGCGGCCTATGACGTTACCGGCCAAGAGGCCTATGGTCATGACGATAAGCAAGGTCAGGATCAATCCCAATGGGGCCACCAACCAATGGGGGATGGGGCTGCCCAGCAGCGGCTCCAACCAGGAGGCGAGGGGCTTGAACAGCCCCTCGTTGAAATAGCGGTAAAGGGCCCAGATCAGGTAGAGGGTCAGCAGCACCGGCGCCGTGATCACGAAGCCTTGGAATAACCAGCGCAGGGGTTTGAACATGGTTTTTCTTCCATAAAAAAAGGGAGCCTAAGGCCCCCTTGTTCAGCAGGTCAACTCACATCTTGGTCTGGGGGACCTGCTTGGTGGCGGACAGCTTGGCCTCGATACGACGGTTGGCGGCGCGGGCTTCCTTGCTGGTGCCGGCGACGGCCGGGCGGCTTTCGCCGTAGCCGACGGTCTTGATGCGGCTGGCATCGATACCGAACTGGCTCGCCAGGGTGTCGCCCACGGCCTTGGCGCGGCGCTCGGACAGCTTCTGGTTGTAGGCGGCGGCGCCGGTGTCGTCGGTATGGCCTTCGATCACGACGTCAAGCTGCGGGAAGTCCTGCATGAACTTGGCGACCTTCTGGATCTCCGGGTAGTAGGTGGGTTTGACCACGGCGGAGTTGTTGTCGAAGTTCACCAGCAGTTTCACGGCCACTTCCTGGGTGTCGTACTTGGTACAGCCGCGCGCATCCACCTGGTAGTTGGCTGGGGTGCCGGGGCAGGCGTCCTGGTCGTCCACGACGCCGTCATGGTCGGAATCGACAGGCACCACTGGGGCCGGGGTGGGAGCCGGTGCCGGGGTTGCCTTTTGCGGGGCAGAGCCGAAGAAGTACTGGATACCGACGTTGGCCAGCACGTCGGTGAAGTTGCTGTTGTCCTGCTGGCCGGCTACCTCGGCACGGAAGGCCAGGTTGTCGGTTATGAAGGTACGGTAGCCGACGGTCAGGCGGGCGAAACTGTCGCTTTCGTTTTCCACCTTGGTGCGGTTGAGACCCAGGCCGGTATAAAAATGGTCGGTGATATTGAACAGCACGTCGGCGCCGTAAGATTCACCGTAGCCGTTGCTGCTGGTGCTTTTCAGTTTGGCGTCCAGGTAGTCGTAATAACCGCGGACTTCCCAGTTGCGGTCGACGCGGTAACCAAATTCCACACCTGGGGCAAAGGTTTTAAAATTCTGGGAAGGTTCGTAGCTGGAAGAACCTTTGTCGATGGAGCGGTTCATGTCGAGGTCCATGGCGCCTACATGACCGCCAAGATAGACCCTGCCAGCCAAATCATCTTTGGTTACGGCGGCATAAGAACCGAAAGTTGCGGTCATCAAAACAGCTGCCGCAGTAAAACGAAAAGCGCTAACCTTTTTCATATTCACTCCCTGCAAAAGGCAAAAAACAGCAACCAGATCTAGTAGTTGCGTCGATGGCAAGTGTAGGCAATGAAATGAAATCACGACAATTCAAAATTGTACGGGGATTTAGCGACGATTAAGAATCAACCCTGTTTTACAGCCTCCCTTAACGACGCAACAACAAAAGCTCTGATGGGTGTTTTTTGGGCAGGGTATAAAGGAGCTGGGCTTCATCCGGCGAAACATCGAATTGCGCCTGGTAACCCTGGGGTAATTGCAGTACCTCGGAAATGGAGCCACTTCCCAGATCATAACGATGGATATGCTGCTCCCCCCTGTCAGTCAGGTAATAGATGCCGCTGCCGGCCAACTGCCAGCCGTCACAACGCTGCCAGGTGATGTTGGTGCCCACTTCGGTGAGCTGGCCGGTAGCCAGCTCCATGCGCCACAGGCCAGGGGTATGGACCCGGGTCAGGTAGAGATATTTTTCGGCCTTGTCCGGCTGGCCGCAATAGCCGCCGGAGCGGGTTACTTGCACCGGCTTGCTGTTGCCGTTGTCCCAGCGCCAGATCTGCCAGTCGCCGCTGCGCTCAGAAGCGAAATAAAGGTGCTTGCCGTCGCTGCTCCAGCGGGGGTTGGCTCCCCGGTAGTCGCTGAGCAGGTGGGTTTCGCTCCACCTCGAGGCCTGGGTGTCGAATTGCAGCAGGTCTTCGTTGCCACCGGCAACCGCCACTTCCTGGTTGAAATGCAAAGGACCCAGGTGGTTGTCCTCATCGAAGTCGGTGAGTTGCAACTGCAGCGGCCCTGTCATGCGCCAATACTGGCTCTTGCCGGTGCGCCTTGAGGCGAAGTAGAGGGTTTTGCCGTCCGGGCCGAAGCTGGGGGCGTACTCATCTGCATCGGAGTTGGCCACCGCTTTGGCCTTGGCGCCTGGGTAGAAGAAGGGGTTGGGGGTACGGTAGATATCCTGCTCCGACTCACCCTGGACCACCAGCAACTGGTCATTGACCGGATCGTAGACGGGGCTGTGGAGGGGGCTGTCGGTGACTATGGTCTGGGACAACAGGTTGCTGTCCATCCGTTCGAGGCGACCCGGCTTTTCGATGAGATAATAGTGGCCAGCATCCTCGCCCCAGCTGAAGCTGTTCCGGTGCAGGCTGCCGGTAATGTAGATGGCCAACAGGTGATAGCCATGGGTGGCATCCACGAACAGCAAGGTTTGGTCCTGCCAACGACTGTCCCTGACCACGGCCAACTGGCTGCCGTCATGGGACAGGGCAAAAGCGACATCGCCGGCGCCGGGATCTATGGGGTTGGTCAAGGGGACTGCCTGGCCCGTGGCCAGGCGCAGCCGATAGACCTGGTAGGGTTTTTCGGGGCTGTCCCTGTGGTTGAAATAGAGGGTCTGGTTGTCCTTGCCGAAGCGGACCATGGTCTTGCTGTTTTCTTCAAGGCAGCCAGCTACCCTGTGCTCGTCTTCAAGTTCTGCCTTGTCCAAGTCCAGGGTCGCCACCCTGATCTCGCAGCGGTGCTGGTGGCGCCAGACAAAGGCCAGGCTGCGGCCATCCGGCGACCAGGCCGGTGAACGGCGGTCGGCGCCATCGTCGGTCAGGGAACGGGGTTGGTTGACTGAACGCGTATTGGGTGGCGGCAATTTTTGCAGGTAGAGCTGATGAGGGCCGTCATTCTCGCTGTAGGTAAAGGCGATATAGTGGCTGTCCGGGGAAAACTGTGGCTGGCTTTCTTGGCCCGGCAGCGCCGTCAGGGCCAGTTTCTGGGTAAAACGCTGGTTGATGGCCAGCTCTCTGAACAGCTTGCCCAGCAAAGGGGATAGCAACAGCAGCACCAAGGCCAGGCCCCAACCCAGTTCTTTAAAACGGCGTTTGGGCCGGGCCTTGGGGACCAGGGACGGCGGCAGCCGGGGCGCCTCCAGTACCACGTCCTGGACCTCGGCCACTAGGCGGTAACCTTTCTTGGGTACGGTGACGATAAAGCGGGGGCTGCGGGCGTCGTCACCCAGGGCGCGCCTCAGCTTGACGATGAACTGGTTGAGGGCGTTGTCGGAAACGATGACGTCATTCCAGGCATGGTCCAACAACTGGTCGCGGCTGACCACTTCTCCGGCATGGCGGGCCAGCAAGGTCAGTATCGCCATGGCCCTGGGCTCGAGGGTGATTTCCTGGTCTCCCTGGCTGATGAGATTCAGCTCGGGACGGACCAGCCACTCTCCGATGCGGAAGGCAGTCTTGTCGAGTTCAAGCCTGGGAGAGCTTTCGATTTCCAACTCAAGTCCTTGATTATTCTTTTAAAATAAAAAGATCATGAAAATCTCACCTTCTTATCATGCCCTTTGGTCTCTTTCAGGGCAACCTGATCTGGCATTGGTTTGAGTCGGCCCGGAACGCCGAGCAATGGTCTTGCCGAGACATCGGCGAGCCAGGCAAGGGAGAGGGAGACCGGCGGGAAAGACCGAGTCAGATCCATGCGCATCGCTATTGGACCCTGGACTAACCAGCGGTTTTTTGGACGCACCTCCGCGGCTTCCCATCGGGAAGCCGTTTTTTTATGCATGAAAAAGGCGCCCTAGGGCGCCTTTTTTCTTACTTGATGAGGCCGATCTCGCGCAGCCTTTCCATCAGGTAGTCGTCGGCACTGATGGCCGGGTCCCGCTTGGGTCTGTCTTCGCTGACGCAGCTGTCCAGGGCGTCGATGATGACGTCCGGGTTGAAGTGCAGGAAGAAGGGAATGGAGTAGCGGGAGCTGCTGGAGAAGGGCGCTGGCGGGTTCACCACGCGGTGGGTGGTGGAGGGCAGCAGGTAGTTGGTCAGGCGCTGCAACATGTCACCGATGTTGCAGATGATGGCGCCTTCGATGATGGTCACCTCTATCCAGCTACCGTCTTTGGCCAGCACTTCCAGGCCGGGTTCGCGGGAGCCTACCAGCAGGGTCAGGACGTTGATGTCCTCGTGGGCGGCGGCGCGCACGCTGGGGGTGCCTTCATCGACGATGGGCGGGTAGTGCAGGGGGCGCAGTATGGAGTTGCCCAGGTTCACCTTGCCTCGGAAGAAATCGCGGGGCTGCTTGAGGTAGACGGCCAGGGCGTCCAGCACCTTGTTGCCGAGGGTATCCAGGGCCTGGTACAGGGACAGCATGCGCGGCTTGAACTGCGGCACTTCCTCTGGCCAGACGTTGGGCTGCAGCTGCGGGTAGGGGGCTTCCCCTTCCAACTCGCGGCCGACGTGCCAGAACTCCTTGAGATCGACGTGCTTGGCATCTTTTGCGATCTCGGTGCCGAAGGGGGTATAGCCGCGGGCGCCGCCCTTGCCGGCCAGGTGGTACTGTTTCTTGACGTCCTCGGGCTGGGCAAACAGCTCGCGGCTGATGTCCAGGGCGCCGTGGATCACCTCGTCCGCTATGCCGTGTTGGGTCAGGGCGACAAAGCCGAACGATTCGTAGCCTTGGCCGATATCCTGGACGAAGGCGTCGAAATCAGTGTCGTAACGGCTCATGTCGATATGAGGTATGGAAGCCATTTTCTGATCCTTGTTATCTAATCGATTGCGTGAAGCCAAAAAAGCTCCGGGATCCTAGTCATGCCGGGCGGCTTCGGCAAGTGTGTTGTTCAGAAAAGGCCCAGCCGCGGTTGGACGCGGCTGGGTTTGGGGCTCAGTGGCGGGGCAGGGGGGGCATGAAGCTGCGGCGCTTCATGCTGGGCAGGGGGTCGTAAGCCGGTGCCGTGTCTGAGGCTGAGGCGATGCTGCTGGCCTTGAGGGGGGCACCGCTGGCGCAGGCCGGGGTCAGGTTGTCTGTCCAGCCCTCACCCTGACACATCTCCTGGGGTGTCAAGGTGCTGAGCAGGCCGCTGGCGGCGCTGTAGGCCTCCGGCAGAATGTTCTGCACCGCAAAGAGGGCCCGGGGGCGGAGCTGGCTGGCGCCGATGCGGTTGCGCTGACCCCTGTCCACCTTGTAGTCATTGCCGGAGGTGGGGTTGCTGGGCAGGTTGGTGACGGCCATGTCGCGGTCTATGCCGAGGCGCAGTTTGACCATGGTTTCTTCGAAGAGCATGGCCAAGTCTTCACGGGTGCTGGCGAAGTTGTAGTAGTCGTTGGCGCCGTCAGGGAAGAAGAAGCCGGAGATGTCGCTGGGCTGGTAGGCCTTCTGGGTGGCGTTGGCCGTGGCGCCATAGAAGCTGACCTGCCCCAGTTGGCGCATCTCGTTCGACTGCAACGGATATTGGGTGGCGAGTTGGTCAGAAACGATGGGGTCCTTCAGGGCCTGGTTGGCGAAGCTGTCGTTGCCGTCGATGCCGGCGCTGAGCTTCTGTTGGGACATGAAATCGTTGGCATGGGTCAGCTCATGGTAGAGCAGGGAGCCCAGATCCGCTTCCAGCTCGCTGAATTGCCTGCTCTGGCGCGCTTCGGGGTCGGTGCTGCGGAAGGCATAGTCGTTGTTCTTGACGTAGCGCCAGGGCATCAGGAACTGCAGATCAGAGCCGAAGCTGCTGCGGTAATCGGGCTGCTCGTTGATCATGTCCCGCTCGGCCGGGGTCAGCCAGAGGCTGTCTGGGTCCAGGTAGATGGCGCCGGTCAGGGCCCAGTAGAAAGAGGGGCGCACATCGTTGGAGATGACGATGGCGGTGGTGGCCCTCAGCATCTTCTTGAAGTCGTTGTTGCCGTCAAGCTGGGTCAGGAAGTCCTGGAAGCGCTCGCCCATCCAGTCGCTGGAGACCAGCACCCTGTCCATGATCTGGGCGACGGTGGGGTCGCTGTAATCGCGGCCTATGGGCGGCAAGGTATTGACGGTGCAAAGGTTGCTGTCGGTCAGCTGGTTGTTGTAGACGCACTTTTTCAGCACGGCGGCGTAGGGGCTGCTGCTCTTGTAGGGGTAGACGTTGTTCAGCCCGTAATGGGTAGCGCAGCTGCTGCCGTCGCCGTCGCAGAAATAGGGGCTGGTGATGTCCGGCTTGTTCTGCACCACCACGTAGGCCCTGTCGGTCAGGGTGCCGGCATTGGTCTGGACGCTGCCTTCGAACACCATTACGGCATCATTAGTGACTTTGGGCGCCGTCACCAGCAGCAGCGGTTGGCTGCTGTCCCGTTCCAGGGTTGCGGTGGGGCCTGAGACTTGCTTGAAGGACCAACTGCTGACGCTGCTGATGCCGGTGGCATTGAGGCGCAGGGAGAACTGGGCGCTTTCGCTGACGGCCCTGTCAAGGCGCAGCTGGGCCTTGGGCTGGCTGTCGGCGCCGACGGCCATGCTGAAATCTTGGCTCAGGGAGCTGCCGTCACTCTTGGTGGCGGTAAAACGGAAGCTGTAGTTGCCGGCATCCACGGCATCGAAGCCGACCCCGGCCGTCTTGTCGGCCAGCAGGGTGACGCTGGGGCCGCTCAGCTGCTGCCATTGATAAGAGGTGTAGGTGCCGGCGGGCAGCTGGGCCACCATGCCGACGGCCTGGCCGGTATTGGCCTGCTCGTCACCTGTGATGGTCAGACTGGTGACAGGGGGAGGGGTGCTGCCGCTGATGCCGCTGTCGGTGCCACCGCCGCCGCCACCACCACCACCGCAGGCGCTGAGCAGGGAAAGGGAAAAAGCCAGGGACAATAGCCTGGGAAGGGAAAAAGATGCCGTCATAACATGCTCTTATAAGTAACTGAGACGTTAACGAGGTTGTGTTCTTTTTAATCCAAGATCAAGTTCTTTACCGCGCCAGCGGGCATAGAAGACGCTGCCGATAAACATCAGGGCCACCAGCAGCAATTCCATCGCCGCCAGCAACCGTTCTTCTGGGTTGGTCCAGAGCAGGGTCAGGCCATGGGCCAAGTACAGCATCAGGATGAAGTTGGCCCAGGCATAGGTGTAGGGGTTGCCCTTGAGCATCCCCTTCAGGGGCAGCAGCAGCGGGCCCAGGCCGAAGGCCAGCACGAAACCGGTGCTGAGCCCGGGGTGGGGGGCCAACCACAGTTGCCAGAGCGGCACGTAAAGCAGAAGCCCCAGGTAGCCGGCCAAGGCCAAATGGCGCATCAGGCGGGTACGGGAGGCTTCTGCTTTCATGGGGCCATCCTCTTGGCGATGTCGGCCAAGCGCCGGCCCATGGCCAGGCACAAGGTTTTTTCATCGGCCGATATCCCCTTTTCCAAGGCCCAGTGGCTGGGGCCATAGGGGGTTCCGCCGCTCTGGGTATGGTGCAGCGCAGGCTCTGTGTAGGGCAGGCCCAGCACCAGCATGCCGTGGTGCAGCAGCGGCACCATCATGGTCAGCAAGGTGCTTTCGTGGCCGCCATGGAGGCTGGCGGCCGAGGTGAAGACGCAGGCTGGCTTGTCCACCAGGCTGCCGGCCAGCCACTGGGCGGCGGTATCGTCCCAGAAGGCCTTCATGGGGGCGGCCATGCCGCCGAAGCGGGTGGGGCTGCCCAGCGCCAAGGCGCTGGCCTCTTCCAGTTCGGCCTGGGTGACTACGGGATCCTGGGGCTCGGCGCAGTCGATGGTGCGCAGCCAAGTCTCAACCCCTTGCTCTTCGACGCCGCGGGCGATGAGCCTGGCCATCTGGCGAGTGGCGCCGCTACGGCTGTAGTAGAGCACCAGCACCGGCTTCATAGGATCTCCAGCACCTGCTCCGGCGGCCTGCCCAGGCGGGCCTGGTCACCCTTGATGAGGATGGGGCGCTCGATGAGCTTGGGGTGCTCGGCCATGGCGGCCAGCAGCACCGCTTCATCTTCGACGGCGGCCAAACCCAGTTCCTTGTAGAGATCTTCCTTGGTGCGCATCAGCTGGCGGGCCGAGGCAAAGCCCAGCTTCTTTAAGATGCCCTTGAGGGTCTCGACATCAGGAGGCGTGTCCAGGTAGAGCACCACTTCGGGGGCCTGGCCCTTGGCTTCCAGCAGGGCCAGGGTCTCACGGGATTTGGAACAGCGGGGATTGTGGTAAAGCTGCATGGGATCTCCTTGTTGGCGCAGAGCCGTCATTGTAACGGCCCTGAGCCGGCATCCAAGCCTTCCTTTTGTCAGCGCAGGGCTTCGAGCCTCGCCTTCTTGGCCTTGAGCTGGGCGATACGGCCCTCGATGCGCCGCTGTTCTATGACGTTGTCGCCATAGGCCTGGTAGGCCCTGTTGAAGTAAGTGATGGCCCTGTCGAAGGCGCCGTGGTAGGCCATCTGCTCCGCTTGCCAGGCTTCCCTGGCGCCGTTGTGCTTGGCCAGGGCTTGAGCTTGAACCATCATGTCCATCCCTAAGGGGTCTTCTGGGTGGATATAGAGGAAGGGCTCCAGCACCTTGATGGCTTCCTCGCCTTTCTCCGCATGGATCCAGGCATTGGCCAGGTTCAAGGCCACCACTGGGCTGTTGGGCCTGATCTCGGCTTCCGGCTCGATGAAATGGGCCGCTTCCTCGGCGCGGTTAAGGCCGATCAGGGAGTCCACCTTCAGCACCTTGTAGAAGAGGTTGTGGGGTGCCTTCTTGATCAGCGCTTCCGCCGTGGCCAGGGCCTCTTCATTCTTGTCCAGTTGCAGGTCGGTGAGGGCTATGCCGTAACGCACCGCCTCTTCGAAGGCGTAGTCCTTTTTCTTCAACTCGTTTTCCAGGCGGGCCCTGACCTTCTCCGGTTCGTCGCCGTAGTTGGCCCTGATCAGCATTTTCACCAGGGCAAAATCCAGGGACGGCGGATTGTTGACCTTGGGATACTGGAAGGCGCGGTCCCTGGCTTCGGCCACCCGCGATTCGGTCAGGGGGTGGTCCAGCAGGAATTCCGGCGGCTTCCTGACGAAGCGGTACTTGGCCACCAGCTTGTCGAAGAAATCGGCCATTGCCCTGGGGTCGAAACCGGCCTTATAGAGGGTGCGGAAGCCCACCCTGTCCGCCTCGGCTTCGTTGGAGCGGGTGTAGTTGGTGCTGAACTGCTGGTTGGCGGCAATGGAGGCTTGCAGGCCGGCCATGCCCGCCTCGGGGTTGGCGATGCCCACCAGTATGGAGGCGGCGATGCCGGCCAGGGTCAGGGGCAGGTTCTCCTTGCTCTGCTCCATCTTGCGGGCCAGGTGGCGCTGGGTGACGTGGGCTATCTCGTGGGCCATGACCGAAGCCAGTTCGTCTTCGCTGTCCGCCTCTGTGATGATGCCGGTGAAGATGGCCACGTGGCCGCCAAAGTAGGCGAATGCGTTCAGGTCGTTGACCTGAAGCACCATGAAATCAAAGGGATAGTTGACATTGTCCGCATGGGCCACCAGCTTGTGGCCCAGGGCCTGCACATATTCGGTGACCAGGGGATCCAGCACCATGGGGGCCTGGGAGCGCAACTGGTAGGTATAGAGTTCCCCCAGGGACTCTTCCTTCTCCAGGCTCAGCACCGACAGCCCGGCCGTGCCGATCTGCGGCAGGTCGCTGCTGGCCATGGTGGGGAGGGGAGCGGCTATGCTCAGGCTGAGCAGGGTCGCGATGATTCCTTTGTGCTTCATTCAGTTGACTCGCTATGGCGGGCCTAAACAACATAACAACTGGACCATCAAAAGTCCTGTTTGTTTCATCAGCCTTGTCCTCCATAATGGGCGGCCAAGGCAAACCGGAGCTGACAGTGCGTGTTGACCTCACTTCCTACCGTTGCCCCCTGGCCTTGGTACAGGCCAAGCTGAGCATCCGTGACTGGCCCCGGCAGTCGCCCTTGGAGCTGCTGCTGGCCGAGGCGTCTAGCCTGGCCGATCTGTGCCGCTGGCTGGACAGCCAGGGCCTGCCCCATGAACAAGAACGGCAAGGAGCCTTTTTTCAGCTACGCCTCATGCCGCTGCAGCCAGACTCTGCCGACCTTCCCCCTGCCAAGGAGATGCTGTGAAAGACTTGGTGCTAGATTGGTTCCGCCGCCGTTTTTCCGACCCCAACGCCATTACCCTCTTCCTGTTGCTGGTGTTCGGCTTTTTTGCCATCTACGCCTTCGGGGCCGTGATGGCGCCGCTGCTGGTGGCCCTGGTGCTGGCCTACCTGCTGGAGTGGCCGGTGCAGCAGCTGGTGCGCTGCCGCTTTTCCCGCACCTGGGCCACCGTGCTGGTGATGATCGCTTTCCTCGGCATCAGCCTGCTGGCCCTGGTGTTCCTGGTGCCGACCCTCTGGACCCAGACCTCCAACCTGGTCAAAGAGCTGCCCAACATGCTGGACCAGTTGCGCCATTTCGTGATGGAGCTGCCGAGCCGCTACCCCAGCCTGGTACAGCCAGAGCAGATCCAGACCTTGCTGGACGAGTCCCAGAAGACCTTGCTGAGCTGGGCCCAGACGGCCTTGGGGGCCACTGTCGGCTCTCTGGGCAACGTGGTGGCCATCATGATCTACCTGATCCTGGTGCCGCTGCTGATGTTCTTCCTGCTCAAGGACAAGGACAGCCTGCTGGCCGGCCTCGGCCGCTTCCTGCCCCGCAACCGCAAACTGGCCCAGCAGGTCTGGCACGAGATGAACCTGCAGATCGTCAACTACATCCGCGGCAAGGTGTTGGAGATCCTGGTGGTGGGCATCGCTACCTATGTCACCTTCGCCTTGTTCGGCATGCGCTACTCGGTGCTGCTGGGGCTGGCGGTGGGGCTGTCGGTGCTGATCCCCTATATCGGCGCCGTGGTGGTGACCATTCCCGTGGTGCTGGTGGCGGCCTTCCAATGGGGCCTGGACAGCACCTTCCTCTATCTGATGCTGGCCTACGGAGTGATCCAGGCCCTGGACGGCAACCTGCTGGTGCCCATTCTCTTCTCCGAGGCGGTGAACCTGCACCCCATCTTCATCATCTTGGCGGTGCTCTTCTTCGGTGGGATCTGGGGCTTCTGGGGGGTCTTCTTCGCCATCCCCCTGGCGACCCTGGTCAAGGCGGTGATCAACGCCTGGCCGCGGCCCGAACCGGCCCAGGAAAAGGCGGCCGAAGTGCAATAAGACAAAGGGCCCTGTTGGGCCCTTTCTCGTTCAGAGGTCTTTTCCCATGGTCCAGTTGACCAGCAGCTGGCCGTGGCGGGGCACCTGGTTTTCCCGCACCACCACAAAACCCTGGCCCTCGAAGAAGGGCCTGGCGAGCTTTGAGGCGTCGACACTGAGCCGGGCCAGGCCCTGCTCCCTGGCCTGGGCTTCCAGGGCCTGGTAAAGGGCTGTTGCCACCCCACGGCGCTGGTGGTCCGGGTGGCTGAAGGCCAGGCCTATGAAACCGCCTCTCTCCAGGGTCATGAAACCCAGCACCTGGCTGTCTTCTTCCGCCACCAGGGGCTTTAGCTCGTTGAGCTTTCGTTGCCATAGGGCCTGGTCTATGGGGTAGGGCGCCCAGGCGTCGAGCTCCGCCTGGCTGTAAGGGCCCAGGGCCGAGCGATGCACACTCTCGTAGAAAAGCCTGGCCAAGGCCCCGGCGTCGTCGGCCCTGTATGGCCTGACCCTCAGTGGCACCGGTAGAACTCGCCGATGCTGGCGGCCAGTAGCTCCACGTCTTCTTCCTTGATGCCCAGGTGGGTGACGAAGCGCATCGGCTTGCCGGCGGTGATGAGGATGCCGCGGCCCTGCAGGAAGGCTTTCAATGCCTGCTCCCGGCCCTGGTTGCAACGGGCATAGAGGATGTTGGTGGGGGTGGCGGTGACGGTCAGAGCCCCTATGGCGGCCAGCCGCTCGGCCAGCAGGGCGGCGTGGTCGTGATCTTCCTTGAGGCGGCCGGGCATCTTGTCGAGGGCGATATGGGCCGCCGCCGCTATGATGCCGGCCTGGCGCATGCCGCCGCCGACCATCTTGCGCAGGCGCCGGGCGCGGGCAATGAACTCCGCATCGCCCATCAGCAGCGAGCCGATGGGGGCGCCAAGGCCCTTGGACAGGCAGATGCTCACCGAGTCGTAGTGGCGGGTGATGGCCTTGATGTCCACATCCAAGGCCACGGCGGCGTTGAAGGCGCGGGCGCCGTCCAGATGCAGCTTGAGGCCGCGAGCCTTGCACAGGGCCGCCACCTGGGCCTGGTAGTCCAGGCCCAGCACCTTGCCCCCTATGGTGTTCTCGAGGGACACCAGGCGGGTGCGGGCGAAATGGAAGTCATCGGCCTTGATGGCCGCCTCCAGCTTGTCCAGGGCCAGGCTGCCATCGGGTTCGTTGTCGATGGGCTGGGGCTGGATGCTGCCCAGCACGGCGGCGCCGCCCGCTTCATATTTGTAGTTGTGGGCCTGCTGGCCGCAGAGGTATTCGTCGCCCCGGTCGCAATGACTCATCAGCGCCAAGAGGTTGGCCTGGGTGCCGGAGCTGGTGAAGAGGCCGGCTTCGAAGCCCAGCTTGTCGCAGGCGAAGGCTTCCAGGGCGTTGACGGTAGGATCGTCGCCGTAGACGTCGTCCCCCACCTGGGCCAGGGCCATGGCCTGGCGCATCTCGTCGGTCGGCTGGGTGACGGTGTCGCTGCGAAAATCGATCATGAAAACTCCCGAGGCTGTGGCGTGCTTCTGGTTATATCCCAGAGCCCAGGCCCCTGCCCAGCTTTTGCGACGACGATCCCGGTTTTGGCGTTAAGGGTGTATGCTTGCCGCATCGGTAGTACGGCGGCCAGGATGCCGCTTTTTCATCGAGGTGATGATGTTGTTTGGATGGTTTGAAAGGCGTCTCGATCCCCTGCCCAAGGCCGAACCCACAGAGCCGCCACGTACCCTGGTGGCTTTTTGCCTGCACTACACCAAGGGCGCCTGGCCTTACCTGGCGCTGGCCGCCACCCTGATGGCGGCGGTGGCCCTGACCGAGGTCTGGCTGTTCGGTTTCTTGGGCCGCATCGTCGACTGGCTCTCTGGCCTTGACCGCGAAACCTTCCTCCAGGAGCAGGGCCTCAAGCTGACCGCCATGGCGCTGATGGTGCTTGTGGGGCTGCCGGCCCTGGTGGGGCTGCACTCGCTGCTCAACTACCAGACCATCATCGGCAACTTCCCGATGCGCATCCGCTGGCAGGTGCACCGCTACCTGCTCAAGCAGTCCCTGGCCTTCTATCAGGACGAGTTCGCCGGCCGGGTGGCCACCAAGATGATGCAGACCGCCCTGGCCGTACGCGAATGCGTGATGAAGCTGATGGACGTGCTCAATTACGTGGCCGTCTATTTCCTCGGCACCCTCTTCATCGTCGGCCAGGCCGACAAACGGCTGGTGGTGCCGCTGCTGCTGTGGCTGGGCTGCTACTTCCTGCTGCTGCGCTATTTCGTGCCCCGCCTCAGCCAGGTGTCGGCCAAGCAGGCCGACGCCCGCTCGGTGATGACGGGGCGCATCGTCGACAGCTACACCAACATCCAGACGGTGAAACTCTTCTCCCACGCCAAGCGCGAGGCGGATTACGCCGAAGAGGGCATGCGCGGCTTCATCAACACCGTCTATGGCCAGATGCGGCTGGTGACCCAGCTCAACGTCTGCCTCTACCTGATGAATGCCTTGCTGCTGAGCTCGGTGGCGGCCCTGGCCCTCTGGCTCTGGCTGCACGAACTGGTGTCGGTCGGTGCCGTGGCCGTGGCCCTGGGCCTGGTGCTGCGGCTCTGGGGCATGTCCCAGTGGATCATGTGGGAAGTGTCGGCGCTCTTCGAGAACATCGGCACAGTGCAGGACGGCATCGGCTCCCTGGCCGCGCCGCGGCTGGTGGAAGACAAGCCGGGTGCCCAGGACCTGGCCGTGCGCCAGGGCGGCATCGCCTTTCAGGACATCCGTTTCCACTACGGCAAGGACAGCGGCGTCATCGAAGGCCTCAGCCTCGACATCAAGCCCGGCGAGAAGGTGGGGCTGGTGGGCCGCTCCGGGGCCGGCAAGTCCACCTTGGTCAACCTGCTGCTGCGCTTCTATGACCTCGAAGGAGGCCGCATCCTCATCGACGACCAAGACATCAGCGCCGTGACCCAGGACAGCCTGCGCGCCCAGATAGGCATGGTCACCCAGGACACTTCCCTGCTGCACCGCTCGGTCCGCGACAACATCCTCTACGGCCGCCCCGACGCCACCGAGGAGATGATGCTGGAGGCGGCCCGCAAGGCCGAGGCGGCCGGCTTCGTCGAGGATCTCTCCGACGCCAAGGGCCGCACCGGCTATGACGCCCACGTGGGCGAGCGCGGCGTCAAGCTCTCCGGCGGCCAGCGCCAGCGTATCGCCATCGCCCGGGTGATGCTCAAGGACGCCCCCATCCTCATCCTCGACGAGGCCACCTCGGCCCTGGATTCCGAGGTGGAGGCGGCCATCCAGGAGAACCTCTACCGGTTGATGGCCGGCAAGACGGTGATCGCCATCGCCCACCGCCTCTCCACCATAGCGGCCATGGATCGCCTGGTGGTGATGGACAAGGGCCAGATAGTGGAGATGGGCAGCCACGAGGAGCTGCTGGCCCACGGTGGCATCTACGCCCAGCTTTGGGAGCGCCAGTCAGGCGGCTTCCTGGACCCGGGCGAGATGGAAGAACTGAGGGCATGAAAAAAGGCGGCTTAGGCCGCCTTTTTTGTCGCGTATCGCTTAGCCGCCCAGCAGGGCCGTCTTCAGGCTCTGCATCAGTTCGGTGCCGCCCTTGGACTGCACATAGTCCAGCACGGTGGGCAGGAACTGGCGCACCATGCCCGAGTCCATGCCCAAGGATTCGAAGGCGCCGTTCAGAGTAGCCAGGTTGCTGTCGGCCCCCAGCAGGGCGCCGGCCTTGCCCAGCAGGCTGCTGTTGCCGCCGTTCTGGGCGTCGGAGTCCACCTGGGCCGCGTCGGGCGCGGCGGCCAGCAGCTTGTCCATGCCCGGGACCACCTGGCTGAGCTTGGCAAAATCGGTGTTGCTCATCTTGTCCTTGGCCAGGGCGAAGAGGGCGCCGGCGCCGCCGGTGGCCTGATCCTGGCTGACGCCCAGGCTCGACATCAGGGTTTCCACCAGGCTGCCCTGGGGCTGGGTGGCTTTGGTCTGGGTCGCGCTCTTGAGGGCATCACCCAGCTTGCCAAGGCTCATGGCCTGGACGGGCAGGGCGCTTGCCAGCAGCAACGCTGTCACCATCAATGCTCTCATTTTTCCTCCTGAAAGACGGCCATCCGGCCCCTTCCTGTATTAGCCCTTTTCCCAAGGCCCGTCGAGGGGTATTTGCCTTGGGGCCGCCTGCTCAGCCGTTGGCCTTGAGCCAGTCCAGTACCATCTGGTGGTGGTCGCTGGTCTTGGCCCTGTTGAATTGGCAACGGACCCTGCGTCTGCTCAGCCGTTGGCCTTGATCCAGTCCAGTACCACCTGGTGGTGGTCGCTGGTCTTGGGCCTGTTGAATTGGCAACGGACCCAGCGTCTGCTCAGCCGTTGGCCTTGATCCAGTCCAGTACCACCTGGTGGTGGTCGCTGGTCTTGGGCCTGTTGAATTGGCAACGGACCCTGCGTCTGCTCAGCCGTTGGCCTTGAGCCAGTCCAGTACTACCTGGTGGTGGTCGCTGGTCTTGGGCCTGTTGAATTGGCAACGGACCCTGCGTCTGCTCAGCCGTTGGCCTTGATCCAGTCCAGTACTACCTGGTGGTGGTCGCTGGTCTTGAACTTGTCGAAGCGGTGACGGACAGTGCCGTCCGGCCCTATTAAAAAGCTGAGGCGGTGGATGCCGTCGAACTCGCGGCCCATGAATTTCTTCAGGCCCCAGACCCCGAAGGCTTCGGCAACGCTGTGGTCCTCGTCGGCCAGCAGCGGGAAGTTGAGGGACTGCTTCTGTTCGAAGTTCTTGAGGCGCTTGACCGGATCCGGGCTGATGCCCACCACGGCCACGCCCTGGGCTTTGAGTTCGGCCAGGCTGTCGCGCAGGCCACAGGCCTGGACAGTGCAGCCCGGGGTGCTGGCCTTGGGATAGAAATAGACCAGCAACTGGCGGCCGGCGAAATCGCCGAGGCGGACTGGGTTGCCGTCCTGATCCCTGAGGTCGAAGGCCGGGGCCTTGTCGCCCGGGCCCAATGGCTGAATGCTCATCCTTACTCCTTGTGCCTGATCTCTGTCAGGGGGGTCTGGTGGGACAGGGTCACGTCCAGCTCGGCGCTCTGGCACAGCGGCGCCAGGGCCTGCTCGAATTCGCCAAGATCTGCCCCTTCGGGCAGGTTGATACGCATGTTGAGGTGCAGGCGGTCACCCTCGGTATTGGCGGCCAGTGCCGAGATACTGGCCTGGCGCTCGGCCATGAACTGGGTTATCTGGGAGATGATGCCGGGTCTGTCGCGGGTGCTGGCCGCCAGCTCCAGGCGGTGGGCATGGTTGGCCGCCTGGTGGGTGCCGGTACGTTTCATCATGGTCAGCAGGTGATGGTCACGGGCCAGCACCGGCAACTGGCTTTCGAGCCGGGCTATGGCGTTCCAGTCGCCGCTCAGCAGCATGAAAAGGGTGAATTCGTTGCCGAGGATGGCCATGCGGCTGTCGACGATATTGCAGTGGCAGCTGCTGGCCATTTTGACCAGTTCGTTGACGATGCCCGGCCTGTCTTCACCGACGGCGGTGACCACCAGAAATTGGCTCATTCAATGTCCTTTGCAGGGTGTTAACAGCTGGCTTGTGTTGCGGAGGGGGCAAAAGTACCATACCAAGCCAATAACAATACAGGAGCATAACATGTTCACCGGCAGCATCGTCGCCCTGGTCACCCCCATGACCACAGAGGGAGCCGTAGATTTCGAGGCCCTCAAACGCCTTGTTGAATGGCATATCCAAGAGGGGACCCAGGGGATCGTTGCCATGGGCACCACGGGTGAGTCCGCCACCCTGGAGACCGATGAACATGTTGCCGTAGTCCAGGCCGTCTGCGACGCCGCCGCCGGCCGGGTCCAGGTTATCGCCGGTAACGGCGGCAGCGCCACCCACAGGGTGGTGGCCCTGACCAAGGCCCTCGACGAGCTCCCCATCGACGGTTATCTCACCGCCACCCCGGCCTATAACAAGCCGACCCAGGAAGGCCTGATAGCCCACTTCAAGGCTGTGGCTGCCGCCACCGCCAAGCCGATATTGCTCTACAACGTGCCTGGCCGCACCGCCGTGGACATGAAACCCCAGACAGTGGCCACCTTGAGTGAACTTCCCAACATAGTGGGTATCAAAGAGGCCACTGGCGACCTGGCCCGGCTCGCCGACCTGCAGGCCCTGGTGGCCGAGGACTTCGTCCTGTTGTCCGGTGACGACGCTACCTGCCGCGCCTTCATGGCGGCGGGCGGCCACGGCATCATCAGCGTCACCGTCAACGTCGCCCCCAAGGCCATGCGTGAGATGTGTGACGCGGCCCTGAGGGGCGATGCCATGGCGGCGCTCAAGCGGGATCTGCCCATCCAGGGACTGCACAGGTCGCTCTTTATCGAAAGCAACCCGACGCCGGCCAAGTGGGCGCTCAAGCGCCTCGGCCTGCTGGCAACTGACACTTTGCGTTTGCCGCTTGTTCCCCTGACCGCAGCGGGGCAGGCGAGCGTTGAGGCCGATCTCAAGAAAGCCGGCCTTATTTGAGGTATTTGGATGACCATAAGAAAAACCACCCTGGCCCTGGCCGTCATCGCCCTGGCCGGTTGCTCCAGCACCATGGATAAGCGCCAGGCAGACGGCGGTTTCGCCTATGCCGACGTCAAGCCCCAGCCCCCCCTCCAGGCCCCGGCCGGCCTGCATCCGCCCAAGGATGACGGCAAGTACGCCATTCCCCAGCTCAAGGGCCAGGGTCCTGTGGGCAAGGAACTGGATATCCGCGCCCCGCGCCTGGTGCTGACCCTGGCGGGTGGCTCCCGCCTCGAGGAAAGCGAGTCCGGCTCCAAGGTGGAGATCGACGCCACTGACGGAGTGGGTGACGTGGTCGCCATCATCAACAGCCGCCTGGATGAGTGGCTCAAGGCCCGCAATATCCCGGTCGACAAGCGTACTGGCACCGACATCGACACCGGCTGGTTCGTGCCTGCCGACCAGGACAGTATGATGAAGGCGGCGGACGACTTCCCCGTCAAGCGCCGCTTCGCCATCCATATCGAGGCCCCTGCGCACAAGCGCAGCGCCGTGGTGACCGTCAAGTCCCTGGGCGCCGAAAAGGCGGATGACGACGAGGCGAGCATCGGCAGCGGTGAGCGGGCCTCTGTGGCCGTGCTCAACGACTACCTGGCCTTCTACGCCGGCAAGGACACCGTCAGCCAGCGCGAAATGGCCCTGTCCAAGTACAGGCCCATCGCCGTGACCCTGAGCCAGAGCGGCGAAGTACCGGCCTTTACCCTGGGCGCGGACTTCGAGCGAGCCTGGAGCCGCCTGCCCATGGTGCTGGAACACCTGGGCTTTGCGGTCAAGGACATCGACAAGAGCCTGGGCACCATTTTCGTCAGCTACGAAGGCAACCCGGACAGCTCCTTCTGGAGCGGCCTCTTCGGTGGCGGTGGCAAGGATCTCAGCTTCAAGCACGGCAAGTACCAGGTACTGCTGGGCGAGAAGGGCGAGAACACCTCCATGACCATCACCGACAAGGATGGCCAGCCCCTGGCCGCCGACAAGTACAGCGAGATGTACAATCCTTTCTCCGAGCTGATGGCCGATCCCAAGCTCGAAGAATTCAAGAAATAGCGCTGACAAGGCGCTTCTTGCCGATTAAAATACCCGGGCCGCGCGATGCGGCCCTTCTTTTTCGCCCAGGCGCAAACGTTTTCAGCAACCGGAGTCCTCATAGGATGGAAAAACGCCAAGAGCTTTACCGTGGCAAAGCCAAGTCTGTTTACACCACGGATAATCCTGACTACCTGATCCTGCACTTTCGTAACGACACTTCGGCCTTTGACGGCGAGAAGGTAGAGCAGCTGGCGCGCAAGGGCATGGTGAACAACAAGTTCAACCATTTCATCATGGAAAAGCTGGAAGCTGCCGGCATCCCCACCCAGATCGAGAAGTTGCTGGGCGACGACGAAGTGCTGGTCAAGAAGCTGGACATGATCCCGGTCGAATGCGTGATCCGCAACTACGCCGCCGGCTCCCTGGTGCGCCGCCTGGGCGTGGAAGAGGGCAAGAAGCTGGATCCCCAGACCTTCGAGCTGTTCCTGAAGAACGACGCCCTGCACGACCCCATGGTCAACGACAGCCTCTGCGAAGCCTTTGGCTGGGCGACGGCCGACCAGCTGGCCCGCATGAAGGCGCTGACCTACAAGGTCAATCAAGTGCTGTCCAAGCTGTTCGATGACGCCGGCATGCTGCTGGTGGACTTCAAGCTCGAGTTCGGCCTCTTCAAGGGTGAAATAGTCCTCGGCGACGAATTCAGCCCCGACGGCTGCCGGATCTGGGACAAGGAAACCAAGAAGAAGCTGGACAAGGACCGCTTCCGCCAGGGCCTCGGCGGCGTCGTCGAAGCCTACGAAGAAGTGGCCGCCCGCCTGGGCGTCAAGCTCGACTAAGGCGTCTTTCTTGCTGCGAAGAACCCCGGCCCAGGCCGGGGTTTTTTGTTGCCCTGCGCCTGACAACTTCTTTGGAAGGGCTGGCGAAGGTCCTTGCCTCGTGCCATCTTGACCAGGCAAGCCTTCCCATCAATGGACGCCCCCAGGGGCCCGGCACAAGGACAGTCATCATGTGGACCTATGAGACCCATATTCATATTCAAGCATCCCCGGCGCGGATCTGGCAGCTGTTCAGCGACCTGCCGGGCTGGCGGCGCTGGAACAGCGGCATAGCCGAGATAGAGCTGCTGGGGCCTTTTGCCGAGGGCACCTGCTTTTTGATGAAGCCACCCGGCGAGGATACCTTCAGCAGCACCTTGCTGGAGGTGCGGGAGAACGCCGGCTTTACCGACAGGACAGTGCTGGGGGACAACTGCGTGCTGGTGCACCACCGCATAGCACCCGACGGCGAGGGGGTCAGGGTGACCTACAGCACCGAGGTCACAGGGCCTGACGCCGACGATATTGGGCCCATGGTGACGGCCGATTTTCCGGAAGTCCTGGCGGCCCTCAAGGCGCTGGCTGAGGCGCCTTGAACAGGCCTTAAGATGAGGCCTTGACACCGATCAAGGCCTCGCCTGGGGCTGGCGGCTACCTTGAGTCAAGACCCGTGGAATGGGCCGCGGATAGAGCAAGGAGCGAAACATGACCCTTATCAGGCACGGCTTCTCCATCGGGCTGGAGCGCATCGACCAGGACTTCTTCCTCAGCCTCAAGGCGGTGGGCAAGCTGACCCATGAGGACTACCAGACCATCAATCCCTTCCTCGACAGTGCCCTTGGCGCCGTGGACCAGCCCAAGGTCAAGGTGCTGTTCGACGCAACAGAGTTGGAGGGCTGGGAACTTAGGGCCGCCTGGGATGATTTTCGCCTGGGGCTCAAGCACGGCGGGGAGTTCGACAAGATAGCCTTGCTTGGCAACAAGGGCTGGCAGAAGCTGGCGGCCAGGGTCGGGGCCTGGTTTGTCTCAGGGGAAGTGAAGTACTTCGAGGACGAAGGCGAGGCCCTGGACTGGTTGGCCCGGTAGGCGGACGCTGTTATGCTGCCCGCCTTGTTTGAGGAGGGGCTATGAAGCTGTTCAAGGGTTTCCTGGTATTCCTGATGCTGGCCGTGGTGGTGACCCTGGTGGTGGGTACCGCCAAGCGGCTGGGCCTGCCCAGTTGGCTGGCCCTGGCCCTGGTGCCAGTGGCGCTGCTGTTAGGGTGGCTGGGCTACAGAAAAGCCAACCGGGAATAAAAAAGCGCGGGCCTGGCCCGCGCTTTTTCGTTACTTACCCAGAGTGTCGGGAATGGGTGGTGAGGTCTTGAAGCGTACCGGCTTGAAGCCCTTGAGCTCGGTCAGCACCTCGTCGATGGCCCTGTCGAGCTGGGCGTCCTTCCCTTCGTTGACCGCCTTGGGCAGCAGCTTCACCTCGATGTCCGGCACTATGCCGACGTTTTCGGCCAGCCAGTGGCCATTGGCGTCGAAGATGCGGATAAAGGGCACCGTCAGGGTGCCGCCATCCACCAGCGGCGGGTTGTGGTAGATGGCGATGAGGCCGCCCCAGGTGCGGGTGCCGATCAGCTTGCCGATGCCAAGGTGGCGGAAGGCATAGGGCAGGAAGTCGCCGCCCGAGCCGGCATCCTGATCGATGAGCATCACCTTGGGGCCGTCGAGGGCGCCGGCCGGCGAACCCCAGACCTTGCCGTCGCGGTCACGAAAGCCTGCCAGGTAGCGCCGCGACAGCACGTCCGTGATGTAGTTGGCGATCTGGCCGCCGCCGTTGGAACGCTCGTCGAGGATGATGCCTTCCTTGTCCAATTGGGCGAAGAAGAGGCGGTTGAAGAAGGTGAAGCCGGCCTCGGCGGTGTTGGGCAGGTAGACGTAGCCGACTCTGCCCTTGGACATCTTGTCCACGTAGCGGCGGTTGGCGTCTATCCAGTCCCAGAGCCGCAGCTCCCCCTCGCGGGCCGTGGGTACCACCGTCACTTCGTGGGCGTCCTTGCCGCTGGGGCTGCTGGCGATGCTGAGCCGCACCTGCTGGCCGACCTGGTTTTCGAAGGGGGCGTAGAAGTTGTCGCCGGCGCCGTAGGGGCGGCCGTTCACCGCCAGCACATAGTCCCCTTCCTTGACCTTGATGCCGGGCGCCGCCAGCGGCGCTGCCAGGTAGGGGTTCCACTGGCCACCGTCATAGATCTTGGTGAGCCGGAAGGCGCCGTTTTCCAGGGCGACATCGGCCCCCAGCAGGCCGACGCTTGCCGCCTCGCCCCTGGGGCTGTCGCCGCCGTAGGCGCGGTTATGACCCACCTGCAGCTCCCCTATCATGCTGACGATAAGGGCGGTGAGATCGCTCCTGGTACCCACGTCATCCACCAGGGGGCGGTAGCGGTCGTAGATGCCTTGCCAGTCCAGGCCGTGCATGTTGGCGGCATAGAAGAAGTCTTTTTCCATGCGCCAGGCGTCGGTGAAGATCTGCGGCCATTCCTTGGCGGGGTCGACCTTCAGTTTGAGGTCCTTGAGGTCAAGAGCCTTGGGGTCGAGTTTTTCCTCGGCCTTGGCGGTCATCAGGCTGTGATGGGGACCCATCAGCAGCATCAACTTGCCGTCGCGGCTGAGGCCGAAGCCGGCCACCTTGTCAGTCACTTCCTTGGCTTCGCGCTTTTCCATGTCGAAGCGCATGATACGGCCCTGGGCGTCGTCATCCATGCCGGGGCCGCTGCTGGCGCCGGGCTGGGGGTTGTCGAGGTAGAAGAGGGCGCCATCGCTGGCCACCGCCAGCTGCGAATAGGCCCGCTCGTCCACCGGCAGCGGCACTATGCGCTGGCTGAGATCTTCAAGGTCGATTTTTACCGGTTTGGGCTTGGCTTCCTTGTCGTCTTTTTGCTTGTCCTTGGCGTCCACCTCCTTGGCCGCCTTTTCCTCGTCGGATTTGGGCAGCAGCGGCGAGCTGCCGTCCTTTTGCAGCACCAGGGCGTAGAGGCCGGCCCTATAGGGGCGCTCCTGGGTGGACATGTCGATGCCGGCGGCGCTGGTGCCGCTGTTGGTGGAGGCCATGAAGTAGAGGTACTTGCCGTCCGGCGAGAAGGCCGGGTTGGAGGCGTCGCTCATGCCCTGGGTTACGGCTGTGGCCTTGCCCGACTTGAAGTTGTAGAGGAAAAGCCGCCGGTTGAAGCTGGGGCCCACTAGGCTGTAGGCCAGCCAGGCACCGTCCGGGGATACGGCGTCCCTGTCGCTGCCATTCAAGAAGGTGGTGCGGATGGGGCTGGTGGCGATGGTCTGGATGTCGCCCGACTTGAGATCGATGACCTTGAGGTGCAGGTGGCTGTCGCGAAAGACGATTTTGCGGTCCTCGTCGGCGAAGGTGACCAGCGAGAAGTAGTTGCTGGGCTCCTTGGACAGATCGAAATGCCTGCCCGCCTTGCCGTTCTGGTCGCTCAGCACCAGCTGGTAGTGGCCGCGCTCGTCCGACAGGTAAGCGAGCTGGTCACCCTTGGCGGACCAAATCCCGGTCATCTCCCTGACCCCGTCGGACTGGCTGAGGTTGCGGACGGAGCCGTGCTCCACAGGCACTGTGAAGATCTCGCCCCTGGCCGTCACCACCACCCGCTTGCCGGTGGGAGAGAGCTGGGCCGCTTCGATATTGTCCTGGACGTTCTTCCACTGGATGCGCCGCTCGGGCAGTTCGGGGTGGACGTCGATGTCGAGCACCCGGCCCTTGTTTTGGTCGAGATCCCAAAGATGCAACTGGCCACCGGCCGAAAAGATGATGTCGTGGCCATGGGCGTTGGCGCTCTGGATATCCCAGGGCCGGGTATCGGTGACGGGCCAGACCCCTTTCTGTTTGTCATAGCCGTAGAGGCCAACTGAACCGCCGCGGTCGGAGAGGAAGTAGAGATCCGCCCCTACCCACATGGGCTGGAAGTCGCTGGCATGTTCATGGGGCACTTCTTCCATGGCGCCGCTCTTGGGATCGAGGATCCAGATGGGCGGGGTGTCGCCGCCGCGGTGCTGGCGCCAGCCGCTGGCGCCGCGGTTGGCCATGATGATGGGCCTGTAGGCCAACTGTTTGCCGTCTGGCGACCAGGCCGGATCTTCGGCCCTGGCCGCCATCACCCGGGCCGGCATGCCGCCCCTTGCCGCCACTTCGAAGGCCTGGGCGGCCCTGTTATGGCCGATATCGCGATCGCTTGTGAAGAGCACCGATTTGCCGTCCGGGCTCCAGCCTTCCACCAGGTCGTGGCCCGGGTGCCAGGTCAGGCGTTTGGGTTGGCCGCCGTTGACGTCGACAAGATAGACATCGGCGTTACCGCCGTGGACCGAGGTGAAGGCAAGCTGCCTGCCGTCGGGGGAAAATTGGGGCCTGCTGTCGGCGTCTGGGCCTGTGGTGAGCTGGCGGGGGTGGCCGCCGTCAAGGTCAGCCACCCAGATGTCGCCGGCATAGACGAAGGCGATATGGTCTTTGGATAAATCCGGCTCCTTGAGCAGCCTTGTGCCCTGGGCCAGGGCCTGTTGGCCGCCGAGGGCCAGGATGACGCCAAGGGCCAAAATCCCTGGGCTGGGTCGGTTCGACATGCTTCTCTCCCTGTTTTTTTGGTTGTCGAATCCGCAGTGTAGACCCTGCCAATACCTTGAATTGTTTGGAAATGGCCTTATTTTGTTCGCAGATGTAACGCGGAAAAGGACAGAGCGATGGCCGTATTGGGTTTTAACCACATCAATCTGAGGGCGCCGAGGCCGTTGCTGGACGAGCTGCGGGATTTTTACTGTCAGGTGGTAGGCCTGAAGCTGGGCGAGCGGCCACCTTTTCAAAGTTTTGGCTACTGGCTCTACGGTGGCGGCCTGGATCTGGTCCATCTCACCGAGACCCGGCCCGGCGAAGAGCGCGGCACCAAGCCAACCAGCTTCGACCATGTGGCCTTTCGCTGCCAAGGCCCCAAGGCGGTGGAAGCGCGCCTTCAGGCCGCCGGCATTCCTTATCAGCGGGATTGGGTACCGGAGCGGGGCGAGCTGCAACTCTTCCTGCAAGACCCCGCCGGCAACGGCGTGGAACTCAACTTTGCCGCCAAAGACGGCTGAGGGGCTAGGCTTATCCAGAGGGGAGGGGCTGGATGAAGTCGCATTGGAGCAAAGCGGTCAGCGAACAGAGCAAGGCCCTGGATCTGGAGCCGGGGATCTTCACCCTGGACGATCCGTGCCAGATAGCCCTTGCCCTCAAGGACGCCGCCGAGGCCAGTCAGTGCCGCCAGGCCGACCCCTTCTGCTCTGCCCTGGCCATGCTCAACTTCTATATCAACAGGGCCGGCAGTAAGCTGCCTGCCGAGCGGCGGGCACTGCTGGAGCAGGCCAAGAACGAGCTGCGGCTGCTTTACGGCCGGCCACGCCGCCATCTCTAGTGTGCTAGACAGTAGCTAAGCCCTGCCTTGGTTGTCTGCCATGCCCCAGCCCCAAACACCCGAGTCATTCCAAGGCCTGTCCAGCCAGGAGGCCAAGGCTCGCCTCGAACGCCTGGGGCCCAATGCCCTGCCGGTGGCCCAGCGCCGCTCCCTCTTCTCGCTGCTGGCCGCGACCCTGCGCGAGCCCATCTTGCTGCTCCTGCTGGCCTGCGAACTCATCTATTTCATCCTGGGGGATACCCAGGAAGCCCTGGTGCTGCTGGGCTTCGTGGCGCTGATCCTGGCCATAGGCCTCTACCAGGAATGGAAGACGGAGCGCTCCCTGGACCGGCTGCGGGAGCTGTCCAGCCCCAGGGCCTTGGTGATCCGGGACGGCCAGCGCCAGCGCATCGCCGGCCAGGCGCTGGTGGAAGGGGATCTGCTGGTGCTGGCGGAAGGGGACAGGGTGGCCGCCGATGCCAGGCTCTGCCAAGGCGGCCGGCTCAGCCTCGACGAGTCTTTGCTGACCGGTGAGTCGCTGCCGGTGGCCAAGGACAAGGCCGGGGACAGCGTCTATGCCGGCACCCTGGTGGTGCAGGGCCAGGGGTTGGCCGAGGTGGTGGCGACGGGGGAGCGCAGCCAACTGGGGCTTATCGGCAAGTCCCTCCAGGCCCTGCCCCAGGAGGAGACGCCGCGGCAGAAGGAGACCCGGGCCATGGTGGCCAGGCTCAGCGGCCTCGCCATCGCCGTTTGCCTGCTGGTGGCGCTGCTCCACGGCCTTCGCAGCGGCGACTGGCTGCAGGGGCTGCTGGCCGGCCTGGCCCTGGCCATGGCCATTTTGCCCAACGAGATCCCCGTGGTGCTGGCCATCTTCCTGGCCCTGGGGGCCTGGCGCTTCTCCCGGCACAGGGTGCTGACCCGGCGGCTGGCGGTGGTGGAGGCCCTGGGGGCCATCACAGTGCTTTGTGTCGACAAGACAGGCACCCTGACCTTCAACCGCATGGCGGTGCGCCAGCTTAATCCCTTCCGGCAGGGCCGCTTTGTGCCCCTGGACCTGGACGAGCTCGGCGGCCAGGCCCTGCCGGAAGCGGTGCACGATCTCGTGGAGTTCGGCATCCTGGCCAGCCGCAAGGAGCCCTTCGACCCCATGGAGAAGGCGCTCAGGCAGCTGGGCCAGGAGCAGTTGGCCAGCACAGAGCACCTCCATGACGACTGGCGGCTTTGCCAGGAATATCCCTTGTCCAACGAGCTGCTGGCCATGTCCTGCGTCTGGGAGAGCGAAAACGGGGAGCTGCACCTGGCCGCCAAGGGCGCCCCCGAAGCCATCGCCTCTCTCTGCCACCTCGACAGGGACAGGCAGGCGCTGCTGGCCGGGCAGGTCCAGGCCATGGCGGCCTCCGGGCTGCGGGTACTGGGGGTGGCCAGGGGCCGGCAGAAGGCCGGGCGGCCCCAGCTCCACCCGGCCTTGCCGCAGTCGCGCCTGGGGGGGGACAGGCGGCTGCCGCTAGGCCAGCACGACTTCGAGTTCGAGTTCCTGGGCTTGGTGGGCCTTGCCGATCCCCTGCGCCCCAGCACTGCCCCGGCCTTGGCCCAGTGCCGCCAGGCGGGGATCCGGGTGCTGATGTTGACCGGGGACCATCCGGCCACCGCCCTCGAGGTGGCGAGGCAGGCGGGCCTGGCGGCAGGGGACATGCTGACCGGTGAAGAGCTGGCGGCGCTCAGCGACGAGGCACTGGCGAGCCGCCTCGAGGGGCTGGCCTTGGTGGCGCGGGTCATGCCGGAGCAGAAGCTGCGGCTGGTCCAGGCCCTCAAGGCGGCGGGAGAAGTGGTGGCCATGACAGGAGACGGCGTCAACGACGCCCCCGCCCTCAAGGCCGCCCATGTGGGTATCGCCATGGGCGAGCGGGGCACGGACGTGGCCAGGGAGGCGGCCGATCTGGTGCTGCTGGAGGACGATTTCCGCTCCATAGTGGCGGCCATAGCGCTCGGCCGGCGCGTCTTCGACAACCTGCGCAAGGCCATGGTCTATGTGCTGGCCGTCCACCTGCCGATCCTGGGCATGTCGCTGCTGCCGGTGCTGCTGGGCTGGCCCCTGGTGCTGCTGCCTGTCCATATCGCCTTTTTGCACCTGGTCATCGACCCCGCCTGCACATTGGTGTTCGAGGCCGAAGCCCCCGAGCCCGCCCTGATGCGCCGCCCGCCCCAGGCCCCCGGCGAGCCGCTGTTCGACAGATCCATGTTGGGGCTGGCGCTGGCGCAGGGGCTCAGTGTGCTGCTGATCCTGCTGGCGGTGTTCGCCACCGCCTTCTATTGGGGCCAAGGGGAGGCCGACGCCAGGGCCCTGGCCTTCACCACCCTGATCGTCGCCAACCTGGCCACCATAGTGGCCAACCGATCCTGGTCCAAGCCGCTGCATCAGACCCTGGGCCAGCCCAATGCCGCCCTCTGGTGGGTGCTGGGCGGCACCCTCTTGTTCCTGGCCCTGGTGCTCTACGTGCCGGCCCTGCGGACGCTGTTCAGCTTCTCGTTGCTCCATCCCCTGGATCTGTTGCTGAGCCTGGTGGCAGGGGGGCTTGGCCTGCTCTGGTTCGAGCTGCTCAAGCTCAGGCGCGCCTGAGTGGCGGCCCGGCGCCTTGGCCTTGCTCCGACCCTGGGCCTGTGTTTTGTTGTGGCCTGAACGACAACCAGGGAAAGCACCAATGGCCGTTGAAATCAAAGTCGCCGACTACCACAACCCCCAGGACGCCCAGGACCTGGGTTATCTCCTTGGCTGCTACGCCGCCGATCCCATGGGCGGCGGCGAGTCGCTGAGCGCTGAGCACCTGGCGGCCCTGCCGGCCAAGCTCGCCGAGCTGCCCTATGCCCTCAGCCTGCTCTGCCATGTGGACGGCAAGCCGGCGGGGCTGCTCAACGCCTTCGAGGGCTTTTCCACCTTCAAGGGCAAGCCCCTCTACAACATCCACGATCTGGTGGTGCTGGAAGCCTTCCGCGGCCAGGGTCTGAGCCTGCAACTGCTGGCTCGGCTCGAGGAGCTGGCCAAGGAAAAGGGCTGCTGCAAGCTGACCCTGGAGGTGCTGGAAGGCAACCAGCCGGCCCGCCAGGCCTACCTCAAGTTCGGCTTCGCCGGCTACGAGCTGGATCCGGCCATGGGCAAGGCGCTGTTCTGGCAAAAGCTCCTTTGAGGCGGCCTCTGGCCGTGGCAGAGTAGGGCTTTCAATTAAGGGGAAATCCTCATGGGAACCAACAGGTTGGAAGCCTTCAGCGACGGCGTCATCGCCATCCTTATCACCATAATGGTGCTGGAGATGAAGGTGCCCCATGGGGGGGATCTCAAGGCTTTGCTGCCGGTACTGCCGGTGTTCCTGAGCTATGTGCTGAGCTTCATCTACCTCGGCATCTACTGGAACAACCACCACCATATGCTGCACACGGTGGCGAGGGTGACTGGCCCCATGCTTTGGGCCAACCTGCACCTGCTGTTCTGGCTGTCCCTCATTCCCTTCGCCACCGGCTGGATGGGGGAGAACCACCTGGCGGCGGCTCCCACCGCCCTCTATGGCCTGGTGCTGCTGATGTGCGCCGTCGCCTACTTCATCCTCCAGGGCCTCATCATCCGCAGCCAGGGGCCGGATTCGGTATTGAAAAAGGCCATTGGCCGGGATTGGAAAGGCAAACTGTCCACCTTGTTTTACATGGTAGGCATAGGGGGCGCCTTCTGGCACTGCGAGCTGGCGGTGGCTTGCTATGTGCTGGTGGCCCTGCTCTGGCTAGCGCCGGATCAGCGCATAGAGCGGACCCTGACCCAGCAGGGTTGAAACAACCCGATGGTAAATTAGCAGAAATGTAACAACTCCAGGCGTGTCACATTTTTACAAAAGTCAGGGTGCCTTGCTTGCTGTAGGATAGGCCACCACAAAATTGCAGCAGGCAGGTGAGCGTCGTGTTGAAGGTGATGAGGGTATTGGTGCTGGCCACCCTGATGACAGGTTGCGCCCAGCAACAGGTGACGAGCTGGCAGGCCCAGGATCCCCAGGCGGTGGCGCAGGTGATGGTGCTGGTGGCCGGGGTCCAGCCGGAGCAGCGCCTGGCTTTGGAGCAGGAATTTGCCGCCAGCCTCAGCCGCCAGGGTATAGCGGCCAGCGCTTGTGGCGACAAGGCCCTGGCCCTGGTGGAGCAGGGCCAGGGCTTTCAGTTGGCCAAGCTGCTCAAGAAGCGCGGCGTCAGCCACACCCTGCTGATCTCCCTCAAACCCCAGGACCATGCCGACAAGGGCGACAGGCCAGCCCCCTACCAGTTCGCCCCCCTGTGGGTAGCCTCGTCGGCCTTGCTCCAGGCCGCCGACAAGGCCAAGGGAGCCGAGCCCCTGGCCTGGCAGTTCAGCCTCTACGAGGTGGCCAGCAGCCGTCTCATATGGGCCAGCAGGCCCCAACGGGGGCAGAGCGAACCGGCCCTGGCGGATGCCCTTGCCACGCAGTGGCGCGCCGGCAGCCTGCTTTGACCATAAAGGGGCCTAGGCTCCTCTTCTGTTGGTAAAAAGGCCCCAGGGCCCGCCCGCTCTTGTTAAGCTGTCGCCAGGGTTTTTCAAGGCAAGACAACCATGTGTGAAATGCTTGGCATGAGTGCCAACGTGCCGACCGACATCTGCTTCAGCTTTGCCGGCCTTATCAAACGCGGCGGCGCCACGGGCCCCCATAAGGACGGCTGGGGCATCACCTTCTACGAGGGCAAGGGCTGCCGGACCTTCAAGGATCCAGAGGCGTCCCACCAGTCGCCCATAGCCGGCTTCCTCAAGGACTATCCCATCAAGAGCTGCGCCGTGGTCTCCCATATCCGCCAGGCCAACAGGGGCAAGGTGGGGCTGGAGAACACCCATCCCTTCACCCGTGAGCTTTGGGGCCGCAACTGGACCTTTGCCCACAACGGCCAACTGAGCGGCTACCAGGGCCTGGCAACAGGCACCAGCATCCCCGTCGGCCAGACCGATTCAGAGAAGGCCTTCTGCCACCTGCTGCACCGCATCCGTGAGCGCTTCCCGGACGGGCCGCCGGCGCGGCAACAGACCTTCTGGCGCTTCGTGGCCCGAGTGGCGGACGAGCTGCGGGCCCTGGGGGTCTTCAACATGCTGCTCAGCGACGGCCATTACCTGATGGCCTATTGCAGCAACAACCTGCACTGGCTGACCCGGCGCGCCCCATTCGGGGCGGCCAAGCTCATCGACGAAGACATGGAAGTGGATTTCGGGGCCCTGACCACCCCGGACGACGTGGTGACGGTGATCGCCACCCGGCCCCTGACGGTGGGGGAGCCCTGGGCCGCCATGGCCCCGGGGCAATACGTGGTGTTCAAGCTGGGGGAGGTCTACTTCAGGGGGCCTTAGGGGCAGTTGCAGGGGCGGCCGCAGGTTCGGCCCTCGGCATCTTGGGCCCGCCGTGGTACTCGGCCAGCACCAGTTCCATCTGTTCCACCCCGTCCTTGGCCTGCCAGAGCCTGACCAGGCTGTAGTTGAGGCTGGGGGCCAGCCAGAAGATGGTCTGGCGGCTGGAGTTCTTGCCGCGCACCCGCTCCACCCTCAGGGTATCCAGCTCCCCGTAAGGGGTCTTGATGCGCTCTTCCCCGGCCACCTTGAAGTGGTAGTCCTTCTCCTTGAGCCCTTGGACTATGTGGTAACTGACGTCCTGCTTGCCGGCGGCGATATCCAGGGCCAGTTGCTGCTGGTAGGAGAGGGGATCGTAGAAGGTGCCTTCGATATTGATGCCGGCGCCGCCGCTGCGCACCGTATGGCCGTCAGTGGTCTGGCTGGAGCTGTCGTCAGGGCCTGTGCCGGTGCGCTTGTAGCTGTAACGCAGGGACTGGACCTGGCCGTCCTGGACCTTGAAGGAGGCTTCCTCCGAGCGCTGGTCGGTGAAGATCAGCCAGCGCAGATCCGAGGCGTTCTTGAGGACATAGGTATCGCCGTCCTGCTCCAGGCTGCGGCTGCCCATGCCCAGGGTCTTGCCTTTGCGCAGTACCTTGTAGATGGCGTCGTAGCTGGAGAGGGGGGAAGCGGCAACCGGCAGCGCGAGCAGCGCTGCCAGCGCCAGGGGGATCAATTGATTGCGTAACCGCATGGCGGTAAAACCTGTCCGTCAAGCCAGGCCCTACCTTCGCCCATTTGCAACCTGCCGTCAACGAACCAGCCGCATACCAGGGGGTAGAGGATGTGTTCCTGCCGGTGCACCTTCTGGGCCAGGCTGTCGGCGTCGTCACCCGCTTCTATGGCCACTTTGGCCTGGGCTATGACGGGGCCGCCGTCCAGCTCGGCGGTGACGAAATGCACTGACACCCCGTGCTCGGCGTCGCCTTCGTCCAGGGCCCGCTGATGGGTATGCAAGCCCTTGTATTTGGGGAGCAGCGAGGGGTGGATGTTGAGCAGTCGGCCTTCGAAGGCACCGACAAAGACGGGCGTGAGGATGCGCATAAAGCCGGCCAGCACCACCAGATCGGGCTCGAAGCCGTTGACGGCCTCGACCAGGGCGGCATCGTAGCTTTCCCTGTCACCAAAGCCTTTGTGGCTGAGCACCAGGGTCTCGATACCGGCCTTGGCGGCCCTTTCCAGGCCGTAGGCATCGCCCTTGTTGGAGACGACGCCCACCACCTGGGCCTGGAGGTTGCCTGCGCTGCAGGCGTCGATGATCGCCTGCAGGTTGGAGCCACTACCGGAGATCAGGACGACAATACGCTTCAATGGATCTCTACCGCTTTGTCGCCGTCGTTACGCGCCGCTATGGTGCCGATGTGCCAGGGCTTCTCGCCCTGTTGTTCCAGCACGGCCAGGGCTTCTTCCAGTTGGGAGGCGGGCACTACCAGCACCATGCCGACGCCGCAGTTGAAGGTGCGGTACATCTCTTCGCGGGTGACGTTGCCTTCGGCTTGCAGCCAGTTGAAGATGGCCGGCCACTGCCAGGAAGCTTCGTTGACCACGGCCTTGGCGCTGTCCGGCAGGACGCGGGGAATGTTTTCCCAGAAGCCGCCGCCGGTGATGTGGGACAGGGCCTTGACGCGCACCTTGCGGATGAGCTCCAGCACCGGCTTGACGTAGATGCGGGTGGGTTCCAGCAGCAGGTCAGCCAAGGGCTTACCGTCGACGAGGGTGTCGGCGCTGGCACCGGCCACTTCGACGATCTTGCGCACCAGGGAGTAGCCGTTGGAGTGCGGGCCTGAGGAGGGCAGGGCGATCAGGGCGTCGCCTTCGTCCACGCCGGAGCCGTCGATGATCTTGGACTTTTCCACCACGCCGACGCAGAAGCCGGCCAGGTCGTAGTCGTCACCTTCGTACATGCCGGGCATCTCGGCCGTCTCGCCACCGATGAGGGCGCAGCCGGACTGCTCACAGCCCTGGCCTATGCCGGCCACCACTTGGGCTGCGACGTCCACGTCCAGCTTGCCGGTGGCGTAGTAGTCGAGGAAGAACAGCGGCTCGGCGCCTTGGACTATGAGGTCGTTGACGCACATGGCCACCAGGTCGATGCCGACGCCGTCGTGGCGGTTCCAGTCCAGGGCCAGGCGCAGCTTGGTGCCGACGCCGTCGGTACCGGCCACCAGTACCGGCTCTTGATAGCCGGTCGGGATCTGGCAGAGGGCGCCAAAGCCGCCCAGGCCCCCCATGACTTCGGGGCGGCTGGTGCGGCGGGCCACACCTTTGATCCTTTCTACCAGGGCGTTGCCTGCATCGATGTCTACACCGGCGTCTTTATAGGACAGGGACGTGCGTTTTTCGCTCATCGTCTTCCTCTAGGGATGTTGGGGGGATTTTGGCGGGGCGTATTGTAGCCGGGCCGGGCCTAAGTTGAAACGTTTTCCTGGCGGCTTTTTCCTTTGCCCGCCCGGCAGGCGGCAGGTAAAATCGATGAGTTTTTTGCCAGCTGAAAAGGAAGCGCCATGAAGATCAGTGAAGTCAAACACCCCCTGGTCCAGCACAAGCTGGGCCTGATGCGTGAAGCCGACATCAGCACCAAGCGCTTTCGCGAGCTGGCCGCCGAAGTGGGCAGCCTGCTGACCTACGAAGCCACCAAGGACTTCGAGCTGGAAACCGTCACCATCCATGGCTGGAACGGCCCCGTCGAGGTGCAACAGCTCAAGGGCAAGAAGGTGACGGTGGTGCCCATCCTTCGCGCCGGCATGGGCATGCTGGACGGGGTGCTGGAGCTGATCCCCTCTGCCCGGGTGTCTGTGGTGGGCATGTACCGCAACGAGGAAACCCTGGAGCCCGTGCCTTACTTCGAGAAGCTCTGCAAGGATCTGCCGGAGCGGGTGGCCCTGGTCATAGACCCCATGCTGGCCACAGGCGGCACCATGGTGGCCACCCTGGATCTCTTGAAGCAACGCGGTTGCCAGCACATCAAGGTGCTGGTGCTGGTGGCGGCCCCCGAGGGCATCAAGGCCCTGGAAGAGGCCCACCCCGACGTGGAGCTTTATACAGCGGCCATCGACTCGCACCTCAACGAGCACGGCTACATCATCCCCGGCCTCGGTGACGCCGGCGACAAGATCTTCGGCACCAAGTGATCCCGCCCGGCCCCAGGCCGGGTTTTTTCCATCCAGAGGACTGCTCCATGACTTCCCTGCCCCCCGGCCACCACCGCATCGACAGCCTGCCGAAAAGGGCGCTGATCGGTGCCCAGATGCTGTTCGTGGCCTTCGGCGCCCTGGTGCTGATGCCGCTGCTGACCGGCCTCGACCCCAACGTCGCCTTCTTTACCGCAGGCCTCGGCACCCTGCTGTTCCAGCTCATCACAGGCCGCCTGGTGCCGGTGTTCCTGGCCTCCAGCTTCGCTTTCATAGCCCCTGTGATCATGGGCACCCAGCAGTTCGGCCTGCCCGCCACCCTGGGGGGCCTGGCCGCCTGCGGCCTGGTCTACGTGGCCCTGGCGAGCCTGGTCAAGCTGCGGGGCGTGGCCGTCATAGAGCGGCTGCTGCCCCCTGTGGTAGTGGGGCCCATCATCATCGTCATCGGCCTGTCCCTGGCAGGTATCGGCGTCAATATGGCGATGGGCAAGACAGGGGACGGCGCCAAGGTGCTGGTGCCGGCCGGCCAGGCGCTGCTGGTCTCCATGAGCGCCCTGGTCACCACCTTGGCGGTGGCGACCCTGGCCAAGGGCATCTTCAAGCTCATTCCCATCATCGCCGGCATAGTGGTCGGTTATGGCCTGTCGTTGATGCTCGGCATCGTCTCTTTTGACGCCATTAAGGCGGCGCCCTGGCTGGCCATGCCCCATTTCACGGCACCGGAATTTCGCTGGGACGCCATCCTCTGGATGCTGCCCGTCGCCCTGGCCCCGGCCATAGAACACGTGGGTGACGTGCTGGCCATCGGCTCGGTCACAGGCCGCGACTACCTGCAAAAGCCCGGCCTGCATCGCACCCTGCTGGGGGATGGCCTGGCCACGACCCTGGCCGCCTGTTTCGGCGGCCCGCCCAACACCACCTATTCGGAGGTGACAGGCGCCGTGACCCTGACCCGCAGCTTCGACCCGCGCATCATGACCTGGTCGGCCATCTTCGCCATAGTGCTGGCCTTCGTCGGCAAGCTGGGAGCGGCGCTGCAATCCATCCCCTCCGTGGTGATGGGCGGCATCATGGTGCTGCTGTTCGGCTCCATCGCCTCGGTGGGCATCAATACCCTGGTGCGCTCCCGGGTGGACTTGAGCCAGTCCCGCAACCTGGTGATCTGCTCAGTGGTGCTGGTGTTCGGCATCGGCGGCATGGTGATCAGCCTGGGGAGCTTTACCTTGCAGGGGATCAGCCTCTGTGCCCTGGTGGCCATACTGCTGAACCTGGTATTACCCAGGGATCAGGTCAGGTCTTGAGTCAGGGGGGGCCTGCCCCTATGATCCCCCTATTCGCGGTACGGAGAACCCCATGAGAGCCACCCTTTTTGCTTGCCTTGCCCTGCTGAGCACCCAACTGCCGGCGGTGCAGGTCGAGGATCTGTACCGCAGCCAGGTGCAGGTGCCCAGCCAGACGGAAGCGGCGCGCAGCACTGCCCTGAAGACGGCCCTGGCCCAGACCCTGGTGCGGGTCACCGGCAACGGCGCCGCGGCCAGCAACCCGGCCCTGGCCGATCTGCTGAGTGATCCCAGCCCCTTTCTGCTGTCCTACCGCTACGAGCAGGACAAGGACGGCCTGACCCTCTATGCCGCCTTCGACAAGCGCCCCCTGGAACAGGCCATCTGGCAGCGGGGCCTGGCAGTCTGGGGCGCCGACAGGCCCACCACCCTGTTGTGGGTGGCCCAGGAGCAGGACGGCAAGCGCGATCTGGTGAGCGACGCCTCCAACCCGGCCCTGGCCAAGGTGCTGGTGGACGAAGGCAAGGCGCGGGGCCTGCCGCTGCTGCTGCCGCTCTGGGATCTCGACGACAAGCTCAAGCTGGACGTGCTGGACGTCTGGGGGCGTTTTCGCGAGCCGGTGGCCGACGCCTCCAGCCGCTACCAGGCGCCCCAGTTCCTGATGGCCAAGGTCAGCGCCGAAGGCAATGGCTTTGTGGCCGACTGGCAACTGGCCGGCAATGTGGCAGCCAGCGGCCAGGGCCAGGGGGCCAGCCCCGGCGATGCCCTCAAGGCCATGGTGGACGAGCTGGCCGACCAGCTTGCCGACAGCCTGGCGGTCAAGGGCCAGCTCTCGGCCAACCTCACCCAGCTGACCCTGGTGGGGGTAGGGCGTTCCGCCGACTACCTGGCGGCCCTCGACGAACTCAAGGCCCTGCCGCTGGTGGCCGATGCCAGCGTTACCGCCGTCAACCAAGGCCAGGTGACCTTCAGCCTGCAATTGCGGGGCGATGAAGGCCAGCTCAACCAGGCCCTGGCCCTGAGCCGCCATTTCGAGGCCGGCCCAGACGGCCAGTACCATTACGTGAACCGCTGAGGACCAAGCGTGCAGTTACCCCTTGCCGTCCAGCTACCTGACGACGAGACCTTTGTCAGTTTCTACCCCGGCGACAACGCCCAACTGGTGGCGGCGGTGAAGAACGCCGCCCGCGCCGAAGGGAAAAGGGTGCTCTACCTCTGGGGCAAGGGCATGAGCGGCCGCAGCCACCTGCTGCACGCCGCCTGTGCCCTGGCCGCCGAGCGCGGCGCCGCCGCCGCCTACCTGCCGTTGAAGGCCCGTGACCAGATGGCCCCGGCCATGCTCGAAGGCATGGAGAAGCTGGCCCTGGTCTGCATCGACGACGTCGGCGCCATCGCCGGCGACAACCCCTGGGAGAGCCAGGTGTTCGACCTCTACAACAGGGTGCTGGAAACCCGGGACGGGGCCCACCTGGTGATCACCGCCGAGGCGCCGCCCCAGCAGTTGGGCCTGGAACTGGCGGATCTGGTCTCCCGCCTCGACTGGGGGGTCACCTACCAGCTCCAGCCCCTGGACGACGAAGGCAAGCTGGCCGCCCTGCAGTTGCGGGCCGGGCTGCGCGGCTTCACCTTGCCGGATGACGTGGGCCGCTTCCTGCTGAACCGGCTGTCGAGGGACATGCGTTCTCTCTTCGAGGCCCTGGACGCCCTGGACAGGGCCTCCATCGCCGCCCAGCGCAAGCTGACCATTCCTTTTGTGAAGCAGGCGCTGCAGCTCTGAGGTTTCAGGAGCCCGGGACAGGGCTCCTACATGGCCGCCCAGCGCAAGCTGACCATTCCCTTTGTGAAGCAAGCCTTGCAGCTCTAATTTTCCCAATAAAAAAGGGGGCCGGATGGCCCCCTTTTTTATGTGCCAGTGTCAGGCGGCGCCCTTGATGGCGTCCTTGAAGATGGCGCTGAATTCGCTGGCGTCCAGGGAGGCACCGCCCACCAGGGCGCCGTCCACGTCGTCCATCATGAACAGGGAGCGGGCGTTGCTGGCCTTGACCGAGCCGCCGTAGAGGATGCGCAGGGCGTCGCTATGGGCCTTGTCCTGGGCCGCCACCTGGGCGCGGATGAAGGCGTGGACCTTCTGGGCGTCGATAGGGCTGGCGGCCTGGCCTGAGCCTATGGCCCAGACCGGCTCGTAGGCCACGACGGCGTCTTCGAAGCTCTTGCGGCCGCAGCGCTTTACCACCGCTTGCAGCTGGTGGCCTATGACGTCCTGGGTTTCGCCGTTGTTGCGCTCGGCCTGGGTCTCGCCGACGCAGAGCACAGGGGTGAGGCCGGCTTCTTTGACGGCTTCGAACTTGCGGGCCACCAGTTCGTCGGTCTCATGGTGCAGGGCGCGGCGCTCGGAATGGCCCACCAGCACGTAACGGACCCCGAATTCCTTGAGCATGTCGGGGGAGACTTCCCCGGTGAAGGCGCCTTGGCGGTTGAAGTCGATGTTTTGGGCGCCGAGGGCGATGTTGCTGTAGCGCAGCAAGCGTTCGGCCTGGCCCATGAAGATCACCGGCGGGCAGACGGCCACTTCGACCCCTTCCACCTCGTTGGCCGTGACCATCAGTTCGACCAGCAGTTTTTCGACGGAAGCCTTGGTACCGTGCAGCTTCCAGTTTCCCATCACCAGAGGACGACGCATTCCGGGTGATCTCCTTTCCTGTAGGGTTTGTTCATTATTATCGGGGCGAGAGGATACCACAGCTTAAAGCAGCGCTTGCCGCCATTGGCCGTTTTTGAGGCTGGCCGCGAAGGCGTCGCTCAGGCGGTTGCCGGCGTCGATGACGGCCTGCCAGTAAGCGATGCGCTCCTGGTCGCTGAAGCGCTCGAAGTCCTTGCGGTCGGAGATCTTGCCATGGGGCAGGCTTGCCACCAACTCGGGGGAGGGCGCCACCATCACCACCTTGTCGTAATGGGCCGCCTTGGCCTTGCGCCACTTGAGGCCCTTGTCGAACCAGCCCGGTATGGCCTGGGGGTAGAAGTGGGGGTAGAGCACCAGGCCCTTTGGCTCCAGGGGCAGGTCGAAGTGGTAGTCGAGGATGCCGCCGTCCCTGTGCAGGCCGTGGCGGCTGCCGTCCAGGCGCACCCCTTCCAGCACCAGGGGTATGGCGCCCGTGGCCTCCAGGGCCAGGGGCAGGTTCTGCTCGGTAAGCCGCAGATATTCGGTGGGCAGATCGGCCGTGCCCAGCCAGGCCGGCGCCTCGCCATTGTGGAAGACGGCGCGGCCGAAAAAGAGGCCGAGGGCCTTGCGGTGCAGCAGGTTGCCGAAGGCGGCCAGGCCCAGGCCCAGCAGCTGGGGCCCCTTGCGCTCGCTCTTCAGGAGCCCCTTGCAGCCGGCGGTGATGAGGTGCAGCCGCTTTTGTTCGTTACCTATGATGTCGCCGGCCCCTTGGCTGCCCAGCAGGGTAGCGACCATGGCGCGGCTGGAATCGGAGATGGCCTTGGGGCTGGCGTCATCGGCGTGAGAAAGATGATGGTAGAAGTCGCGAAAGCGCTCTATGGCCGCCACGGAGTCGCCGCAGGCATGGGCCGCCATGCGCCAGCCTCCCACAGAGGTGCCCAGCAGATCCAACCGCTGTCCCTTGAAAAAATCCCCGGCCAGGAAGCGGTCCAGCCCCGACAGCACGAACCACTTAGGGCCACCTGAGGCGCCGAGCAGGGTGGAGAACTGGGCGGCGTCGAAGCCGTCCTTTAACAGTTGGGCCCGGGCGCTGGCGCCGGCCTTGATCACGAAGGGCAGGGACATGGCAAAGCAAAAGACAGTGGAAACTGGGGGCAAGGATGCCAAAGGCCGGCGCCAGCGACAACGGCTTTGACAAGGGAGTCTTCATCAGTTAGATATCTAATTGATATCAATTCAAGGAGTGAGTCATGAAAGAGATCCGTCGCAACCCTGCCTCCGGCTACCTGATGCTGGTGGTGCTGCCTGCCCTGATGCTGGTTTCATTGCTGGTGTTGGTGGGCGTCAACATCGGCCTGGTGAAGGTGCTGGCAGCGTTGCTGTTGCTGTGCAGTGTCATCAGCCTGGGGGGCTTTTTCATGGTGGCCCCCAACGAGGCCAAGGTGCTGCAGCTGTTCGGCTCCTATGTGGGCACAGCCGTCAGCCCCGGGCTGCGCTGGGCCAACCCCTTCTATTCCAAGAAGCGGGTGTCGCAGCGGGTGCGCAATTTCGACAGCGACAAGCTCAAGGTCAACGACCATGCCGGCAACCCCATAGAGATAGCGGCCGTGGTGGTATGGCGGGTGGTGGACACCTACGAGGCGGTGTTCGAGGTGGACGACTTCGAGGACTTCGTCTCCATCCAGTCCGAGGCGGCTGTCAGGAACCTGGCCAGCTCCTACCCCTATGACCAGCACCAGGAAGGGGAGGTGGCACTGCGCAGCCACACCCAGGACATCGCCGAGAAGCTCAAGGTCGAGATCCAGGACCGCCTGGACAAGGCCGGGGTGGAAGTCATAGAGGCGCGCATTTCCCACCTGGCCTATGCGCCGGAAATCGCCTCGGCCATGCTGCGCCGCCAGCAGGCCGCCGCCATAGTGGCCGCCCGTTCCCAACTGGTGGAAGGGGCCGTGTCCATGGTGCATATGGCCCTCAGCGAACTCAAGGAACAGGGGGTGGTGGAGCTGGACGAGGAGCGCAAGGCGGTGATGGTCTCCAACCTGCTGGTGGTGCTCTGCGGCGAGAGCCATACCCAGCCGGTGGTCAACGCCGGCAGCCTCTACTGAGCCATGGCCAAGAAAGCCTATCCCCTGCGCATCGACGAACAGGTACTGGCCGCCCTGCAAGGCTGGGCGGACGACGAGCTGCGCTCTTTGAATGCCCAGATAGAATATGTGCTGCGCCAGGCCCTCTATGCCCAGGGCCGGCTGAGGCCCCCCAAGCCCAAGGTGGTGGAAGACAAGGAATGAAAAAGGCGGCCCAGGCCGCCTTTTTCACAAGTCCAGCAACTCGGGTGCCGGCAGCCCCAGGGCCTTGGCCAACTGGGCCGTGCTCTCAAAGAGATCCACTTTGCCTAGATGCTGGGCCAGCACCAGGCGGCTGGCCTGCCAGGGCAGGCCCTCCATGGCGGCCAGGATCAGCGCCGCCTGCAAAGGCGGCAGGCTGGGGTTGTAGGCGGCGTTCTCCAGGTAGCTTCCGGTCACCAGCCGCTCGCCCATCTGCAAGGCTACCCCAGCGGCGGTGCCGCTGTAGGGGCTGTGGCTGTGGCTGGCGGCCTGGGCCGCCGCCTGGTGCAGAGGATCGGCGCTGGTGGCGGCAAGACTCAGGTTGGTGGGGCCCAGCAGCCGCTGGGGCTTATCCAAGTCCCAGGGGCCGAAGGCGTCCGGCAGGTAGTCCTTCAGGGTCAGGGCAGGGCGGCCCGGCAGCAGCACCCGCAGGCTCAACTCTTCGTCTATCTCGCTCATGAACTGGCGGCAGTGGCCACAGGGGCTGTAGTTGACGGCCAGGGTGCTGAGCCGGGTTTCACCGGCTTGGCGGGCATGGGTGATGGCGCATTGCTCGGCGTGGATGGTCATGGCCAGGGTGGCGCCGGCAAATTCCTGGTTGGCGCCGAAGTACCAGCTGCCGCTGGCCCCCGCCACTATGGCACCCACATAGAACTCGGAAATGCCGGGGTGGGCGAAGCAGCGGGCCAGGGGCAGCAGGGCCAGCATCAGCTGGTCGCCGTCCAGGCCGCTCAGGGCTTGCCAGGCTGCTATCTCATCCGGGGCCAGCCGGGCCGCGAAGGGCCGGCGGTCCAGCCATTGGCGCACCGGGTTTTGCAGCCCAGACGGCAAAAGCGGCAATGAAGCCGCCAACAACTCTTTGTTCATCAAAAATCAAGCCTTGGTCAATTCGTTGCCGCTGCGTCGGCCTTGCCCGAAGGCGTCGAGGTTGTCGACGGTGGTGCGCGCTATGGCGCTTAAGGCTTCCTGGGTGAAGTAACCCTGGTGGCCTGTGATCACCACGTTGGGGAAGGTGAGCAGCCGCTGGAACACATCATCGGGGATGATGGCGTTGGAGAGATCCTCGAAGAAAAGGTCCCCCTCTTGTTCGTACACGTCCAGTCCCAGGTAGCCCAGCTGCCCTGACTTGAGGGCTGCTATGGCCGCCTGGGTGTCCAGTAGAGCACCTCGGCTGGTATTGATCAACATCACACCCTGCTTCATCAGGGCCAGGCTGTCGGCGTCGATGAGGTGGCGGCTGTCCGGGGTCAGGGGCAGGTGCAGGCTGACGATGTCGGCCTGGGGCAGGGCCTGCTCCAGGGGCAGGTAGCGGCCGCCCAGGGCCTCGAAGGCCGGGTTGGGCCTTGGGTCCACGGCCAGCAGCCGGCAGCCGAAGCCGGCCAGGATACGGGCCGTGGCCAGGCCGATGGCGCCGGTGCCAATGAGGGCCGCCGTCTTGCCGTGGAGGTTGAAGCCCAGCAGCCCCTCCAGGCTGAAGTTGTTTTCGCGCACCCGATTGTAGGCCCTGTGCAGGCGGCGGTTGAGCATCAGCATCAGGGCCACGGCGTGTTCGGCCACCGCCTCCGGGCTGTAGGCCGGCACCCTGGCCACCCGCAGGCCCAAGCGGTCGGCGGCATTGAGATCCAGGTTGTTGTAGCCGGCACAGCGCAGGGCGACCATGGTCACACCGGCCTCTTTGAGTTTTTCGAGGACGGGGGCGGAGAGGTCGTCGTTGACGAAGGCGCAGACGGCCTGGCAACCGGCGGCGAGGCTCGCCGTCAGGGCGTCCAGGCGGGGTTCGAGGAAGTGCCAGTCGATGGCACCCTTGGCTGCCTCGAGGGACGCCTTGTCATAGGGCTTGCTGGAAAATACCGCGACTTTCATGTCATCCACTCCGTGAGTAAGGGCACCAGCAGCGGGGCTAGCAGTGCCGTCAAAATGCCGCAAAGGCTGAGGGCCAGGCTGGAGAAGGCGGCCGCTTCCGGGCTTTCCTCTACCATCCGCGCCGTGCCCACCGCATGGGCAGCGCAGCCCATGGCAAGGCCTCTCGCTTCGGGGCTTTTGACCCCGGCCTTGTCCAAGATCCAGGGGCCCAGTACGGCCCCCGCTATGCCGGCCAGGATCACCAGCACCGCCGTCAGGGGGGCTATGCCGCCCAGTTTCTGGCTGACCCCCATGGCGATGGGGGTAGTGACGGCCTTGGGCGCCAGGGACAGGGCCACCGTCTTGTCGGCGCCAAGGGCCCAGGCCAGCAACACCGTCAGCGTCAGGGCCAGCAGCACCCCCAGCAGCAGGGTCACCAGCAGGGCCTTCCACTGGGCGCGGATCAGCGCCAGTTGCTGGTAGAGGGGGTAGGCCAGGGCCACCACGGCCGGCTCCAGGAATAAGTTGATAAAGCGCCCGCCCGCCATGTAGCGCTCGTAGGGGATATGGCAATAGATCAGCAGCGGCACCAGGCAGGCGATGGCCAGCAGCACCGGGTTCAGCAGTGGGCTTTTCACCTTGGCTTGCAGGGTGCGAAAGCCCCAGTAGAGCGCCAGGGTCAGGGCCAGCAGGGCGGTTTCAATCATGGGGCTGCCTCCGCTGATGCCAGGTACCCACCGCCAGGATCAGTAGCCAGGTGGAGAGCAGGGTGGTGCCCAGCAGGGCCAGGGCATGGCTGCTGATGAGGTCCAGGTAGTTCATCAGCCCCACCCCGGCCGGGATGAAAAGCAGCGTCATGTGGCGCAGCAGGGGCGTGACGAAGGGGCTGACCCAGTGGCCCTTGACGAGGCCAGAGGATAGGGCCAGGAACAGCAGCAGCATGCCGATGATGCTGCCCGGTATGGGCAAATGGCTGAGGTAAACCAGCCCCTTACCCAGGTAGAGGCAGCTGAAAAGAATGAGGACGGCCCGCAACAGCTTCATTACATGATTGAAATGCAGGGGATTTTGTGGGCATTTTATCACGCATCCCCAAGGCCTGTAGCCTAAGTGCCCCATTTTTGACCTATGGCAAATAACCCTTCCTACCTTCTCGCCCTCGACTGCGGCACCCAGTCGGTCCGTGCCCTGCTGTTTGACCGGGAGGGCCAGCTGCTGGCCAAGCGCCAGCAAGCCTTTCAGCCGCCTTTCTACCAGGGCCCGGGCGGCAGCGCCGAGCTGGAGGCGCAGCATTTCTGGCAAGCCCTCTGCCAGGCCAGCAAGGGCCTGCTCAGGGAAACCGGCATAGACCCCAAGGCCATAGCGGGGGCGGCCCTCACCACCCAGCGTGGCACCCTGCTGCACCTGGACGGTGAGGGCCAGCCCCTGCGCCCGGCCATCATCTGGCCTGACCGGCGCCGCGCCAGCCAGTTGCCGGCCATCCCCTGGCATTGGCGCCTGGCGCTGATGGCGGCAGGGCAACTGGGCACAGTGCGCCATTTCCAGGCCGAGGCCGAGATCAACTGGGTGGCCCAGCATGAGCCCAGGGTCCATGCCGAGGCCAAGAAGGTGGGGCTGCTCTCTGCCTGGCTGACCCTCAAGCTCACCGGCCAGTACCGGGATTCGGTGGCTTCCCAGGTCGGCTTCTTGCCCTTTTCCTATCGCCGCCAGGCCTGGGCCGAGCCTTGGGACTGGAAGTGGCAGGCCCTCAAGGTACGCCGTGACCAGCTTCCCGAACTGGTGGCGCCTTGCCAATTGCTGGGGGAGCTGAGCCTGGACGCCGCCGAGGCCACTGGCCTGCCGGCGGGCCTCAAGCTCTTCGCCGCCGGCGGCGACAAGCAGGCAGAAGTGCTGGGGGCCGGGGTGGCCGGCGAGGAACTGGCCTCCATCAGCCTCGGCACCACCGCCACCATCACAGGCCTCAGCCACAAGTACAAAGAGGCGGTGCGTTTCCTGCCGCCATACCCGGCCCTGGTGCCCGGGGCCTATTGCCTGGAGGTGCAGCTCAACCGCGGCTTCTGGTTGCTGCGCTGGTTGCTGCAGGAATTCGGGGAGGTGGAGACCCAGGCGGCCAAGGCCGAGGCCAGGGCGGCGGAGGAGATCGTCGAGGAGCTGATCAGCGCCGTGCCGCCGGGCTCGGACGGCCTGGTCTTCGACCCCCATATGGCGCCCGGCGTCATCTACCCCGGGCCCGAAGCCCGCGGCGCCTTGGTGGGCCTGACCGACGGCCATAGCCGTGCCCATCTCTACCGGGCCCTGATCGAAGGCATCGCCTACGCCCTCAAGGCCGGCAAGGACAGGCTGGAAAAAGCCAAGGGCCAGGCCTTTAGCGGCATCCGGGTGTCGGGGGGCGGCAGCCAGTCGGATACCGTGATGCAGATCCTCGCCGACGTGCTGGGCCAGCCCGTCAGCCGGCCCCATACCTTCGAGGCCTCGGGCCTGGGGGCGGCCATGGCGGCGGCCGTGGGCCTGGGTTGGTATCCGGACATGGCGGCGGCCGGCGAGGCCATGTGCCACCAGGGCCAATGCTTTTGGCCGCAGCCTGAGCACCAGCGGACTTACCAGCGCCTCTACCAAGAGATTTATAAGCCGATTTATGGCAAGCTCAGGCCCCTCTACAAGCGGCTCCTCAACTGGAAGGATTGAAGATGAAAGTGGCATTTCTGGGCCTCGGCGTCATGGGCTATCCCATGGCCGGCCACCTGCAGCAGGCGGGCTTTGACGTCTGCGTCTACAACAGGACTGGTGCCAAGGCCGAGGCCTGGGCCAAGCAACATGGCGGCCGCTATGCCGCCACCCCCGCCGAGGCGGCCCAGGGTGCCGAGCTGGTGATGATGTGCGTCGGCGACGACGACGACGTGCGCAGTGTCGCCGAGCAGGCCCTGGCCGGCATGGCCAGCGGCGCCATACTGGTGGACCACACCACCGCCAGCGCCATCGTCGCCCGCGAACTGCACCAGGCCCTTTTGGCCCGCGGCATCGGCTTCCTGGACGCGCCCGTTTCCGGCGGCCAGGCCGGCGCCGAGAACGGCCAGCTGACCATCATGGTCGGGGGCGATGAGGCCAGCTACGCCAAGGCCGAGCCGGTGCTCAAGACCTACGCCAAGCAGATCAAGCGCCTGGGTGAGGCAGGTGCCGGCCAGCTCTGCAAGATGGTCAACCAGATCTGCATCGCCGGCGTGGTGCAGGGCCTGGCCGAGGGCATCAACTTCGCCAAGCAGGCCGGCCTCAACGTGGCCGACGTGGTGGAGGTGATCGCCAAGGGGGCCGCCCAGAGCTGGCAGATGGAAAACCGCGCCTTGACCATGGACAAGGGGCAGTACGAATTCGGCTTCGCCGTGGATTGGATGCGCAAGGACTTGGCCATCGCCCTGGACGAGGCGCGCCGCAACGGCAGCCAGTTGCCCCTGACCGCCCTGGTGGACCAGTTCTATGCCGAGGTGCAGCGCCTCGGCGGCAGCCGCTGGGACACCTCCAGCCTGCTGGCCCGCCTGGAGGCGAGCAAGGCCTGATAAAAAAAGCCGCCCTTGAGGCGGCTTTTTTTACGCTGGCATATCAGCTTCCTGTGGTTCCAGCGCCTTACAAGTGCTGGTTCAGGGCAGCACCTTCTTAAAGGGTTTGACCACCACCTTCTGGTAGACGCCGGCTTCGACGTAGGGGTCGGCGTCGGCCCAGGCCTGGGCTTCGGCCAGGCTGTCGAACTCGGCCACCACCAGGGAGCCGGTGAAGCCGGCCTCACCCGGATCGTTGGCGTCTATGGCCGGCAGTGGGCCGGCCAGCACCAGGCGGCCGGCTTCCTGCAACAGCTTCAGCCGCTCCAGGTGGGCGGGGCGGGCCGGCTGGCGCAGGGGCAGGGAATGGGGAACGTCTTCACTGGCGATCATGTACAGCATGGGGCTCTCCTTGGTTGAGGCCCTTAGCTTACGCAAAAGAAAAAGCCCCGGCAGCAGCCGGGGCAAAAAATCACTATCAGGATGTCTCAGAGATGGACTGGCGCTGTATCGCAATGCCAATTCGCAGGCATTGTGCCGCCATGGCGTGACATTTTGATGACTGTTTGGACAAGAGGCGACAACTTAGCCAAAGGCGAGCAAAGCAGCAGGACTGCACTCCTTCCTGCTATGAAAAAGGCCGCCCGGGGCGGCCTTTGCGATCAGGACTTTTCTTCTTCCGGCAGATGCTTGTAGATAAGCATACCGGTCACCACTATGGCCAAGAGGTTGAGGCCAGTGGTGCCGAACAGCTTGAAGTTGACCCAGGCGTCCTGGGAATAGTGGTAGGCCACATAGAGGTTGAGGGCGGCAAGGCCGGCGAAGAAGGCGCTCCAGCCGAAGCTCAGGTTGCGCCAGACGCCGTCAGGCAGCGTCAGCTGGCCGCCCAGCATGGTCTTGAGCAGGCTCTCGCCCTTGAGCTGGGCCAGCAGCAGGGCCAGGGCGAAGGCGAGGTAGACCACAGTCACCTTCCACTTGATGAAGAGGGGGTCCCGGAATATGAGGGTCATGCTGCCGAAGACGACCACGGCCCCCAGCAGCCACCACTGCTGCTTGCTGATGGCCTTGCCCATGGCCTTGAAGATCACCAGCAGCAGGGCCGTGCTGGCCATCAGGGCCCAGGTGGCGGTGTAGATGCCGCCCAGCTTGTAGGCGATGAAAAAGACGATGAGCGGCAGGTAATCAAGAACAGCCATGCAATCCTCCAGACAACTGCCGCCCAGTCTACGCCAACTGGCTCCCCACTCCAAAGCCCCGCGCTGGGTCATCAACTCATGCGTTTGATGAACTCCTGGATGATGGTGAGGTAGATCTGGTCTCCCAGCACCTTGTCCTCCACCCCTGAGTCGATGTTGGGGTTGTCGTTGACCTCTATCACCACCGGCTTGCCGTCCACCACCTTGAGATCCACCCCGAACAGGCTGTCCCCCATCAGGTTGGCGGCCTTGACCGCCGTTTCCACCACCTTCTTGGGGGCGGCGGCCACCGGCAATGTCTCGAAACCGCCGGACTGGGTCTTCTTGCCGGAGTGGTTGTAGATCTGCCAATGGCCCCGGCTCATGAAATACTTGCTGACAAAAAGAGGCTGCCGGTTGAGCACCCCCACCCGCCAGTCGTATTCGGTGTAGCAATACTCCTGCAGCAGGATCAGCGCCGACTGTTTGAAGAAGGCCTGGGCATGATGGTGCACCTCCTCCATGTCCTTGGCCTTGACCACGCCCCGGGAAAAGGAGCCGTCCGGTATCTTCATCACCAGTGGGAATCCCAGCTCCTGGGCCGCGGCCACCAGGGCCTCCTCGTCGCCGTGTTGCACCACCCGGGTCTTGGGGATAGCCACCTTGGCCTGCTCCAGGCGCTCGGCGAGGTAGATCTTGTTGGTGCAGCGCAGTATGGCCTCGGGGGTGTCGATGACGGCCAGCCCCAGGTTCTCGGCACGGCGTGCCATCTGGAAGCTCTGGCCGTGGATGCTGGTGGTCTCGCGGATGAAGAGGCCGTCGTATTCGGCCAGCCGTGCGGCCTGCTTGTGGGTGATGAGATCCACCTGAACCCCCAGGGTGCGGCCGGCGCGGATAAAGCGCTTGAGGGCGCCGGTGTCCGACGGCGGGAACTTCTCTTGTGGGTCCACCAGCATGGCGAGATCGAAGCGGTACTTGCGCTTGGGCTTCTTGACCCGCCAGATCTTGGCGGAAAAGGCGTCCAGGGCTTCGGCGAAGAGGGTTTCCTCGGCGTCGCTGAGATCCTTGAGCCCCTTGGGCTTGAGCTTGGTGATGACCCCCTCCTTGATGCTGGCCTCCAGGATAGGGGCCGGGAAACGGTCGAACAGCTGTAGCCCCAGCTCGGCGAACTGCGGGTCCAGGGTGCGGCCGAAGAAGACGCGAAAGTTCGACTCGGTCTCAACCGGGGCCTTGACCGTCTTCAGCTCAGGGCCGTAGAGGCCGCGGCTGGCCAGGTCGTTCAAGGTGGCGACAGAGGGAATGACCCTGTGGCCACGGGCTTCGGCCAGCAGCGAGCAGTAATAGCCCTCGCCCAGGTAGCGATAGGAGCCGGTGAGGTTGAGTACCTGGACCTTGTCCCCTTCCTTGGTGGGATGGAGCTTGAGGTATTGGCGGGCGGTCAGCAGATCTTCCGAGGGGTAGAGGCCTCCCCACTGTTTTCTGTCCTTGAGGAGGATATAAAGCCGGGTCATGGTCGCTCCTGAACTAGGGTAGTGCTGCGCTGGCGGGCGCTGATGGCCTGCTTGGGCGCCGCCAGCATGCGCCTGCAAAGACGCCTTCGCAAACAAGGGTTTCTTGTTCTTAAGACAAGCAACCTTTGCTGTCGGGCGCCTCCAATTATGGCTATTGTGCTGTTAAGCCGCGTAACTGGTGTTCGACATGAAACTGCGCCTTGCCACCCTTAGGGATCTCGAGGATCTCCACGACCTGGAACTGAAGGCCTTTACCCACGACAGGCTGGACAGGCGCCGCTGGCGCCACCTGCTGAAGGAGGCCCATGGCCAGGTCTGGGTGGCAGAGGAAAAGACCAAGCTGCTGGGGGCCGCGGTGCTGCTGCTGAAAAAGGGCACGGCCCTGGCCCGGCTCTATTCCCTGGCGGTGGACCCCAAGGCCCGTGGCCGCGGCATCGCCAAGGCCCTGATGGACAAGCTCGAGGAAGCGGCCCTGGCCGAGGGCATGGTCGCCATCCGCCTGGAAGTGCAGCAGGGCAACGAGGCCGCCATAGGCCTCTACGGGCGCTGCGGCTTCAAGGTCATAGCGCCGCTGCTGGCCTACTACGAGGACGGCGGCGACGGCCTGCGCATGGAAAAGCGCCTCAAGGGCAAGCTGCCCAGGGGCAGCCTCAAGGTGCCTTATTATGCCCAGCAGACCAGCTTCACCTGCGGCCCCGCTTGCCTGCTGATGGCCCTGTCGGCGCTGAAGAAGAAGCACAGGCCCAGCATCAGCAACGAACTCAACCTCTGGCGCGAGTCCACCACCATCTACATGACCTCGGGCCACGGCGGCTGCTCCGGCGAGGGCCTGGCATTGGCGGCCAAAGCCCATGGCCTGGAGGTGAGCCTCTGCGTCTCCGACCGGGAAGTGCCCTTCGTCGAAGGGGTCAGGAACCTGGAGAAGAAGCGCATCATCTCAGTGGTGCACGAGGATTTTTCCAAGCGCCTCAAGAAGGCCGGGGTGGCCCGCATCATCCAGCGCCTGGAGCTCGACGCCCTCAAGCGGCACCTGGACGGCGGCGGCCTGGCGCTGGTACTCATCTCCACCTACCTGATGCACAACGAGAAGGCGCCGCACTGGGTGCTGGTGGTGGCCATGGACAAGCGTTTCGTCTACCTGCATGACCCGGATTTGGACCAGGGCCAGAGCGTGACCGACAACATCGCCATGCCTGTTCCCCTGGCCATGTTCCAACGCATGTCGCGCCAGGGACGACGCCAATATTCGGCCGCACTGCTGCTACGCTAAATAAGGAAACGAAGGACAGGCGAGTCTCACGAAAATAACGCTGTACGCTGGCGCCGCTTATGCTACTATGGTCATCGGTCGCAGCTTGCAGGTTGCGGCTTTACTTCATGTAACAGTCAAGATTTGATACTTCGCTACACATTCCGCTTTACCAGAAATGTTGTCCTGAAGCTTCACTAACTGTTTGTCATCATAAGTAATTTGTTTAACGCGCCTCGGCGCACAGTCAACTTCAGGAGACATCCCATGTCCAAGTCTACCGGCACTGTAAAGTGGTTCAACGAAGAGAAAGGTTTTGGCTTCATCACCCCTGAGAACGGCGGTTCTGACGTATTCGTTCACTTCCGCGCCATCCAGGGCAACGGTTTCCGCGTTCTGAAGGAAGGCCAAAAGGTTTCCTTCGACGTAGAACAAGGCCAGAAAGGCCCCCAAGCTGCCAACGTCGTCGCTCTGTAAGACCACGTTACCCAGCTTAAGAAAAAGGACGCTTCGGCGTCCTTTTTTCATGCCCGTCAAAAAGGACGCTGCAAAGGGTCCAGCAACCTGTCCAGGCCTTCTATCTTGAGCGCCAATGCCAGCGCCATCAATTCTCCCAGCTCGCCTTCGGGAAACCCCTTCTTCTGAAACCACAGCAGGTATTCCTCCGGCAGCTTCATCAGGAACCGGCCCTGGTATTTGCCGAAGGGCATGCGGGTGTTGGCGAGCTTGAGCAGTGTGGCTTTGTCGAACATGGCGGCCTCTTTTTGGAGGCCAGCATAACAGAAAGGGCCCATCGGGCCCTTTCCTTTAGGCTTGGCGGCTGGCCGCCTTCATGCCTTCGACAAACCTCGCCAGGGCCTTGGGCCCGCGCTCGGCCGCCTTCACGGTGGCGCTGCCGCTGATGGCGCCGTCGCAGCCGGCCTCCAACGCCGCCCTGACCTGGGACGGTTCCCCTATGCCAAAGCCCAGCACCACAGGGGCCGACTGGTAGCGCCGCAAGGTCTCGATGATGTGGCCCAGCGGCTTGCCGGCCGCCGTCTCCGTGCCTGTGACCCCGGCCCTCGATACCAGGTAGACGTAACCCTCGCTGAGTTCGGCCACGGCTTTGAGGGTTTCCTCCGAGCCGTTGGGGGGCGCTATCAGCACAGGCGCTACGCCGGCCGTCTTGGCGGCGGCCACGAAGGGCTGGGATTCCCTGACCGGCACGTCCGCCACCAGCACCGAATCCACCCCGGCGGCCTTGGCCTGCTGGTAGAAGCTGTCGATGCCGGCGGCAAAGACCAGGTTGGCGTAGGTCAGCAGCCCCACCGGGATCTGCGGGTACCTGTCTTTGAGGCGGCGGATAAGGTCCAACGCTTTTTGCGGCGTGGTGCCGGCAGCGAGGGCCCTCAGGGTCGCACCCTGGATGGTGGGGCCGTCGGCTACGGGATCGGAGAAGGGCATGCCCAGCTCCAGGGCGTCGGCGCCGTTTTCCACCAGCAGGCAGAGGTGCTCGAAACTGGTCTCCAGATCCGGGTCGCCCAGGGTCAGGAAGGGGATGAAGGCGCCTTCGTCCTGGGCTTTGAGGCGGTCAAAGAGGGATTGGTACAGGCTCATTGTCCGGCCTCCAGCTGCATGATGGTGTTGAGATCCTTGTCGCCGCGGCCGGAGAGGTTGACCAGCAGCACTTCTTCCTCGGTGGCGGCCGCTGCCCGCTTGAGGGCGTAGGCCAGGGCGTGGGAGGACTCGATGGCGGGGATGATGCCCTCGCTGCGGCACAGGGTCTTGAAGGCGGCTATGGCCTCGTCGTCCGTCACGGCCACGTACTGGGCCCGGCCGGTCTGGGCGAGAAAGGCGTGCTGGGGGCCCACGGCCGGGTAGTCGAGGCCGGCGGAAATGGAGTGGGACTCCTGCACCTGACCCTCGTCATCCTGCATCAGGTAGCTCTTCATGCCGTGCAGTATGCCGGTGCGGCCGAGATGGATGGGGGCGCCGTGCTTGCCGGTGTCGAGGCCCTCGCCGCCGGGCTCGACGCCGACGAGCTCCACCCCTTCTTCCTCGATGAAGTCGGCGAAGAGGCCGATGGCGTTGGAGCCGCCGCCGACACAGGCGATGGCGGCATCCGGCAGCCGGCCTATGGCTTCGATCATCTGCGCCTTGGCTTCTTTACCTATGATGCGCTGGAACTCGCGCACCAGGTGCGGGAAGGGGTGGGGACCAGCTGCCGTGCCCAGCAGGTAGTGGGCCTTGTCGTAGTTGGCGGCCCAGTCGCGCAGCGCCTCGTTGACGGCGTCCTTCAAGGTGCCGGAGCCGGCATGGACGGGGATCACCTCGGCGCCCATCAGCTTCATGCGGTAGACGTTGGGCTGCTGGCGCTCGCAGTCCTTGGCGCCCATGTAGATCCGGGCCTTGAGGCCCAGCATGGCCGCCACCATGGCGGTGGCCACCCCGTGCTGGCCGGCGCCGGTCTCGGCGATGATCTCGGTCTTGCCCATGCGCTGGGTCAGCAGACCCTGGGCCAGCACCTGGTTGGTCTTGTGGGCGCCGCCGTGCAGCAGATCCTCGCGCTTCAAGAAGATGCGCACCTTGGGATTGGGGCTGAGGTGGGTGGCCTCGTAAAGGGGCGTGGGGCGACCGGCGAAGTGCTTGAGCAGTTTGCCGAGCTCGGCTTGGAAGGCCGGATCCTCGATGGCGTCTTCGAAGGCCTGGGTCAACTGGTCCAGGGCCGGCACCAGGATCTCCGGCACGAAGGTGCCGCCGAATTCGCCGAAATAGGGGGAGAAACGACTCATGCTTGCCTCATCAATTGGAATGTCTGCTGGATAAGGGCGGCGTCCTTGACGCCGGGGGCGGACTCCAGCTTGGAATTGAGATCCAGGCCCAGTATGCCGGGGACCTTGAGGGCGGCCTGGACATTGGCCGGGCCCAGGCCGCCGGCCAGCATCAGGGGCAGTTTGGCGGGGTTTTGGATGGCCTGCCAGTCAAAGCTCTGGCCTGTGCCGCCGAATTGGCCGCCGTCCTGGCTGTCCAGCACCAGGCGGTCCACGGCCAGGGTGCTGGGGGCCTCCACGGTGCTGGCCTTCCAGAGCTGCGCCTGTGTGAGGCCGCGCAGGGCCGCCACGTAGTCGGCATCTTCATCGCCGTGCAGCTGTACGGCGAAAAGCCCCAAGGCCTCGGCCGCCTCGGCCACTTCCGCCACCGGGGCGTCCTTGAAGACCCCCACATAAGCCAAAGGAGCGGCCTGGGTGATGGCCTTGGCCTCGGCCAGGGTCACTTGGCGGGGGCTCTTGGCGGCGAAGATGAGGCCGCCGTAGGTGGCGCCGGCTTCATAAGCGGCCTTGGCGTCCTGGGGCCGGGTCAGGCCGCAGACCTTGTGCTCGCCGAGGATGAGCTGGCGGCAGGCGAGGTTGACGTCGCTCTTGCTCATCAGCTCGGATCCCACCAAGAAGCCCCTGGCCACCTTCCGCAGGCGCTGTACGTCGCCGTGGGTGCGGATCCCGGACTCGCTGATGATGACCCTGTCCTCGGGAATGCCCTCGGCCAGGGTCTCGGTACGGCGCAAATCGATGGACAGGTCGTGGAGGTTGCGGTTGTTGATGCCGATGATGCGGGCGCCGAGGCGCACGGCCCTGTCCCGCTCCTCAGCGGTGGCCACTTCGGTCAGCACGTCCAGGCCGAATTTGCCGGCTTCCTCGGCCAGTTGCCGGTAGCTGGCGTCGTCCAGCACCGACAGCATCAAAAGGATGGCGTCGGCCCCCAGGTAGCGGGCCAGGCGCACTTGGAAGGGGTCGATGAAGAAGTCCTTCATCAGCACCGGCACCTTGACTTCGGCCGCCACCGCCGCCAGGTAATCAGGATGGCCCTGGAAGTAGGGCTCGTCGGTCAGCACCGAGATGCCGCTGGCGTAGGACTGGTAGGCCTTGGCCAGGGCCAAGGCATCGAAGTCGGGGCGGATCAGTCCCTTGGAGGGGCTGGCTTTCTTGCACTCGAGGATAAAGCCGCTGCCGTAGCGCAGGCTGTGTTCCAGGGAGCGCCGGGATTGGGGCAGGGCCATGGTGGCGGCCCTGGGATAGCGGGCCTTGAGGGCCGGCAGGTCCGCTTTCTTGCGCTCAACGATCTGCTCAAGCACTGTCGCCACGAAGGATCTCCTTGAGTTGTTGCAGGGTGGCGTGGGCCCGGCCGGACGCCAGTATCTCGGCGGCCAGGGCAACACCTTCCTTCAGACCGGCAGCCTTGCCGGCCAAGTAGAAGAGGGCCCCCGCATTGGCGGCCACAGCGTCAAAGTAAGGGCCGCGCTCGCCGGTCGCAAGCAGCTTTTCCAGGGCGGCGGCGTTGAAGGCGGCATCGCCGCCGGCCAGCTCGTCTATGGCCCTTTCCTCAAGGCCCAGATCCGCCGGGGTCAGCTTGTACTGGATAAGGGCGCCGTCCAGCAGCTCCACCACCTGGGTGGGGCCGTGCAGGGCCAGCTCGTCGAGGCCGCTGCCGTGCACCACCAGGGCCCGCTCCACTCCCAGGGCCTTGAGGGCGCTGGCCACCACGTCCAGCAGGGCGGGATCGTAGACCCCCATCAGCTGCAGGTTGGGGCGGGCGGGGTTGACCAGGGGCCCCACCAGGTTGAAGAGGGTGCGGGTCTTGAGCGCCCTGCGCACCGGCATGGCGTGTTTGATGCCGGGGTGGTATTGGGGGGCGGCGATAAAGCAGAGGTTGGTGTTCATCAAGGCGCGGTGGGCGACGGTGGACGGCACCGTCACCGGCACCCCCAGGGCGCCCAGCACGTCGGTGCTGCCGGACTGGGAGGACACGGCCCTGTTGCCGTGCTTGGCCACCTTGACGCCACCGGCGGCGGCCACGAAGGCGGCGGTGGTGGAGATGTTGAGGGTGTTGGCGCCGTCACCGCCGGTGCCGCAGCAGTCGATGAGATCCCCCTGGGGCCGGGGGAAGGGATTGGCGGCGGCCAGCAGCGCCTGGGCCAGGCCCTGCAGTTCACTGCTCTGCTCGCCGCGCAGCTTCATGGCGGTGAGGGCGGCGGCAAGCGTCACGTCTTCGAGGCGGCCGGCGGCCATCTCTGTGAAGAAGGCCTGGGCCTCGGTCACGTCCAGGGCCTTGCCCTGCAGCAGCGTATCCAGGCTCATGATGCACCTCGCAGCAAAGTCAGGGCGTTGGCCAGCAGCTGGTGACCGCCTTGGGTCAGCAGGGACTCGGGGTGGAATTGCAGGCCCAGCGCCGGGTATTGCTTGTGGCTCACCGCCATCACCTGGTCTTCGCTGGTGGCCAGTACCGTCAGGCAGTCGGGCACCAGGTCGGCCACCAGGCTGTGGTAGCGGCCCACCATGGGGGCGCTGCCCATGCCCTGGAAGAGGGGATGGTCCTGGATGGCCAGGCGGAAGGCCTTGCCGTGGCGGGGCGGGGCCGAGCGCTTGAGGCTGCCGCCGCACAGCTCCACCAGGGCCTGGTGGCCCAGGCAGACGCCCAGCACCGGGAAGCGGCCCAGGGCTTCGGCCAGCAGTGCCTTGAGGTTGCCGGCCTGGTCCGGGGTGCCGGGGCCGGGGGAGATCAGCAGCACTGCGCCGCTCTGGCTTTGCAGCTTGGCCAGTACCGTCTCTACCGAGACGTTGTTGCGGTAGACCACCACTTCTTCGCCGAGGCGGCGGCAGTCGTCCACCAGGTTGTAGGTAAAGGAGTCGAAGTTATCCAGCAGCACTATCATGACTGCACCTCCACGGCGCCCAGGGCCCGCAGTACAGAGGCGGCCTTGTGGCGGGTCTCGTCGGCTTCGAGCTGGGGGACCGAGTCGTAAACCACGCCGGCGCCGGCCTGGACGCAGGCCACGCCGTCCTGGACCAGGGCGGAGCGGATGACGATGGCGCTGTCCATGTCGCCGCGGGCGGTGAGGTAGCCGATGGCGCCGCCGTAGGCGCCGCGGCGGCGGCCTTCGGTCTCACGGATGAGGCGGGTGGCCATCAGTTTGGGGGCGCCGCTGAGGGTGCCCATGTTGAGCGCCGACTGGTAGGCGTGCAGGGCATCGAGATCGCCGCGCAAGGTGCCTTTGACCCGGGATACCAGGTGCATCACCTTTTCGTAGCGGTCCACCTTGAGGAGATCGGTGACGGTGCGGCTGGCGGGCTCCGAGACCCGGGCCACGTCGTTGCGGGCCAAGTCCACCAGCATCAGGTGCTCGGCCTGCTCTTTCTCGTCCAGGCGCATCTCCAGTTCGAAACGGCTGTCTTCGTCGGCGTCGCTGCCGCGGGGTCGGGTGCCGGCGATGGGGTAGATGGCCAGCTCACGGCTCTGGCTGTCGACGGTCAGGGCGCTTTCCGGGCTGGCGCCGAAGAGCACGAAGTCGCCGGCGTTGAGATAAAACATGTAGGGGCTGGGGTTCTGGGCCCGCAGCGCCTGGTAGCTGATGAGGGGCGCAGGGCAGGGGGCCAAGAAGCGCCGCGAGGGCACCACCTGGAAGCAGTCGCCGGCGAGGATGTGCTCCTTGAGGGCCGATACCTGGGCCTTGAAGGCCTCGTCGTCCGGCTCTACCCGCGCCTGGGGCGGGGCTTGGATGGCCAGGGCCGGCAGGGGAGCGGCCTGGGCCAGCTGCTGCTGGTAACCGGCCAGGCGCCGGGACAGCTCGAAGTAGCTGGCGGAGCCCTGGCCACCCAGGGCCAGGGCCAGCAGGGTGGCGCTGCCGGTGCGGTGGTTTAGGTAGAGGGCGGTCTCGGCAAGGTACAGGCAGAGATCCGGCACCCTTTCGTTGCCGTCGAGCTCGGGCAGATCCTCGAGGCTGGCCACCAGATCGAAACCGAAGAGGCCGGCCACCAGGCTCTCGAAGGGCAGGTCGGCGTCCTTGGGCAAGAGCGCCAGCAATTCCCGCAGCACCGTGAAGACAGAAGGGGCCTTGAGGCGGCTGTCCTCGTCCAGCTCGGTGTCCGGCTGCTCGAAGCTCAGGCTGAAGGTATTGCCTTCCACCTGGGCATTGAGGCGCTCCGCCAGCACCGGCAGCAGCACCTCGCCGTTGGCGGTGAGGGCCTGGACAGTGACGGTGCGGCCGAGGGCGGTGATCTTCAGGGCCGCGTCCGTGATGACCAGGCTCTGGGTGGCGTTGCCGGCGCTGGGCTCGGCGGATTCCAGCAGCAGGCTGTGGGTCTTGGCCCCCAGGGCCCGGTAGGCCACCAGGGGATCGGGGCAGGCGCCGAGGCGCAGGCGCAGCAGGGCGGGTCTCACAGGGTCCTCCCGGCGGCGGCCACGAAGGGTTTGAGTTCGCGCATCAGCTGTTCGAACATGGCGGCGGTCAGGGCCTGGTGGCCGTCGGAGAGGGCTTCCTTGGGATTGAGGTGGGCCTCGACGATGACGCCATCGGCGCCGACGGCGGCGGCGGCCCGGGCCAGGGGGATCACCAGCTCGCGGATGCCGGTGCCGTGGGAAGGGTCCACCACCACCGGCAGGTGGGTCTTCTGCTTCAGCAGGGCCACGGCGTTAAGATCCAGGGTGTTGCGGGTGGCGGTCTCGAAGGTGCGGATGCCGCGCTCGCAGAGCACCACTTGGGGGTTGCCGTGGGCGACTATGTATTCGGCGGCCAGCAGGAACTCTTCGATGCTGGCGGACAGGCCTCTTTTCAGCATCACCGGCTTGCCGCAGCGGCCCACCGCTTCCAGCAGCCGGTAGTTGTACATGTTGCGGGCGCCGATCTGCAGCATGTCCACGTGCTCGGCCATGGCGTCCACGTCTTCCGGGCTCACCACCTCGGAGACGGTGGGCAACCCCAGCACCTCGTTGGCTTCCTTGAGCAGCTTGAGGCCTTCCAGACCCAGGCCCTGGAAGGCGTAGGGGCTGGTGCGGGGCTTGAAGGCGCCGCCGCGCAGACCGATGGCGCCGTGGTGCTGGACCATTTCTGCCACCCCCAGCAGCTGCTCGCGGGATTCCACGGCGCAGGGCCCGGCAATGACCACGAAACGCTCGCCGCCGATCTTGACCTTGCCCAGCGGCACCTGGGTGTCGTGGGGATGCAGTTCGCGGGACACCAGCTTGTGCTTGGAGAGGATGGGTTTGACCTCCTCCACTATGGGGTCGGCTTCGAGGTTCAGCTCGTCCAGCACCCGCTCGTCGCCGATGGCACCGAGGACGATGCGCTCGACGCCGGGCATGTAGAGGGGCTTGAGGTTCTTGGCTTCGATGCGGGCGAGGATGGTCTTGGCATCGGCTTCGGTGGCATGGGGTTTCAGTACGATGATCATGATGTTTTCCTTTGATTCAAAAACGAAAAAGCCCGCTTTCTCAGCGGGCTTTTGGATGTCGGTTCGACAAACAACAAGGTGCAGCTAGCCCGCCTGAAGCCAGGAGCGCCACCACCAACGGAAAGTCATGCTGTTTGTCTTGCTGCTCATTGCCTTAAAAACTCCAGAAACGAAAAAGGGCCCGCTTTCTGCGGGCCCTTCTTGGAAATCGTAAACACGACCAAGCTCACAGCCCGCTTAAGGGTTGTGCCACCACCAGATGAGGTTGAATGCTTGGTTTTGCATGGGTCGTGTTTCTTTCAATAGTTGAATTGCTATCCAAGCTATAGGCCTTTTTTACCCCTGTCAACGCCTTCTTTCAGTTAGAATGGCCCCATGCTTTACGACCTGCACAGCCACACCCATTTTTCCGACGGCCGCCTCTCCCCCAGGGAGCTGGTGGCGCGGGCTATTGAGCGCCGGGTAAGCCACCTGGCCATCACCGATCATGACAGCGTCGCGGGCCTCGCCGAAGCCCGAGAAGCGGCGGGAGAGGCGCTTGAGCTCATCAACGGCATCGAGTTTTCCACCTGCTGGCAGAACAAGGAGATCCACGTGGTGGGTCTCTGGGTGGAGCCGCAGCATGAGGCCCTGACCACCCTCATCGCCGCCCAGGCCGAGCGCCGGGAGCGGCGCGCAGAGGAAATGGCCAGGCGCCTGGAGAAGGCCCGGGTGCCCGGCGCCCTGGAAGGCGCCCGCGCCCTGGCAGGCTCAGGCACCCTGACCCGGGCCCATTTCGCGCAGTACATCATGAACCAGGGCAAGGCCCCGACCATGCAGGCGGTGTTCAAGAAATACCTGACCCGCGGCAACCCCGGTTATGTGCCGCCACCCTGGCCCGAGATGGGCGAGGCCATTGCGGCTATCAGGGCTGCCGGCGGCGTCGCCGTGCTGGCCCACCCGGGCCGCTATAAGCTTTCCGGTAAATGGCTGCGCAAGCTGGTGGCGGACTTTGCCGAGCAGGGCGGCCAGGCCCTGGAAGTGGCCCAGTGCCAGCAACCCCTGAATGAGCGGCGTTTCCTGGCGGAATTGGCCGCCGAGCACCAACTCGCCGGCTCCCAGGGGTCCGATTTTCATTACCCCAGCCCTTTTTCGGAGCTGGGGCGCAACCTTTACCTGCCGGCGGGCTGCCGCGCAGTCTGGGAGAGGGAATCCTTATGAGCCAATTTTTCTACGTCCACCCGGAGAACCCCCAGGCCAGGCTGATCAGCCAGGCCGTGGCCATCATCCGTAGCGGTGGCGTCATCGTCTACCCCACCGATTCGGGCTATGCCCTGGGTTGCCACCTGGGGGACAAGGCGGCCCTGGAGCGCATAGTGCGCATCCGCCAGCTGCATGACGACCACAATTTTACCCTGGTCTGCAAGGATCTCTCCGAGTTGTCCCTCTATGCCAGGGTGGACAACCAGGCCTTTCGCCTTATCCGCAACAACACCCCTGGGCCTTACACCTTCATCCTCAAGGGCACCAAGGAGGTGCCCAAGCGCCTGCTCAACCCCAAGCGCAAGACCATAGGGCTGCGGGTGCCGGACAACGTCATCGCCCTGGCGCTGCTGGAAGCCCTGGGGGAGCCGTTGATGTCGACGTCGCTTATCCTGCCCGGCAACGACTTTACCGAGTCGGATCCCGAGGATTTCCGTTTCGGCCTGGAGCGGCAGGTGGACCTCATCATCCACGGCGGCGTGCTGGGGGAAAAACCCACCAGCGTCATTGACATGAGCGAAGAGGCCGTCGAGATTGTCAGGGTCGGCGCAGGAGACGTGACCCCCTTCCAATGACCCAGGACACCCCGACCCAGCCCATACAGCAGCCTTTGCCGCTGGCCTTTGTCCACGGGCAGCCTTTCACCGAGCTGCCCGAGGATCTCTATATCCCGCCACAGGCGCTGGAGGTCTTCCTCGAAGCCTTCGAGGGCCCCCTGGATCTGCTGCTCTACCTCATCCGCCGCGACAAGGTCGACATCGTCGACATGCCCCTGGCCCGTATCACGGCCCAGTACATGGAGTACGTGGAGCTGATGCAGGAGCTGAAGCTGGAGCTGGCCGCCGAATACCTGGTGATGGCCGCCATCCTCGCCGAGATCAAATCCCGGCTGCTGCTGCCAAGGAGGGTCAGCGAAGAGGGCGAGGAAGAGGTGGACCCCAGGGCCGAGCTGATCCGCCGCCTCCAGGAATACGAGGTGATGAAGCAGGCCGCCCAGGACATCGACGCCCTGCCGCGGGTGGAGCGGGACACCTTTATCGCCGGCGCCGACACAGGCCCCGGCTGTGCCCCCATCAAGCTGCAGCCCGAGGTGGCGCTGGAAGAGCTGGTGTTGGCGCTGTCGGGGGTGCTCAAGCGCGCGGCCATGTTCGAAAAGCACCAGATCAGCAAGGAAAAGCTCAGCACCCGCGAGCGCATGGCCAGGGTGCTGGAGATCCTGGCCGAGGCCGGCCACCTGCCCTTTGTCGCCCTTTTTACGCCCGAAGAGGGCCGGTCCGGCGTGGTGGTCACCTTCGTGGCTATCCTTGAACTGCAGAAGCTGGCTGCGGTGCGCATCATCCAGCCCGAGCCCCTGAGCCCTATCCGCGTGGAGATCCGCCATGGCCAGGACAGGTGACGAAGGACGCCAACGGGTGTCGTTGAGAGTGGAGGTCAGCCATGGCCAAGATCAGTGACGAACAGCTTAAACAGGTGCTGGAGGCGGCCCTGTTCGTGGCCGGCCGGCCCCTGTCGGCCCAAGATCTGCTGGACAGCGTGCTGGCAGGCTATACAATCTCGCGTCCCAAGCTCACCAAGGCCCTGCAGGCCCTGGAGCTGGACTACAGGCCCCGCGGCATCCAACTGGTGGAAGTGGCCAGCGGTTGGCGCTTCCAGGCCAACGACGCCCTGAGCCCGCTGCTGTCCCGGCTCTGGGTAGAAAAGGCACCGCGGTACTCGCGGGCGACCCTGGAGACCCTGGCCCTCATCGCCTACCGCCAGCCCATTACCCGCGGCGAGATTGAGGAAGTGCGGGGCGTTGCCGTCAGCACCCAGATCATCCGCACCCTGGAAGAGCGGGGTTGGATCCGGGTGGTGGGGACCAAGGAAGTGCCTGGCCGCCCGGCGCTGTTTGGCACTACCCGCCAGTTTCTGGACGACATGAATTTGAAAAGCCTGGGCGATTTGCCCGAGCTGATGGACATCACCAACCCAGCCGAGAGGCTCGAAGAGGAAACCCCATGACAGAGAAATTGCAGAAAGTCCTGGCCCGTGCCGGCCACGGCTCCCGCCGCCAGCTTGAAGCCCTGATCGCCGCCGGCCGCATCAGCGTCAACGGCAAGGTCGCCACCCTGGGCGACCGTATCGACAGCCATGCCGAAGTGCGTATCGACGGCCATATAGTGCCCATCAGCAGCTCCGAAGAGGTGGTCTGCCGAGTGCTGATGTACAACAAGCCCGAAGGCGAACTCTGCTCGCGCAAGGATCCCGAAGGCAGGGCCACCGTCTTCGACCGCCTACCGCGCCTCAAGCAGGGCCGCTGGGTGGCCGTCGGCCGCCTCGACATCAACACCTCTGGCCTGCTGCTGTTCACCACAGACGGCGAGCTGGCCAACCGCTTGATGCACCCCAGCCACCAGGTGGAGCGGGAGTACCAGGTGCGCATCTTCGGTGAAGTGACAGACGCCATGCTCAAGACCTTGCGCAAGGGCGTGCAGCTTGAAGACGGCCCGGCCCACTTCAACAGCATCAGGTTCACCGGCGGCGAAGGCATGAACCAATGGTTCGCCGTCACCCTGGCAGAGGGCCGCAACCGCGAAGTGCGCCGGCTTTGGGAATCCCAGGGAGTACAGGTGTCGCGCCTTATCCGTACCCAGTACGGCAAGATGGATCTCGACCGCCAACTGCCCCAGGGCGGCTGGAAGGAGCTGGCCAAGCCCGAAGTCAACTACCTGCGCACCCTGGTAGGCCTGCCGGAAGAGACTCGTACCCTGTTGGACGAGCGGGCCGACGCCAAGGACAACCCTTATGTCCTTGCCGCCCGTATCCGCCGCGCCGTCAAGCGTGACAAGGCCAGGGAAACAGAGCAGGGCCGTGGCCAGCAGCGCCAGGAAAAGCCCCGCCAGGAAAAGCCCGGCAAAGAAGGTCCCAGGCTGCGCGGCGAGCAAGCCGGCACCAAGAAGCCGGGCCGCCCCGGTGACAAGGCCCGTCAAGGTGGCGAACAGGGAAGGCCTGCCCGCCCCGGCGGCCGCAAGGCCCCCACCAGGGCCGGCCGCAATGAGAGCCGCCGCAAGCCCTGATAAAAAAAGCCGCCCTTTGGGCGGCTTTTTCGTTGGGGTGCTTTAGAAGCGGTAGTTGACCCTGAAGTAGGCGAAACGGCCTTGGGCGGACGCTGTCTCGGTGTCGTAGCCCATGAAGTCGTTGTCGGAGAAGGGCGGCTTCTCGTTGAAGAGGTTGTTGGCGCCCAGCGTCAGTTTCCAGTGCTCCAGGCCCTGGTAGCTGACGCTGGTGTCCAACGTCACGAAGCGGTCCACCGTGCCGTCGGCGCCGACGTCGACGTTGTCTTCGTACTGGCCGATGTAGTTGACCCTGGCGGTGGCGGCCCAGTCGTTCAGGCTCCAATCCAGGGCGGCGTTCCAGCGCCATTCGGGGTGGCGCCACTTGCCGGCCAGGTTACGTTCTTTGCCGTCTGCCTTGATCTCCTTGAAGTTGTTCACCCAGGTCAGCAGGTAGCTCAGGTTGAAGAGGCCAACGTTGCTGTCCAGGTGGTAGCGCATGTCGAGATCGATGCCGTCTGTCTTCTGGCCACCGAGGTTCTGGTACTGGTCGACTATCTGGAAGATGCGGCCGGGCACGCCGTTGGCGGCCGGTTCACGGATCACCTGGAAGTTGTCTTCCGCTACCCCATTGGCCATTTGCGTCAAACGGTACTGGGTGTCGGTGTCGATGAGGTTCTTCTGGTCGTAATTCCAGTAGTCCATCACCACTTCCAGTGCGTCGAGGGGCTGCCAGACCATGCCGAGGTTGTAGGAGTCGGATTTCTCCGGCTTCAGATCCGGGTTACCGGACAGGATCACGGTGCGCTCCAGGCCTTTGCAGTCCTCATCGGCTCCGGTTTTCTCGCAGCGCAGCGGGTCTGTAAGACTTGGCGACTCTTGGGTCGGGCCCAGGCCCAGCTGCACCAGGGATGGGGCGCGGAAGGCCTTGCCCCAGGAGCCGCGCAGCATCAGATCCTCTGTGACCTTGTACTGCAGGGCGACTTTGGGGCTGGTGTTGGTGCCGAAGTCGGAATAGTGCTCGTAACGCAGGGCCAACTGGGCTTCCAGTTTTTCCACTATCGGCAGGGCCAGTTCGCCGTAGACCGAATACTGGTTGCGGCTGCCGAAGGCGGTGGTGGCTTCGGTGCCGAACACCTCGCCGCGCAGGAACAGCTCGTCCGGGACGTCTTCTATCTCCTCCTGGCGGTATTCGACGCCGACGGCGTATTGGCTGTCGCCGCCGGGCAGGGCGAAGGCGTCACCGGAGATCTGGCCGTCCCAGGCCTTGGTCACGGAGCGGCCGGAACGGGTGGTCTGGACGCTGATATCGTCGATGACCGCCGGATCCTGCTCTGTGGCGAAGGGGTTGTAGAGGCCGGCGTTGATGGCGTCCTGGAAGCGGGAACTCTGCACAAAGCCGGACTTGCCGTATTCGTGGCTGCGGGAGCGGGAGTAGGTGTAGGACAGTTCCCAGTCGAAAGCGTTTTGCTGGCCGTTCAGGCCCAGCACCAGGCGCTGGTTGTCCGCTTCCACCTGCTTGTGGCGGGCACCGGCTTCGGTGGTGCGGCGGCGCATGGTCAGGTCTTCACCCGGGAAGGGGTTGGTGGCTGCGCCAGAGGTGAACAGGGGGTTGTCCGCCAGCATGTAGAACTCCCCGAAGGAGGGGCTGGGGGCGCCATGCACGTTGCTGGTGGAGTGCTGGACGTTGGCTTCCATGAAGCCGGTGATGTTTTCGGTGATCTCCTGCTGGTGGGTCAGGATGAGGCCGGTTCGCTCTGTGGAGGGGTTGAGGGTCATCCAGGGCGCGTAGTTGAAGCGACAATAAGCTCCAATACGGTCTTCAACAGGGCAGTTGACGTCCGGCTGCCATTCGTAGAGATCGGATTTGGGGGTGATGGATCCGTCCGCGCCCACTGTGGCGGGGATATAGGAGCCGGGGTTGCCGGAAGAGGATCTATGGTCTGTACCACCACGGCTGCTCTGGTCAGCATTCCTGGAGTAGCTGCGGTCGCTGTAGAAGGTCTCGTCGCGCTTGAAGTAGTCCAGGATCACGGTGGTGTGGGCCTTGTCGTCGCCGTGGCCCCAGAGCAGGGAGGCGGACTTCTCGGCGCCGCCGCCGTCCTTGGTGTCGCCCATGCTGGCGTTGATCTCGGTGCCGTCGAAATTCTTCTTGAGGATGACGTTGACCACGCCGGCGATGGCGTCGGAGCCGTAGATGGCCGAGGCGCCGTCCTTGAGCACGTCGATACGCTCTATGGCGGCGACGGGGATGGCGTTGATGTCCACGAAGGCGGTGTCTATGCCCTGGGCGAAGGCGTTGACGGCGATGCGCCTGCCGTTCAGCAGCACCAGGGTGGAGTCGGCCCCCAGGCCGCGCAGGGATATACCGGCTGAGCCGTTGGCGGTGGAGTCGGAGTCGTTACCCTGGGGGCTGAAGCTGCCGTTGCCGGCAACGGGCAGCTTCTTCAGCAGTTCGCCCAGATCACGGGCGCCGGAACGGGCTATCTGGTTGGCGTCGATGTAGAGCACGGGTGAGGGGCCTTCCAGGTCGGCCCTGCGGATATGGGAACCGGTCACTTCGATACGTTCGACCTGATCGTCCTTCTTGTCATCGGCGGCCTGGGCCAGGGACGAGGCTGCCAGGGTGCTGAGCACGGCCGTGGCCAACAGGGTTTTGCGATACATGGGGGTCCTCCCGTCGTTATATTTTTGTTGTGTTACCAAATGGTAACGAAACCAACATAAGGCGCCTGAGGTAGGGCCTGGAAAGGCAGTTTGATGTTTTTTGTTTGTTAAAGTGCCTTCTTTTGAAAGGCCTCGAGCAAGGGGGGGAAGCGGCTTTGTTGGGGGCGGGAAAGAAAAACGCCGGCGGGTGCCGGCGTTTTTTCAGAAGCCGCGGGGGCGGCGGCAGTGGTGGTCACGGCCTTCCAGGACATCTTCCCAGAACGCCTTGGGCAGCAGGCCGCTACCGGCACTGACTTGGGTGACCGCTTTCTTGGCCGGTGCCGCCTTGGGGGCAGCGGCTTTCTTGGGGGCGGCTTTCGGCTCTGCCTTGGGCGCGGCCGCTTTCTTGGCCGGGGTGGCCTTGGCCTCGCCGGCGCCGCCTTTGAGTTCGGCAGTCATATCGACGATATCCGCCAGGCGGACGCTTTTGCCGCCGTCGATGGCATACCAGCTGCCTTTTTGCTCGATCTGCGGTTCTTTGCCGTTTTTGGCGTTGTAGGCAGCGATGAAGTCTGCCAATACTTGGTCTTTATCCAGAGTGGCCATGGCCCTTTCCTTATATTCCTCGACGTATAGGCGTGTTTAACCCGCCAGATTTTATACTTATTTTAACAACCCCTGTCTAATTTCATGGTTTTTGCCCTCAAGGTCCCCCTTTATCCTGGGCGGCGAAGAAGGAGGAAAAATGGAACGTCAGCACTTGCTCGGCTACTTGGACGAGTTGCTCAAGCCCACGCTTTTTCGTGATTATGCCCCCAACGGCCTGCAGGTGGAGGGCGGCGAGGAAGTCACCCGCATCATGACCGGGGTTACCGCCAGCCAGGCCCTGATCGACGAGGCCATCGGCTGGGGGGCCGATCTGCTGCTGGTGCATCACGGTTATTTCTGGAAGAACGAACCCCAGATCATCACCGGCATCAAGGCCAAGCGCATCAAGAGCCTCTTGGCCCACGACATCAACCTGGTGGGCTACCATCTGCCCCTGGACGCCCACCAGGGCCTGGGTAACAACGCCCAACTGGCCCGCCAGCTGGAGCTGGAGGTGCGTGGCGCCCTCGACGACGAGCTGGGCAAGGGCCTGGTGTGGAAGGGGCGCTTGCCGATGCCCATGCAGGCTCTGGACTTCTGCGCCTACCTGGAAGCCAAGCTTGGCCGCCGCCCCCTGCACCTGCCGGGGGGACCCGAGGTGATAGAGACCGTCGCCTGGTGCACCGGCGGTGCCCAGGACTACATCGACTTGGCCGCCGATGCCGGCGTCGATGCCTTCATCTCCGGTGAAGTCTCGGAGCGCACCACCCACATTGCCGCCGAGCGTGGCCTTCATTACTTCGCCGCCGGCCACCATGCCACAGAGCGCTATGGCATCAAGGCCTTGGGTGAGCACCTGGCCGACCAGTTCGATCTGGACGTGCGCTTCGTAGATCTGCCCAATCCCGTATGACCCAAGACCGCATCTTTGAAGACCGCCTGGCGGCCAAGTTCGGCCGCCGCATCTACGACAGCTACAAGGGCGCCTTGCGCCAACACCTGGTGCTGAGGGATCTCAAGCCGCTGCTGGCAGAGCTCCTGGACATACTGGACGTGGGCGGCGGCCAGGGGGAGATGAGCCTGCTGCTGGCCGGCCTTGGCCACCGCCTGGAGCTGGCCGAGCCGTCCGCCGAGATGCTGGCCAAGGCCCGCGAGGCCTTTGCAACTGCCGGTGTCCAGGTGCAGTGCCGCCAGGCCCGGCTCAAGGAGCTTACCGGCCAGTACCCGCTGGTGCTCTTCCACGCCGTACTGGAGTGGCTGGGGGACCAGCACGGCTCACTGCAACAGGTGATGGACAGGGTGGCACCAGGCGGTCACCTCTCCTTGCTCTTCTACAACCGCCACAGCATCGACTTCAACCACCTCATCCGCGGCAACTACCGTCACCTGGAAAGGGGCAGCTACGGTGGCGGTCACAGCCTGACCCCTCACAGCCCGCTCTGGCCGGAAGACGTCTACGGTTGGCTGGAGGAGGCCGGCTGGACCCTGGAGGCCAAGACCGGCATCCGCTGTTTTTCCGACTATTTCCAGAAAGGGGAGCAGCAGCCGGATCTCGAGACCCGGATCCGCTGGGAGGAATGGGTGGCCAATCGCGAGCCCTATCGCAGCCTGGCCCGCTATATCCACGTCCTGGCCAGGAGGCCGGCTGAATAGAGCCCGGGCTGCGGTTAGATCCCAGGTCCTGGCCAGGAGGCCTGGCTGAGGCCCTGACCCTTTCCCATGCCAGCTCTTGGCAATAAAGGCAGGCCTGCGGGCCAGTCTGCAGCTTACCTTTTCTCGACGAGAAAGGCCTCAGTGCCAGAGAGGGCCATGGGGACCCTTGCCAAGGGGGGCCCTGGCGGCCCTGGCTATGGCCCCTTGCAGGTATTGGTGGGCCAGTAGCACGGCCATGGCCAGGGGCTTGCCCTTGGCCAACTCCGTGGCAATGGCGGCGGCCAGGGTGCAGCCGGTGCCGTGCAGCTGGCCGTCCGGCTGGCGTCGGGCGGTGAGGCTGGACAGGCGCTTGCCGTCCCAGAGCCAGTCGGTGAGCAGGGCCCCCTGGCCGTGGCCGCCCTTGAGCAGGAAGGCGCAGGGCAGGGAGGCCTTGAGGCCTTCGAGCAGGGCCTTGGGTTCCAGGCTTTGGGCCAGCAGGGCGCCGGCCTCTGGCAGGTTTGGGGTCAGCAGGGAACAATGGGGCAGCAGGGCCGCTATGGCTTCCAAGGCCCCCAGGCGCAGGCCGCTGCTGGCCGACAGTACCGGATCCAGTACCAGCGGCGCCTGGCCTTGCCAGGCTTCCAATTCGGCTGCCACCGCCTGGGCTATGGCCGGGCTACCCAGCATGCCCACCTTGATGGCCAGGGGCGGGATGTCGGCCAGCACAGCCCGCAATTGGGCCGCCACCAGGCTGGGGGGCAGTAGCTCCAAGGCCTGCACCCCCTGGCTGCTTTGCACCGTCAAGGCGGTGGGCAGGGCCATGGCATAGCCGTCCAGGGCCTGGCAGGTCTTGATGTCGGCCTGGATACCGGCGCCGCCGGACGGATCCGAACCGCCGATAAAGAGCACGGGATAGCGCATGGCCAGTCCTGCATCTGAAGGAAACAACGCCTAATGGTCGGTCAACTGAGCCCGCCGGGCAAGGCGGATTGCCAGGGCGTGCCAGCCTTGACACAATCTGGCCATTACTCGTTCAGGTCGCCAAGGAACTGCATGCCTTACCAAGCCCTTCTTTCCCTCTGGGCCCGCCCCAGGGAAACCTACAGAGCCATCATCCAGCACAGGCCGGGCAACAGTTCTGTTGGCCTTTACGTGCTGGCCTTCTACCTGACCCTGGCCCAGCACCTGCTCAGCAGCCACCACAGCTCTTTGGCGGTGACCCTACTGGTGCTGGTAGCCCCCCTGGTGGCGACGACGCTGCTCTACCTGCAGGGCTGGATGTTGCGGCTGGTGTGCGGCTGGTTCGACGGCCAGGCCCAGGCCCTCGGGATCCGGACCGCCCTGGCCTGGGGCGGCGTCCCCGCCACCCTGGGCATCCTCCTCTGGCTATTGGGTTACCTGCTCTACGGCGATGCCATGCTCTGGGAAGAAAGCGGCCAGCTGCCGAAACAGGGGGGCGTGCTGGTCGTCAGCCTGGTGGGGCTGGTACTGACCTGCTATTCGGTGATCACCACCTGCCAGATGCTGGCCGAGGCCAACGGCTTCAGCGCCTGGCGCGCCCTGGCCTCGGTACTGCTGACCCTGATGCTGGCCACGATGCTGGCGTTGGCTGTAGCCATCCCCTTGATATTGCTGGTATTGGGGCCTGATATCCTGGCCCTGCAGTGAGTTCGTCGTCCCTGGGCGGCAATTGGTCGTAGCCGCTTGGGCGCCAGCGCCTCCAGTGTTAACGTCTCTGTAACTTAAATCACGGAAGAAAGATACCTTATGCGTAAACTCGTCCTCAGTACCCTGACCCTGGCCCTGCTGGGCTGCCAGGACACCGAAAACACCCAGGTGCAACAGGCCACGCCTGCGCCTGCCGTGGCGGCGGCCGAGCAGGTGCCAATCGCCCAGTTGCCCGATTGGGAGGCGCCCAGCCATTACAGCCTGACCCTCTGGGTGAACCCGGACCAGCAGAGCTTCAAGGGAGAGGGTGAGATCGCCATGACCCTGTCCAAGGCCAGCGATCATCTCTGGATGCACGCCAAGGACATGAGCCAGCTGCAGATCCAGGCCCAGACCCAGGACGGCGAGCTGCTGGATGCCAAGGTCGAGACCAAGGATGACAGCGGCGTCATTAAGGTCAGTTTTGCCAAAGTTCTGGAGCCCCAGAAGCTGACCCTCAAGGTCACCTACCAGGCGCCCTACAACCAGTCCCTGGAGGGGCTTTACAAGGTCAGCGAAGGGGGCCGCAACTACGCCTTCACCCAGTTCGAGTCCATCGACGCCCGCCGCGCCTTCCCCGGGTTTGACGAACCGCGCTTCAAGGTGCCCTTCGACATCACCCTGGCCATTCCCAAGGGCATGAAGGCGGTCGCCAATACCCCTGAGGTCAGCCGCAAGGAAGAGGGCGACTGGACCTACATCCAATACGCCACCACCAAGCCCCTGCCCAGCTACCTGCTCGCCTTCGCCGTGGGGGATCTCGACATCGTCGATTGGCAGCCCATGCCCAAGACGGCCCTGCGCGACCATGCGGTACCCCTGCGCGGCGTGGCCGTGCACGGCAAGGGCGAGAAGCTCAAATACGCCCTGGAGCACAGCGCCGGTATAGTCCAGACCCTGGAGGACTACTTCGGTATCCCCTATCCCTACAAGAAGCTGGACATCATAGCGGTGCCCGACTTCGCCGCCGGCGCCATGGAAAACCCCGGCGCCATCACCTATCGCGAACAGCTGCTGCTGATGGACGAGGATGCCCCCTTCTGGCAGAAGCGCTCCTACGCCTCAGTGCATGCCCACGAACTGGCCCACCAATGGTTTGGCGATCTGGTGACCATGCCCTGGTGGACCGATATCTGGTTGAACGAAGCCTTCGCCACCTGGGCCGGCAACAAGGCCGCCGCCACATGGGCGCCGGACTGGGGTTATGACCTTGGCATAGCCCAAGGCGCCCAGCGGGCCATGAGCGCTGACTCCCTGGTCAACATGCGTGAAATTCGCCAGCCCATCCTCAGCAATGCCGACATCTCCAACGCCTTCGACGGTATCACCTACCAGAAGGGCGGCGCCGTGCTGAAGATGTTCGAATACTTCGTCGGGCCCAAGACCTTCCAGAAAGGGGTGCACCAGCACCTGGTTGACCACGCCTGGGGCAACGCCACCGCCGAGGACTTCGTCGGTGCCATCGCCAAGGCGGCCAATAACCCGGCCATCAACCATGCCTTCATGACCTTCCTGACCCAGACAGGGGTACCTAAGGTGGCAGTGGAAACCCACTGCGAGGACGGCAAGGCAAGCCTGCACCTGACCCAGAGCCGCTACCTGCCGCTGGGCTCCAAGGGCGATCCTAACCGCACCTGGGACGTGCCTTTCTGCTTCAGCGCCGACGGCCAGCGCCATTGCCAGCTGCTGACCGAGAAGGAAACCGACATTCCCCTGGCCCATTGTCCCAAGACCCTGCTGCCCAACGCCGACGGCACCGGCTACTATCGTTTCAGCGTCAGCGATTGGCAGCCGCTGGTGGCTGCGTTGCCGACCTTGCCCAAGGGCGAGGCCCTGGCGGTGCTGGACAGCTTCAATGCCGCCCTGGCCGACGGCTCTTTGAGCGTGGATGACTACCTGGCCCAGATGCCGACCATTGCCCAACTCAAGGACCGCGAACTGGCCACGGCTCCCATGGACCAGTTGACCTTCATCCTCGAGCACCAGAGCCAGGATAAGGACGCCCGCCGCGCCCAGTACCAGGCCTGGTATGGCCCGCGCCTGGCCACCCTGGGGCTCGCCACCCGAGCTGCTGAGTCCAAGGATGACACCCTGCTGCGTAACTCCCTGGTCTATTTCCTGGCCGAAACCGCCAAGGCCCCACTACTGCGGGCCCAGTTGGGCGAGGCCGCCAAGGCCTACATGGCCGGCAAGCCGAGCGGCATCAGCCCGGATCTGACCGGCCTTGCCTTGGACGTCTGGGTTCAGGACACAGGCCGCCCCGCTTTCGAGGCCCTCAAGGCGCAGCTGGCCGCCAGCGAAGACTCAGTGGTGCGCCAGCGGGCGGTGCAGGCCCTGGCCAGCACCGAGGAGCCCCAGCTCTCCAAAGAAGTGCTGGACATGGCCCTGACCGGGCCGCTGCGGGTCAACGAGCGCTTCATGATCATGGGCGACCAGGCCTATAGCGACAGGACCCGCGCCGCCACCTACGACTGGTTCAAGGCCAACCGCCAGGCGGTGGAGGCCATGTGGCCAGCTGCCCATCGCAAGCGCATCGTCTCCGCCTTCAGCGGCTTCTGCTCTGACGAGATGGCCAAGGACCTTGCCGACTACTTCGGTAAGCTCAACTACGAAGGTGGTGAGCGCAACCTCAAGGGGGCAGTGGAGAGCATCGAGCTCTGCAGCGCCCGCGCCAAGGGCTGAAGCCCGCCATGGAAAAAGCCCCCGACAGGGGGCTTTTTTGTGGGCCCTTGTCGCCAAGATGTCACCTCAGCTTCATCAAAGTGCATAGAATCCCAAAGTTTTTGCCTATTTATTGCCCATCCGCGGCCCCCTGCCTATCTTCATAACTGGTCTGTACAGTCTCATCGGGGAAACCGCCATGCTTTACCAACTGCACGCCCATGCCTTGCAAGCCTTCCAGCCCTGGCACCTCTGGGCCCAGGCCCTGCGTAAGCAACTGACCCTGCCCTGGAGCCCCGTGCCTTACACCCAGAGCGGCCGCACCTTGCTGGCGGCGGTGGAGCTGTTCGAGCGCTGCACCAACAACTATGAAAAGCCCGAGTTCGGCCTCTGCGCCACCCAGATAGAGGGACGCACCGTCATGGTGCGCGAGCAGGTGGTGGCCACCAAGCCCTTCTGTGAGCTCAAGCACTTCCGCCGTTTCACCCAGCGCCAGGATCCCAAGGTGCTGCTGGTGGCACCTCTTTCGGGCCACTACGCCACCCTGCTGCGCGGCACCGTGGCGCACTTCCTGCCGGACCACGAGGTCTATATCACCGACTGGGTCAACGCCCGCGATGTACCGCTCTCGGAAGGGGAGTTCAGCTTCGACGACTATGTGACCTACGTCATGGAGTTCATCGAGCAGCTGGGCCCGGACGTGCACGTGGTGGCGGTCTGCCAGCCCAGCGTGCCTGTGCTGGTGGCCTGTGCCCGCTTGGCGATGATCCAGTCCCGCCACCAGCCTTTGACCTTGACCCTGATGGGGGGGCCCGTGGACACCCGCATCAACCCCACCGAGATGAACGACTACGCCTCGGACCGGGATCTGGAATGGTTCGAGGACAACGTCGTCTGCACCGTGCCTGACGGCTTTGCCGGCACAGGGCAGCGGGTCTACCCCGGCTTTATCCAGCTGTCCGGCTTCATGATGATGAACCCGGATCTGCACATCCGTAAGCATTTCAAGTTCTATGAAGATCTCATCAAGGGCGACGGCGACAGCGCCGAGGCGCACCGGGACTTTTACAACGAGTACCTGGCGGTGATGGATCTGCCGGCGGCCTTCTACCTGGATACGGTGCACAAGGTCTTCATCGAACACCTGCTGCCCAGGGGCAAGATGAGCTACCGCGGTGAACCCGTGGATCTGGGGGCCATCAGCCAGACGGCGCTGATGACCATCGAAGGGGAGTTCGACGACATCACCGGCATGGGCCAGACCCAGGCCGCCCAAAAGCTCTGCAGCGGCATAGCCCCTTCCCGCAAGCTCCACTATGTCCAGCAGGGGGTTGGGCACTACGGCATCTTTAACGGCAGACGCTTCCGGGAAGAGGTGGGCCCCCGCATCAAGGCCTTCATCCGCGAGAAAGGACAAAGGCCGGCACCCAAGGCTGCCGCCAAGCCCAGGAGCCGTCCCCCCAGCCCCTGAGCCCTCTCGGTGGCCTCCTTGGGCAGTGACTGAACGGCAGCACTTGATCGGGCGCAAGGCCTTTGGGCACCTTTTCAGGTATCCTTCTCCTTGCGCCTTGGTGACAAGGCTGCTTTAACAACGATAACCATGTTGATCAGTCGCTTGGATTGCTCCGGTGCCGTCGGTCGGTGGCAGCTTTGAGGTGGGGACGCTATGACAAGAAAGATAAAGGTGCTGCCCAGCCAGCTCTGTGTGGGACTCTTCGTGGATCTCTCATTGAGGTGGGTACAGCACCCTTTCCTGTTCAGCCGCTTCAAGATCCGCAACGATGAACAACTGACCCTGATCCAGAGCCTGGGCTTGGAGGATGTCATTGTCTGGCTTGACAAGTCCGATGCCCTGCCGCTGCCGCTGGTAAAGGCGGCGCCTGAGCCCGAGCCTCAACCGGCACTGGTACAGGAGCGGGACGAGGCCTTCCTCAAGAAGCAGGAAAAGATAGAGCGCCAGCGGGCCTACATGCGTGGCCTGAACAAGGCCACCCAGGATTTCCAGCGTACCGTTGCCAACGTCAAGGCGGTGATGCAGGACATGCAGCGCCGGCCGCTGGCGGCCTTGGAGGATGCCAGTCAGGTGGTGGAGGAGATCACCGACACCATCACCGACCAGAGCAACATACTGCTGCACCTGATGAACGAACCCAAAGGGGACGACGGCTTCTACTGCCACAGCCTCAACGTGGCTGTGTTGTCCATGCTGGTGGCCAAGACGGCGGGCATGCCGAGGGAAGAGATCCGCCAGGCCGGCCTTGGCGGCATCTTCCACGACCTTGGCAAGCTGCGGATCCCCAGCCAGATACTGCGCAAGACAGATGCCCTGAGCGAGGCCGAAAACAACTTCCTCAAGATGCACCCCCAGTACGGGGTGGAGCTGGCCAGCCGCCACGGGGATTTCCCGCCGCGGGTATTGAACGTCATAGCCCAGCACCACGAAATGCTGGACGGCTCAGGCTATCCCAAGGGGCTGACTCAGGGGGGGATAGACAAGCTGGCCCAACTGGTGGCGGTGGCCAACGAATACGACAACCTCTGCCATGGCCGCCGTGACAAGCACCCCATGCCGCCCCATGCAGTGCTGTCGCACCTGTTCCGCCACGGCAAGGAGCTGTTCAACCAGGAACTGGTCCAGCATTTCATCCGGGTTTTGGGGGTCTATCCGCCTGGCACCGTGGTGCAGCTCAGCAACGACCAGTACGGCCTGGTGATGACGGTCAATGCCAGCCGGCTGTTAAGCCCGGCGGTACTGGTCTACGACCCTGCCATACCCCGCGACCAGGCGGCCATCATCGATCTGGAAGAAGAGGGGCTGACGGTCAGCCGAACGGTGCGCATTGCGGCGTTGCCGACCGCCGTATTCGACTACCTCAAGCCCCGTAGCGACATCAGTTACTTCATGGAACTGGGCAAGCGCAGCGCCTGAGCCTTATTGCCCCTGGCGGGACTGCTGTATGTAATAGCGGGCCCGCTTGGCTTTCTCGATGCAGCTGTCGTAACGCTCTATGGACTGCTGGCCCTTGGCCAGGGACAGAAGCCCCAGCGCCTTGGTATAGCTGACGGTGCCGGCAAAGCCGTCGGCCTTGGCCAGATCCAGGGCCTTCCAGGCGGCATCCAGCTCGGCAGCACAGGTGGTGCGGCCGTCCTGGGTGGCGGCGCAGCCGGCCAAAAGCAAGGGCAATAACAACAACAGTTTCTTTTTCATGGTGTTTCTCCTGAAGACGCATCCACTCTAGCATCCCGGCCGGCGGTGGCCCAGCAGCAGGGTGGGGCCATTTAGCTCCATGTCAGTTCCTTGGACTAGGCTTTCGGATAAGACCTTGTAAGCCAATACAAAACCGGATAGCGTTTGCTATCCTTTTTGTTAATAAAATGAAATACCTTGTTTGTCTGCCGCAACTGAGAATAAGCACAATGCACAATAAAAAGATCGGGACCTTGTTGCTGGCATCCCTGGCACTGGCGGGTTGTGCCGGGACAACGCCAACCACGCAAGTGCCGCTGGCCGCGGGCTCGGATGAGCGGACCGTGGATGTCAACCTGCCGGCACCGGAGATCAGGGATGCCCTGGATAACAGGCGGGACTGGATCCTTGCCCATACCGACGACATGAAGAAGGTCGCCGGCGAACTCAAGGACAGCAATGGCACCGCCAGCTACGTGGCCTATTACGACAAAGGCGAACTGCGCTACATCAAGGAGCGCCTGGAAGCCGGGGACAAGGGCTACGGCGAGCATCACTACTTCGTCGACGGCGGCAACCTCTTCGGTTACGAGGAAGATGCCGACTGGACCTTGGCGCTGCCGGACGGCGGCCATAAGGTGGACGAGCGGGACATCGACCTCTACCTCGACCAGTACGGTACCATCGCCTACCAGAGCTACGTCAAGAACGGCCAGCGCACGGCACTGCCGGTCTCCAAGATAGACAACATCAAGACCCGCTTCGGCCTGCTCGAGGGCTACTCGGCGGCGCTGCTGCGGGGCGAAAAGCCGCCGGTGATGACGGCGTCCGTGCCGCCCATGGATGTGCCCCAGGCCCCGCCTCCAGCAGAGGCCAAGCCTGTGCCTCCGCCGGAGTCCAAGCCGGCACCCAAACCGGTTCCCGAGGCCGACCAAGGCGAAACCCGCCATGTCGCCAAGGCCAGCTCCAGTGACTGGCGCATGCCGGAATACGTCGGCGTATCCAAGTCGAGGCGCAAGGGCATGAACATGGGCACCTTCCAGGTCGCCACCAGCGACGTCAACATGGAAGTGCTGCCGGGGATCCTGGCCAAGGATTACCACCTGGGGCAGATGGTGTCCCTGACCCAGTACTGGTGCGCCTACAAGCCCGACAACTTCGAGATGGAGTGGAACTACTGGTCGGCCAGCCGCCAACGCTTCCAGGGCCAGTACGTGTTCACCTGCGGCCAGGCCAGGCAGGTGATGACGGAGCTGGGTGATGGCAAGCGTACCGTCATCCCAGTCCATGTGCGCCTCGATGGCGTCCAGGATGCCGCCGTGACCCTGCTGACCCTGGACAGCCCCGAACAGAAGGCCACCCTCAAGGGCCTGGAGAAACGCTTCGCCACCCCTTGTGTGGAGCATTTCTGCAAGGGCCAATCCTACCTCGACAAGAAGTGAAAACCAGCCGGCGGCTAAGCCGCCGGCGCCTTCTTTCCCGCCCATGAAAGCGACCCAGACCAATCCCCAGCGCCTCTATGCCCTGGTGGCCCTGATCCCGTCCGGCCAGGTGGCCACCTATGGCCAACTGGCCTCCATCCTCGGTTGGGGGCCGCGTCTGGTGGGGCGCCATATGAGCCATTGCCCTGAGGGCCTGCCCTGGCATCGGGTGGTCAACGCCAGCGGCGATTGTTCCATCCCCGATGGCGAGGGGCGGCTGATCCAGCGCCAACGGCTGCTGGCCGAAGGGGTCCCGCTCACCCGTGGCGGCCGTGTCAACTTGCGCCTGGCCCTTTGGTCGGGGCTTTAAGGAGTCAGGATGTTTCGTCTACTGCTGGCAGCGGCGGCGCTGCTTTCTTCCCTGGCCCAGGCACAGAGCCTGGTGTTGGACAACATCAAGGGCTATGGCTGGGACGGCCACAAGTTGGTGCGCTTTAGCCGGCTGGTGGTGCAGGACGGCAAGGTGGTGGCCAGGGGCGATGCCCGCCTGGCCATGCCGGCCGGTGCCGAGGTCCGCGACCTCAAGGGCAAAACGGTGATCCCCGGCCTCATCGACGCCCACGGTCACCTGCTGGGCTTGGGCGAGAGTATCCTCAATGTGGATCTCGCCGGTAGCCGCAGCCTGGCCGAGGCCCTGGCCAGGGTTGCCCGCTTCGCCAAGGCCCATCCGGCGCTTCCCTGGATCCAGGGCAGGGGCTGGAACCAGGAGCTGTGGCCCGATAAGCGGATGCCCAGTGCCAAGGATCTGGACACCCTTGGCGACAGTCGCCCGGTCTGGCTGACCCGGGTGGACGGCCACGCCGGCTGGGCCAACGGCGCTGCCCTCAGGCTGGCCGGTATCGATGCCGGCACCCAGGCCCCGGCCGGGGGCCAGATCTTGAGAGGCCAGGGCGGCCGGCCCAGCGGCGTACTGGTGGACAACGCCATGGCGCTGATGGAAGCCAAGCTGCCGCCGTTGGACCAGGTCCAGCGCCAACAAGCCCTGGACGCGGCCTTGGCCATCATGGGCCAGGTGGGCCTGACCGCCATGCATGACGCCGGCGTGGATCTGCCCACTTGGCAGCTCTACCTGAAAAACCAGGACAGCCTCAGCGCCCGCCTCTACGTGATGCTCGATGGCAAGGACGGCACCTGGGCCAAGGTCGGCAAGCCCCAGCCCTGGCAGGGGAAGGACCTGCTGGCGGGCATGGCCGTCAAGCTTTATGCCGACGGGGCCCTCGGCAGCAGGGGAGCGGCGTTGCTGGCCGATTACAGCGACAGGCCGGGCCAAAGGGGGCTGATGATCTTCCCTCCCGGCGAGCTTGAAAAGCGGATGGGCGCCGCCGCCGAAGCCGGCTTCCAGGTCAATGTCCACGCCATAGGGGATGCCGGCAATCGCCGGGTGCTGGACGGTTTTGCCGCCCTGCCCGAAGCGTTGCGAAAGGGCCGGCGCCATCGCATCGAGCATGCCCAGGTCTTGGCACTGAGTGACATACCCCGCTTCGCCCAGCTCGGCGTCATCGCCTCCATGCAGCCCACCCACGCCACTTCCGACATGAACATGGCCGAAAAGCGCCTGGGGAAGGAAAGGGTCAAGGGGGCTTACGCCTGGCGCCGGCTCATCGACTCGGGCGCCCGCCTGGCGGCTGGCTCGGATTTCCCGGTGGAAAGCCCCAATCCCTTTTTTGGCCTCTACTCGGCGGTGACCCGCCAGGACCATCAGGGCCAGCCCCCCGGCGGCTGGTATGCCGACCAGGCCCTGAGCAGGGAAGAAGCCCTTTATTACTTTACCCGGGGCGCCGCCTACGCGGGCTTCATGGAAGACTTCACCGGCAGCCTGGCCCCCGGCCAATGGGCCGATCTGCTGATTTTGGACCAGGACTACTTCCAGGTGCCGGCGGCACAGATCTGGCAGATGAAGCCGAGGGAAACCTGGCTGGCAGGCAAGGCCGTCTACGTCAGGCCGCAATGAAAAAGGGCGCCGTTGGCGCCCTTTTTTGTCCCTTACTTCTGCCCTGCCTTTTCGATGGCGCTGTTGAGTTCGCCACCCAGGAACTGGGCACCGAAGATCAGCAAGCCGCCGATGAGCATGGTGTTGCGGCTCTTCAGCAGCCAGCCCAGCACCAGCAGCACCAGGCCGATGACCCTCACCACATTGTCGAATTGGTCCAACATCCCTCTTTCCCTTAAGTTTTTTGTTATCTAAGGGTTATTGTTTGCCAGCTGAAAACACAAGGCAACAAAAATGCCTTGGTAAGGCCCCTGGTAGGGCCTTTTCAGCGGTTCAGGGCCACGCCACCCTTGAGGTGGTAGGCCTGGCGTCCCAGGCGGGTGAGGGCCAGCGCCGCCACCTGGGAACGGGAGCCGCTGCGGCAATAGCAGATCAGCGGCTTGTCTTCCTCCTGCTCCAGCAGGTACTGGGCCAGGCGCGACAGCGGGGCACTGGCGTCACCGCCCAGGTGTTGCAGGTGGTGTTCATGACTTTCGCGCACGTCCACCAGCAGAGGTGATTGCATGCGCTCCAGATCCTCCAGGCTCAGCTCCTGCTCGGGGCGCAGGGCCCTGTCGGTCAGGGTCACGCCGCAGCGGATCTCGCTGGCACTTTGGGGGCATTCCAGGGCGTCATCCAGGGCCGTCTTGCGGGCGGCGAAGGTGTCTTCGTCCAAGGTAGAGACCGGGGCCAGCACCTCGGCCAGCAAGGGGTTGTTACGCTGCTCGGCCTCGAAAGAGGTGAACAGCAGGTTGTCGTAGTCGTGGGCTGGCAGCAGCAAGGCCTTGGCCGGCATTTTTTCTGCCAGCAGCCTGAGGCTGTGGAAGAGGGCGTGGGCATCGGAACTGGGGAAGTCGGTACGGCCCAGGCCGCCGTGCAGCACCGTATCGCCGACGAAGGCGGCCTTGATGGCGCTGCCCTTGGAGAGGAGCAGGGCCACGGCATCATCGGTATGGCCCGGGGTGGGCAGCCGGCTCAGCCACTGCTCGCCAAGCTTCAGGGCCGGCAACCCCAGGGGACCCTGGGCTGCATGCCTGGGCCAACCCAGGTGGTCTACCTGCTGTTCTTCCAGGGAGCCGCCCAGGCGGGCACGCAACTGTGGCGCGGCGGACTGGTGGTCACCGTGGCCGTGGCTGTCGAGGATGGCGATCACCTTGAGATCCTGGCACTGGATGATCTGCACCAGCCGCTCGGTCAGGGGGGAGACAGGGTCGACGATGACGCACTGGTCGCCGGCCACCAACAGGTAACAGCAGTCGGCCCCGCTTTTCAGCTGCACCAGCCCCTGGATCTTCTCGTCGGTATGGGCCTGCTGCGGGTGGCGGCAGGAATGCTTGAGGGCTTCCGCTGCCTCCAGGATCCGAACGCAGGCCTGGTCGACTTGCTCCTGGGTCATGGCCGGGCCGAAGGAGAGGCGCACCGCCGCTTCGCTTTGCCAGGCCGGCAGCCCCATGGCGTCCAGCACGAAGGAGCGGGTGGCGCCCGAAGAACAGGCCGAGCCGCTGGACACGCGGATGTTGGCGGCGTCGAAGAGATCCAGCAGTTCCTTGGAGGCAAAGCCCTTGACCGCGAAGTTGAGGGTGGTGGGCACGCTCACCGCAAAGTCGTTGTTGAACACCAGGCCGGGAAAAGCCTGCTGCAGGGCCCCGGCCAACTGGGCCCGGAAGGCCTCCAGGGTGGCCACGGCTCTGAAGCTCTGGTGCTCAGGGTCCAGCAGGGCCTCCAAGACCGGCTTCAAGGAAGCGATGCCCGGCAGGTTCTCGGTGCCAGAACGCAGACCCTTTTCCTGGCCGCCACCGGCGATAAAGGGGGAGAAGGGCGCGCCCTGGCGCACGTAGAGCATGCCGATGCCCTTCATGGCGTAGAGCTTGTGCCCGGAGAAGGGGGCATAGTCGATGCTGGTCTGGCTGAGCGCCAGGGACATCTTGCCGAGACCCTGGACGCAATCGACCATCCACAGGCACTGAGGGTTCTGGCTGCGGATGGCTTCTTCCACCGCCTTGAGATCCTGGCGGGCCCCGGTCTCATTGTTGACCGCCATGGTGCAGATCATCAGGGCGTCGCCGGCATGTTCGCGGATGAAGTCCAGATCCAGCAGGCCTTGCTGGTTGACGGGAATGGCCACCACCTCGGCATCGATGCCCAGCAGCTGGTTCCAGTGCTTGAGGGTGTTGGGCACGGCCTTGTGCTCTGTGGCGCCGAAAAGCAGCAGCTTGCGGGGGCGGCTGAGCAGGGCATTGTCGGCCTTGACGGCGGACAGGGCTGAGACCACGGCTGTCTGTATGCCTTCGGTGGCGCCTGAGGTGAAGATCAGGTGACCGTCTTTGGCACCCAGCACCTGGCGGGCCAGGGTGCGGGTGCTTTCCATCAGGTGCTTGGCCCTTAGGCCAGTCATATGGGGTGAGCTGGGGTTGCCGAAAAGATCCTGCATGACCTCCTGTACGGCGCTGACCGAAGCCGGCATTACAGGTGTAGTGGCATTGGCATCCAGGTAAATCTCGCTTTGGCAAGGAAGGGACTGCTCGCCCATTGACTGCTCCTTTACTTATTCACATCCAAGGAAGGCCACAGTCTATATATTCGTAACGAATATATATATTCCATTTTAAAATATAGGGTGTCTGCTGATAGCAAAAAGCCATAAGCTTTAGGGCTTTGACCAGTTTTCCGCCAGATCCCAACCCTTGTCGGTCTTCACCAATTCGTACCGGTGTTCGACTTTCACCACATCGCCGCTGTGGAAGTTGCCGAATTGCAGCTGCAGTTGCCAGAGGCTGAGCCCCTGGTCCAAGGCGCCCAACCACTGCCCTTGGCGGGCCTTGTTTTCGGTCTGGCCAGCCAGATCCTCGAAGTCCTTGAGGAACACCAGGTCGTAACGCACGTCCACCAGGTAGCCGTTGTCGCCATCGGCCTTGCCGTCCACCTTCTCCAGGTTGCGGACCAGCACCGTGTCGTCGCCCAGCAGGCGCTGGTAATGGCGGCTCAGGATCTGCTGCATGTCGCCGGCGTCAGGGGCCTGGCTACAGGCGCCAAGCAACAGTGCCAGGGCCAACCAAAGGGCTCTTCTCATTTATCACTCCACTTTATCCAACCGCGAAAAGGTTTTCGTTGCAACATGCTGTTTATAAGCGTTCGAAGCTTAACCTTTCATTAGTAAAACTAATTCATTCTTGGCAAAAAAGGTCATGTGCCAGAGTCGGGGGCTGCCCCTATAATGCCGGCATTGTCGACATTTGTGGGGGCCTTATGCTGCTCACCGTCTTATACATCATAGGTATCACCGCCGAAGCCATGACCGGGGCCCTGGCCGCCGGTCGGCGCAACATGGATCTGTTCGGGGTGATGATCATCGCTTCGGTCACCGCCATCGGCGGCGGCTCCATCCGCGACATCCTCCTGGGCCATTATCCCCTGACCTGGGTGGCCCATCCCCAATACATCGCCATCGTCTGCTGTGCCGCCCTGGTGGCCACCTGGATAGCGCCGCTGATGGGCAGGCTGCGCAAGGTGTTCCTGGTGCTGGACGCCTTGGGCCTGGTGGTGTTTTCCATCATCGGCGTCAAGGTGGCCCTGGGCATGGAGTTCGGGCCTGGCGTGGCGGTGATGTCGGCGGTGATCACCGGCGTTTTCGGCGGCATCATCCGCGACATGCTGTGCAACCGCATCCCCCTGGTGTTCCAGAAGGAACTCTATGCCGGCGTGTCCCTGGCCTCGGCCGTCATTTACCTGACCCTTACCGCCATCGGCTTGCCGGAGATGCCGGCCACCCTCATCACCCTGGTCAGCGGTTTTACCCTGCGCATGGTGGCACTGCGGTTCAACATCAGCCTGCCGGTGTTCCAGTACCACCAGCCGGAACATGACTGAAGGTCGCTAGTTGGACAAAGAAGCCCGCAGCAGCGGGCTTTTTTTATGAACGGATCTGTTGCAAGCCTGTGATTTAAACAGGACTTTTTCCTGGCTAGCGGATAAGCTTGAACGAGCTTCTCAGCGGAAAGGGCCAGATGTTGACGCAGGAAATCGACTACTTCACCGACCTCACCAAGCAGGTCATGGACTACCTGGTCCAGTACGGCTTCGCCATCCTTGGCGCCCTTATCATAGTGCTTGTCGGTTGGCTGGCCTCGGCCTGGGTCAGGCGTTCCATGCTGCGCCTGGGCGAGCGGCGGCACTGGGACCAGACCCTGGTCCGCTTCTTCGCCAATGTGGCCAGGTTGTCGGTACTGGCGATATTCGTGGTGATCGCCATCGGCAAGCTGGGGATCACCATAAGCCCGCTGATCGCCGCCATCGGCGCCGCCACCTTCGGCTTGAGCCTGGCCGTACAGGGCCCCATCTCCAACTATGGCGCCGGCTTGGCGCTGATCCTGACCCGGCCCTTCGCCGTGGGGGACACCCTGGAGATCCTGGGGCGGGACGGCCAGGTGGAGGCCATCACCCTGGCCCAGACGGTACTGGTGACGGAAGACGGCGAGCGCATCTATATCCCCAACCGCAAGGTGCTGGGAGAGATCTTCCAGAATTCCAAGACCTGCAAGCTGGCCCAGACGACCTTGTTGCTGCCCAAGGGCGCCGATCCCGAGCAGGCCCTGGCCGTATTGGAAGCCCTGCTGGCGGACTGGCAGCAGCCGGACGCCCCCAAGGCCCAGGTGGGCATAGACGCCTTCACCCCCCTGGGGGTCAGGCTGGTGTCCCGGGTTTGGCTGGAGACGGCCCGCTACCATCAGCAACGCCTGGAGCTGAACCTCATCATCTACCAGCGCCTCAAGGCCGCCGGCATGGTGCCGGCCACCCCTGGGTTGGCGCTGGGACTCGAAAAGGGAGATTTGACATGAAACATGCCTGGATAGCGGCATTGCTGGCCCTGGCCGGTTGCAGCCATGCCGAGAACCCAGCCGGAACAGCCAAGCTGGCCCCTCAGCCGGCCAAGGTCCAGGAGGTCAAGGTGGACAAGAACATCAAGCAACCCGTGGTGACTGGCGTCATATCGACGGACGGCAAAGTCATCTTCTTGCCGATGGAAGGGGGCTTTTTCGGCATAGTGGGTGATGACGGCCACAAGTGGTTGCCCATGGGGCTGCCCGCCAACATGCGCCGCCACAACCTGCGGGTACATGTGGAGGGCCGGCCCGATCCCAAGATGATGACCATTCAGCAGTGGGGCACACCGCTGCACATCACCCAGATCACTGTCCTGGATGATAAGGACGCTGTGGACCCAAACGCGCAATATTGAGCACGTGGCGGGCAAAGCCCGCCCCGGCTTCCTCGAAGAAGTTGAACACTTCGATGCCCATGGCCTTGAGCTCTTCCACCTCGTCGTGGAACTTGGCCACGGCTGCCACCTTGCCCTGGTAACCCCTGGTCTTGAGTTCCTCCGCCGCGAAGAGATTACCGTGGTGGTTGGGCATGGCCAGCAGCACCAGCTCCAGCTCGTCGTCGTGGCGGATCTTGGACCAGAAGTCCGAATCGGTGGCGTCCCCCACCAGCACCTGGCGCCCGGCCTCCCAATGCTCCCTGACCTTGTCGATGGCGTGGTCTATGCCCAGCACCCCCTCGCCGAACTCCGCCTCCAGTTGGTCGTAGGCGCCGGTGCCGAGGCGGCCCATGCCGAAGATCAGCACCTTGGCCCCGCCGATGTCGATGGGGGCGTCGTCCGGGTGCAGGCGCCGCTTCTGGTACCGGATGAGGCGCGGCGCCAGGAAACGGTACACGGCCTCGGCCCAGAGGCTCAAAGGGGCGGCCAGGGCGAAGGACAGGGACAGGGCTATGGCGATGACCGTCAGCCAACTGCCGTCGATGAGCCCTGCCTTGGCGCCCAGGGCGGCGACGATAAGGCCGAACTCCGAATAGGTCGCCAGGGTCACCGCCGCCAGCACCCCGGTGCGCACCCGCAGGCCGAACAGGCTCAGCACCCAGAAATAGAGGCCGGCCTTGACCGGCAACAGCAGCACCAGCAGCACAGCTGTTACCAGCATCTGCGGGCTGGGTAGGCCGTCCAGGCCGATGCTGAGGAAAAAGCCCACCAGCAACAGTTCCTTGAGGTTGAAAAGCGTCTTGCCGAGGGCGTCGGCCCTGCTGTGGCCGCCGGCCAGCATGCCCATCACCAGGGCGCCGAGGTCAGGCTTGAGGCCCGCCGCCTGGAACAATCCCACCCCCGCCACCAGGGCCAGGAAGAGGCCGGCCAGGCCCTGAAGCTCGGAGTTGCCGCACCAGTCCAGCAGTTTGTAGAGCAGGGGCCTGGCCAGGGGCAGCAGCAGCAGCAAGGGCGCCCAGGGTGCCGGCCACTGGCCCTGGGCAAAGCTCAGGAAGAGCACCGCGAAGAGATCCTGCATCACCAGTATGCCGATGGCCAGGCGGCCGTAGAGGGAGCTGGTTTCCCCCTTGTCTTCCAACACCTTGACGGCGAACACGGTGGAGGAGAAGGCCAGGGAAAAGGCCACTATCAGCCAGGCGGGCAGGGCGCCCCCGGCCAGGCCGAGCAGGGCCAGCAGCCCTATGGCGAGGGTGAAAAAGGCCATGGTGCCAAGGAGATGCGCCGTGGTGGCGCCCCAGACCTCGGGTTTCAGGAGGTTCTTGAGCTTGAGCTTGAGGCCGATGGTGAACAGCAGCAGGGTGACGCCAAGCTCGGCAATGCCGTGGAGGGCGGCGGGAGGCTGGATGCCAATGCCGTGGAGGGCAAAACCGGCGGCCAGGAAACCCACCATGGGCGGCAGGCCGAAGCGGCTCAGCAGCAGGCCGCAGAAGAACGCCAGTGCGATGACAGCCGCGCTCATATCTGTAATGGTTCCCTGGTCCTTTTTACCTCATGATAACAGCATCCTATTTTCAGCGCGTTACAGAGGTTTTATGCAACCAAAGGATATTGCCCTCAGGCTATTGGACGGCCGCGATACCAACATCAACGACTACCAGGGCAAGCTGTGGCTGGTGGTGAACACCGCCAGCAAGTGCGGCTTTACCCCCCAGTATGAAGAGCTGGAGGCGCTGTGGCGGGAGTTTGGCGACCAGGGGCTGGTGGTGTTGGGCTTTCCCTGCAACCAGTTCATGAGCCAGGAGCCGGGGGAAGCCGGTGACATCGCCCAGTTCTGCTCCCTCAACTACGGCGTCAGTTTCCCGATGTTCACCAAGACCGAGGTCAACGGGCCCAACACCCATCCCCTTTTCAGCTGGCTTAAAGACAAAGCGCCCGGGGTCATGGGATCCCGGGCGGTCAAATGGAACTTCACCAAGTTCCTGGTGAGCCCCGACGGCCAGGTGAAGCGCTACGCGCCCCGCACTGCGCCATCAAGGCTCAAGGGTGCCATCACTCAGTGGCTGCCGGGCGGCTGAACTCGGCGCCGCTCTGCCAGCTGGGCCAGTCGCGGCTGGTGATCAGCATCTGGATCATGTCGTGGAAGGCCTGCAGGTCAGACAGGGCGCCGCGCAGGTCCCAGTCGGCCTGGTATTCGTCACAGGCGTTGTGATAGCAGCCCTTGAGGCGCGCCTTCATCATCTCCCGGTACTTGGCCACATCGGCGTCCCAGGGCTGGCTGCCGCCACCGGCGAAGAGTGCCGGTATGCCGGCCTTGGCGAAGTTGAAGTGGTCTGAGCGGTAGTAGCCGCCGGCTTCCGGCCTGTCGTTGGGGACCAGGGTCCGGCCTTGCTTGCGCAGGGCCTCGCTCAGCTCCTTCTCCAGGCTGGTCTTGCCCTTGCCTACCACCACCATGTCCTTGGTGGGACCATAGACGTTGAGGCTGTCCATGTTGATGTCGGCGACGGTGCGGCCCAGGGGGATGGAGGGATTGCTCACATAGTACTTGGAGCCCAGCAGGCCCTGTTCCTCGGCGGTCACCGCCAGGAAGGCGATGGAGCGGCGTGGCTTCTCAGCGCCCTTGTAGAGATCCTCGAAGGACTGGGCCAGGCTGATGAGGCCGGCGGTGCCGGTGGCATTGTCCATGGCGCCGTTGTAGACGGGGTCGTCCTTGTGGCTCGGGTCCGTGCCCAGGTGGTCCCAGTGGGCGGTGATCACCACTGTCTCCTCGGTCTGGCCGGGCAGCACGCCCATGACGTTGTGGGACTCTGTGGTCTTGAAGTCGCTCTTGATGTCGACGCTGGCCTTGGCGTTGAGGGGCTTGGCCATGGGCGCCTTGCCGGCCGCCTTGGTGGTGGCGGCAAAATCGAGGCCGGCCTGGGCGAAGAGGCGCTTGGCGGCGTCTTCGGTTATCCAGCCGGAGAAGGCGGATTTGGGGCCGTTGTCGTCGGCAAGATCATAGCGGGTGCCGCCCCAGGAGTTCTCCACCACGGACCAGGGATAAGAAGCAGGCTCGGTCTGGTGGATGATGAGGGCGCCGGCGGCGCCTTGGCGGGCCGCTTCGTCGAACTTGTAGTCCCAGCGGCCGTAGTAGGTCATGGCGCGGCCGTCGAAGCGCTTGTCACCGGTGGCGTAGCCCGGATCGTTGACCAGCATCACCACCACCTTGCCTTTGACGTCCAGGCCCTGGTAGTCGTCCCAGCCCAGCTCAGGGGCATGGATACCGTAGCCCACGAACACCAGATCGGCGTCCTTGACGGTGGTTTCGGCCACCGCCTTGGGGCTGTTGATCACCATGTCCTTGAGGTAGTCGAGCTTGAGGTTGCCCAGGGTCAGCTGGCCTGGGTGGCTGGTGATGGCCACCAGGGGCACGGGCTGCAGGTAGCTGTCGCCGAAGCCGGGTTTTAGCCCCAGGCGCATGAACTGGGCCTGGAGGAAGGCGAGGGTCTTGGTTTCGCCGATGGTGGCGGGCAGGCGGCCCTGGAATTCGTCGGACGAGAGGGTCTTGACGAAGCTGCCGTAGCTGCCGGCATCCAGCCCCTTGGCGAGCTTGTCGCCGGGGACGCTGGCCTGGGCACCGGTGGCCAGCAAAAGGCCTGCTGCAAGCAAGCTGAGTCTGGTTTTCATGGGGTTATCCTTATGGTCATCGCCCCTGCACCTTGGCACGGTGGCAAGGGCCTGCCAATGGCCTCTCGGCCATCGGCGCCGGGGCTGCGATGAAAGGTTTAGAGGATGTCTATCTCGGCAACGCTGGCGAAGACGTGGTTGGGCCTGAAGGGCATCAGGGCAATGTCCTTTTTCTGGGACACCCCGGACAGCACCAGTATGGTCTCCAGGCCCGCCTGGAAGCCGGCCAAGATGTCGGTGCGCAGGTTGTCGCCGATGATGACGGTGTTCTCGGAATGGGCGCCGATGTGGTTGAGGGCCGAGCGCACTATCCAACTGGACGGCTTGCCCACGTAGAAGGGCTGCTTGCCGGTGATGCGCTCTATGGGGGCGCAGAGGGCCCCACAGGCCGGGCTCTGGTTGGGGCCGTTGAAGTCCGGGTTGGTGGCGATGAAGCGGGCCCCTTCGGCCACGAAGCGGGCGGCCTTGTGGATCATGTCCCAGTTGTAGGAACGGGTCTCGCCGACGATGACGAAATCCGGGTTGATGTCGGTGATGGTAAAGCCAATCTTGTAGAGCTCGTGGGTCAGGGCCCCGTCCCCTATGACGTAGGCCTTGTTGCCGTCCTGGCGGCGCAGGAAATCGGCGGTGGCCATGGCGGCGGTATAGAAGGCCTCCTCCGGCACCTTGACGCCCCCGGCGGCCAGGCGGTTGTGCAGATCCCTGGCGGTTTGGGAGGGGTTGTTGGTCAGCAGTACCAGGGGGTTGCCTTGCTCCAGTACCCGCTTGATAAAGGCGTCGGCGCCGGGAATGGCGGTGTTGTCGTGCATCAGCACGCCGTCGATGTCGCAGATGATGTTTTTCATGGGCTGGCGCCGCTTGCTTGGGGTGCCTTCAGTGATACCAGAAAAAGCCGCCGTTTTGCTACACTGGCGCCCTTTTGCTGATGGGGGAAAGCGCCGGTGACTTGGCAACGCCACTTTCTGGATGAGGGGCTCTACGGGGACCTCAAGGCTCTGTTCCCAAAGCTGGGTGATGAATCTGGCTTTCCGGGGCTCGATACCCTGACGGCCTGGTTGCCGGCCGGCACCGCCACCCGCTCCGGCCAGCCGGTCAGTTTCTGCAGCGCGCCCCTGGACGACTACTACGAGGCGCAGATCCTGGCCACGGGCCGGGTGCCGACCCGGCCGGACAACTGGCACGACTGCTTCAACGCCCTGGCCTGGGCTCTGTACCCCCGCGCCAAGGCCGCCATCAACGCCCAGCATGTGGCCGATATCGAGGCCCATGGCCTCAGCCCCAGGACCTTGCGCCGTGACAGCCTGACCCTCTTCGACGAATGTGGCGTGCTGGTGGTGGCGGCCAGCCTCGAGCCTTTGGAAGCGCTGCGCCAGCACCACTGGCAGCAGGCCTTCGTCGAGGGCAGGGAACAGTGGGGCAGCGCCACCCGGCCATTCGTGTTCGGCCACGCCGTTTACGAGCAGGGCCTGGCCCCTTACCTTGGCCTTACCGCCAAGATGCTGCCGCTGCTGGCACCGCCGGCCTTCTTCGGCTGGGCGCTTAAGGCCCAGTACGCCTGGCTGGATGAGCGGCTCTGCGAACTGCTGGCCTCGGACGGCCTCAAGGACAAGTCGTTGCTCTCGCCCCTGCCGCTGCTGGGGGTGCCGGGCTGGTGGCCACAAAACAGCGACCCTGCCTTCTACGCCAACCTGGATTACTTCCGGCCCCTGCGCCGGCCAAGGCCGCCGCTTCAGCCATGAAAAAAGCCGCCCTGGGGCGGCTTTTTTTCGCTCTTGCCTGCTCAGGCATGGCCGTGGGGGAGGTGCACTTCCTCTTCCGCCTTGGCGGCGTTGGGGTCGTTGAAGCGCCCTTCGTCCAGCTCCCCTTCGGACTTGGCCACCACCAAGGTCACCATGGCGTCGCCTGTGACATTGACGGCGGTGCGGGTCATGTCCAGCAACCTGTCCACGCCCATGATGAGGCCTATGCCCTCCACCGGCAGGTGCACCTGGTTGAGCACCATGGCCAACATGATGAGGCCGACGCCGGGCACCCCGGCGGTGCCCACAGAGGCGAGGGTGGCGGTGAGGATCACCATCAGGTAGTCGGTGAGGCTCAAGTCGATGCCGTAGACCTGGGCGATGAAGACGGTGGCCACCCCCTGCATGATGGCGGTGCCGTCCATGTTGATGGTGGCGCCGAGCGGCACCGTGAAGGAGGCGATGCTGTTGTTGACCCCCAGTTTCTTGGTCACCGTTTCCAGGGTCACCGGCAGGGTGGCGTTGGATGAGGCGGTGGAGAAGGCGAACAGCGCCGTGTCGCGCATCTTGCGCAGGAACATCAGCGGACTCAGGCGGGCCAGCAGCTTGAGCAGTACCGGGTAGCTGATGAAGGCATGGATGGCCAGCACTCCCAGCACCAGGAAGAAGTACTTGCCGAGGCTACCGAGGGTATCCAGGCCCTTGTCGGCAAAGAGCTTGGCCATCAGGCAGAAGACGCCGTAGGGCGCCAGGTTCATGAGGATGGTGACCAGTTTCATGATCACCTCGTTGAAGTCCTCGAAGACCTTGGCGATGCGCTCACCGGCCTTGCCGGACAGGGCTATGGCCACCCCGAACAGCACGGCGAAGACGATGATCTGCAGCATGTTGCCCTGGGCCATGGCCTGGATGGGGTTGGACGGCACCAGGTTGGTGATGACGTCGGCCAGGGAGGGCGCCGCCGAGGCTTTGAAGCTGGCGTCGCTATGCAGCTCGAGGCCAATGCCGGGCTTGACCAGCACCGCCAGGGTGATGGCCAGGGTGATGGCCAGGGCCGTGGTGATGAGATAGAGGCCTATGGCTTTGACGCCGAGGCGGCCGAGCTTGGTTGGGTCGGACAGGGAGCAGGTGCCGCACACCAGGGACACGAACACCAAGGGCACCACCAGCATCTTCAGGGAGGCGACGAACAGCTTGCCGCCGATCTGGAACAACGTCAGGCAGGAGGCGGTGAAACTGGAATCCGGCGCGAAGCCGTGCAGGGCCAGGCCCAGGGCGAAGCCCAGTACCATGCCGATGAAGATGCGCGCCGTAAGGCCCAGTTTTCCTTTTTGTTTTGTCACGGGCTGTCCAAGATTCTGCTAACAAATGCCAGCTAATCTAACAGCTTGAAGCAGGGATGAACAGGGAAGGGGAGGCGGGGGCCGGGCACAAAAAAGCCCGGCTGCTGCCGGGCTTTGGGGAAGGAACTTAGTCCAACTGGAAGGGGTAGACGGAACCGAGGCCGAGGATCTGGGTCAGTTCGTCCAGGGCGTCGCGGCTTTCCATCAGCAGCGCCGGATCGGCCAAGTCCGCCACGTGTAGCTCTTCACGGTAGTGCTTGTCCACCCAGGTATTGAGGCGGTTGAAGAGGGCGTCGTCCAGCAGGCAGCTGGGGTTCACCGCCGCCACTTCCTCGTCGTTCAAGGCCACCCGCAGGCGCAGGCAGGCCGGGCCGCCGCCGTTGCGCATGGACTGTTTGACGTCCATGTAATGGACTTCCTTGATGGGGCTGTCCTGCTCCACCAGGCTGGCCAGGTAGGTCCTGACGGCGTCGGATTCTTCACATTCGGTGGGGGCTATGATGGCCATGATGCCGGACGGCAGCGTCACCACCTGGGTGTTGAACAGGTAGGTCTTGACCGCCTCGGCCACGCTCACCTGATCCCGCGGCACTTCCACGAAATGCAGCTCGCCGTCGCCGAATTTGCGGCGGATCTCGGCAAACTTGGCCTGGGTGTCGACAAAGGCGTCCTGGTGGTAGAACAGCAGGTTCTGGTTGCCGACGCTGATGACGTCGTTGTGGAAGACGCCGGCGTCGATGACGTCCGGGTTCTGCTGGAGGTAGACCACGGTGTCGTCGTCCAGGCCGTGCAGCCGGGCTATGGCCTGGGAGGCTTCCAAGGTCTGGCGGGCCGGGTATTTCTTCGGCGCCGGGGCAGCGGCGTTGAAGGCCTCGCGGCCGTAGACGAAGAGTTCCACGCCGGCGTGGCCGTAATGGCTGCACAGGCGGGTGTGGTTGGCGGCGCCTTCGTCACCGAAGTGATCGTTGTCCGGCAGGTGCTTGTGGTGCTGGAAGTGGCGATCGTCGTTGAAGATGGCCTGGAGGATGCGCCCCGTCACCGCCGGCTCCAGGCTGCGGTGGAACTTGTTGGTCAGGTTGGCGGGGGTGAAATGCACCCGACCGTCGCTGGTGTCCGCCGAGGGCGAAATGGTGGCGGCGTTGGCCGTCCACATGCTGGAGGCCGAGCAGCAGGCGGCGAGGATGGCCGGGGCCTCCTTGGCGGCCTTGGCCAGCACCTGGGCGTCGGTGCCGCTAAAGCCCAGGCGGCGCAGGGTCGCCATATCAGGACGTTCCTGGGGCGCCAGCACGCCTTGCTTGAGGCCCAGGTCGTGCAGGGCCTTCATCTTCATCAGGCCCTGCTTGGCGGCCTGCCTGGGGCTGGAGGCGCTGGCGGCGTTGGACAGGGAGGCCACGTTGCCGAAAGACAGACCGGCGTAGTTGTGGGTTGGGCCCACCAGGCCGTCGAAATTGACTTCGAAATGTTTCATGCCCTATTCCTTGTTTTAGCCTTGGACGGGATCTTTTCAGTTGTCGGCATTATACCCATAGCAAGGAAAGGGTAACGGTCGGCCTTGCAAATGATGGATAAGTTGAATTAATTAGAAAAAGGGACGACTTCAGGCTTGCGCCTTGCATCGGCTGAGTCAAAACACTATATATGGGCACCCCTGACGGGCCCCAGCCAACCTAACGTAAGAGACTCATGGCAAAATCACTGGTGATAGTGGAGTCCCCAGCCAAGGCCAAGACCATTAATAAATATCTTGGCAAGGACTTCATCGTTAAATCTTCTATCGGCCATATTCGCGACCTGCCCACCAGCGGGGGCGGCGGCAAGGGTAAGAAAAGCAGCGCGACCAACGCCCTGGTGGCGCGCATGGGCATAGACCCCGACAACCACTGGCAGGCCCATTACGAGGTGCTGCCCGGCAAGGAAAAGGTGGTTGCCGAACTCAAATCCCTGGCGGACAAGGCCGACAAGGTCTATCTCGCGACGGACTTGGATAGGGAAGGGGAGGCCATCGCCTGGCACCTCAAGGAGCTGATCGGCGGTGACGACAGCCGCTTCCAGCGGGTGGTGTTCAACGAGATCACCAAGAAGGCCATCCAACAGGCCTTCGAGCACCCCAGCCAGGTCAGCCAGGAGAAGGTGAACGCCCAGCAGGCGCGCCGTTTCCTCGACCGCGTCGTCGGCTACATGGTGTCGCCGCTGCTGTGGAAGAAGATAGCCCGTGGCCTCTCGGCCGGCCGGGTGCAGTCCGTCGCCGTGCGCCTGGTGGTGGAGCGTGAGCGGGAGATCCGTGCCTTCACGCCCGAAGAATACTGGGATCTCCATGCCGACCTGCAGGCCGCCGAAGGCGCCCTGCGCATGATGGTCAGCCACCAGGACGGCCAAGCCTTCAAGCCCGTGACCGAAGCCCAAACCATGGCCGCCGTCGCCGCCCTCAAGGGCGCCGGCTACCAGATCACGGACCGTGAGGACAAGCCCAGCCAGTCCAGGCCTTCCGCCCCCTTCATCACCTCCACCTTGCAGCAGGCGGCCAGTACCCGCCTGAGCTTCGGGGTCAAGAAGACCATGATGCTGGCCCAGCGCCTCTATGAAGCCGGCCACATCACCTACATGCGTACCGACTCCACCAACCTCTCCGCCGAGGCGGTGGACGCGGTGCGTGGCTACATCCAGAGCGAATTCGGCCCGGCCTACCTGCCGGCCGGCCCCCTCACCTACGGGGCCAAGGCCAACGCCCAAGAAGCCCACGAGGCCATTCGCCCCTCGGACGTGCGCATCAAATCCGAGGACCTGGACGTCGAGCGCGACGCCCAGCGCCTCTACGAACTCATCTGGCGCCAGTTCGTGGCCTGCCAGATGACCAACGCCGTCTACGACGTCACCCAGCTCACCGCCACCGCCAAGGCCCAGGGCAGCGACTTCACCCTCAAGGCCAAGGGCCGGGTGCAGCGCTTCGACGGTTGGACCCGGGTGCTGAACCCCATGAAGCGCAAGGAAGACGACGAGCAGCTGCCCAACGTGGCCGTGGGGGAGACCCTCAAGCTCGACGCCCTGGATCCCAGGCAGCACTTCACCAAGCCGCCGGCCCGTTTCACCGAGGCGTCCCTGGTCAAGGAGCTGGAAAAGCGCGGCATAGGCCGGCCTTCCACCTACGCCTCCATCATCTCCACCATCCAGGACCGCGGTTACGTCAAGGTGGAGAACCGCCGCTTCTACGCCGAGAAGATGGGGGAGATCGTCAACGACCGGCTGGTGGAGAACTTCACCAACCTGCTCAGCTACGACTTCACGGCCCGCATGGAAGGGGAGCTGGACGACATCGCCAATGGCGGCCGTGAATGGCACGCCGTGCTCGACGAGTTCTACGGTGACTTCAAGAAGCGCCTGGACGACGCCGAAGAGGGCATGCGCTCCAACGCCATGGTGCTGACCGACATCGACTGCCCTACCTGCGGCCGCAAGATGGGCATTCGTACCGCCAGCACCGGCGTCTTCCTCGGCTGCTCCGGCTACAACCTGCCGCCCAAGGAACGTTGCAAGACCACCATCAACCTCACCCCAGGCGAGGAAGTGATCAAGGTCGACGACGAGGAAGGGGAAACCAACGCCCTGCTGGCCAAGAAGCGCTGCCCCAAATGCGGCACCGCCATGGACTCCTACCTGGTGGACGCCGGTCGCAAGCTCCATGTCTGCGGCAACAACCCCGACTGCGACGGCTACCTGCTGGAGACCGGCGAGTTCAAGCTCAAGGGCTATGACGGCCCCCTGATCGAGTGCGACAAGTGCGGCTCGAACATGGAGCTCAAGAACGGCCGCTTCGGCAAGTACTTCGGCTGCACCAACGCGGACTGCAAGAACACCCGCAAGATCCTGCGTAACGGCGAAGTGGCGCCGCCCAAGGAAGATCCCGTGGCCCTGCCGGAGCTCAAATGCGAGAAATCCGACGCCCACTTCGTGCTCCGCGACGGCGCCGCCGGCATCTTCCTGGCCGCCAGCACCTTCCCCAAATCCCGGGAAACGCGGGCGCCGCTGGTGTCTGAGCTCAAACGCTTCGAAGACAGGCTGCCGGAGAAGTTCAAGTACCTGGCCAAGGCGCCGCTCAAGGACAAGGACGGCAACCCGACCCTGGTCAAGTTCTCCCGCAAGACCAAGAGCCAGTACGTGGGCTCAGAGAAAGACGGCAAGGCCACCAGTTGGATGGCCTTCTATGAGAACGGCAAATGGGTGGACAACGGCAAGTAAGCCGCCTCAACAGAAAAAGCCCCGCCTAGGCGGGGCTTTTGTTTGCCTGGCTGGCAGTCAGCGCCGGCCATGAAAAAACCGCCCTGGGGCGGTTTTGGGTATCCGGTATTGGGTCACCACTTCTTCTTGGGCGAGAACAGCAGATCCACGTCGTCCGGCTGCTGGATGTCCCCTTCCTTCTTCTCCGCCTTGGGCGGCACCAGGGCGGCGCCCCTGTTGTGGTTGATCTCGTCCAGGTGCAGCTGGATCTCCTGGAGCTTGGCGCGCAGGTAGTTGTCCTGGTGGGCCTGGGAAGCGGCCAGCTGCTTGGCCTTGTTGAGGAACTGGCGGGCCGAGCCGAACTGCTTGATGGTCTTGGCGGAGACGCCGCGGGCGATGAGGCCGTCGACGTTGATCTTGAGGCGCATCCTGTCGAGGAAGGCCGCTTCGTTCCTGAACACCTCGGCGTCCACCTTGCCCTTGTTGAACTCGGTGCGCAGCACGGCGATCAGCCGCTTGACGGCCTGCAACAGCTGCACCATCTGCAGTTCGTTGTCGGGCAGCCGGACATTGTCGTCGCTGGGCCTGTAATGCTGCAGCGCCTGCTGTTGCTGGTTGAGGGCGTCGTCGGCGCGGGCCTTGAGGTTGGCGTCCTTGTTGAACTTGAAGGCGCCGTTGAGGGCGTCGGCGAGGCGGCCGTAGAGGATGGCCACCAGTTGGCTGGAGATGGGCATCTGGCCGGCGAAGGGCAGCAGATCCTCGGTTTCTTCGATGATGGCCTTGTGGCGGGCAAGCTCCTGGCGCCTTTCTGCTTCTTGCTTTTGCCGCTGTTGTTGGACCACGTTGATGACGATCATCACCAACAGCAGTATCACAATCACGGCAGTCACAATGTATGGTGTCATGTTATTGTCCTGTTGCGCCTGCGCATTTGAGTGAGTGTATAGGAACGGCTGTCATTTCGGTAGCATATCAACCATTTGCCAGTCGATATAGAACCCGGTTAGGTTATACTTTTTTGGCATAACCCGGCTTTGGGAGCCTTTTCATGAAGTTGCAGCAGCTGCGCTACATCGTCGAAGTCCGCAACAACAACCTCAACGTCTCCGCCACGGCGGAAAGCCTCTATACCTCCCAACCCGGGATCTCCAAACAGGTGCGGATGCTGGAGGACGAACTGGGGGTGCAGATCTTCGGCCGCAGCGGCAAGCACCTGACCCACGTCACGGCCGCCGGCAAGGCGATCATCAACATCGCCGAGGAGATGCTCGACAAGGCCGACGCCATCCGCGCCGTCGCCTTCGAACACACCCAGCCGGACCGCGGCAAGCTGCACATCGCCACCACCCATACCCAGGCCCGTTACGCCCTGCCGCCGGTCATTCGCCGCTTCATCGACCGTTATCCCAAGGTCTCACTGCACATGCACCAGGGCACCCCCACCCAGATAGCCGAAGCCGTGGTGCGCGGCGAGGCGGATTTCGCCATCGCCACTGAGGCGCTGCACCTCTATGACGACCTCATCATGCTGCCCTGTTACCACTGGAACCGCTCCATAGTGGTCAAGAAGGACCACCCCCTGGCGCAGCTTTCCCAAGTGGGCATAGAGGAGCTGGCCAAGTACCCCATAGTCACTTACGTGTTCGGCTTCACCGGCCGCTCTGACCTGGACGAGGGCTTTGCCAAGAAGAACCTGGAGCCGCAGATCGTCTTCACCGCCACCGACACCGACGTCATCAAGACCTATGTGCGCCTGGGGCTGGGGGTAGGGGTGATCGCCTCCATGGCCTTCGACCCCGAGCTGGACTCCGACATGGTGGCCATAGACGCCAGCCACCTGTTCCGCGCCTCCACCACCAAAATTGGCTTTCGCAAGTCCAGCTTCCTGCGCGGCTACATGTACGACTTCATCGAGGGCTTTGCCCCGCATCTGACGAGGGCAGTGGTGGACGAGGCCCTGCGCCTGCGTGACAGCGAAGCGGTGGAGGCCCTGTTCAAGAACATGGCCCTGCCGGTGCGTTGAGGGCCAAAACCTTAATCCAGGTCAAAACCTTGCCGGTGGTGACGCCTTAAAGTTGTCCCTGAAGCCCGAGGGGTTTCACTCTGCTGACAAGTTAGTTCCATGCATTGCCCGGCCAAGCGCCGGGCATTTTTTTGACTGTTTGGGGCCGAGGACCGGTGCGGCTCAAGGCTCCGGGGCCGGGCAAAAGCCAGATCGCATAGTCATAGAACAAAAAGGACTTGCCCAACTGCCTGATTTTTCTGTTACATCTAGGGAAAGCTTTGCAATCTTGCCCGAAGTCGCAGCCGTATCGCGGGGCCCCAACCTCAGGGAGCAGTCATGCGTATCGGCGTACCTATCGAAAGCCTACCCGGTGAAAACCGGGTGGCCGCCTCGCCCAAATCCGTGGGCGAACTCATCAAGCTGGGCTTTGTGCCCGTCGTCGAACCCGGGGCCGGCAAGGGCGCCAGCTTCGACGACGCCGCCTACCGGGAGGCCGGCGCCGAGCTTGGCGACCCCTGGGACTGCGACCTCGTCTTCAAGGTCAACGCCCCCAGCGACGAGGAGATAGCCCGCCTCAAGGAGGGGGCCACCCTGGTCAGCTTCATCCAGCCGGCCCAGAATCCCGAGCTGCTGGCCAAGCTCCAGGCCCGCAAGGTCAAGGTGCTGGCCATGGACATGGTGCCGCGCATCTCGAGGGCCCAGTCCCTGGACGCCCTCTCCTCCATGGCCAACATCGCCGGCTACAGGGCCGTGGTGGAAGCGGCCAACGCCTTCGGCCGCTTCTTCACCGGCCAGATCACCGCCGCCGGCAAGGTGCCGCCGGCCAAGGTGCTGGTGATAGGGGCCGGTGTGGCGGGCCTGGCCGCCATCGGCGCCGCCGGCTCCCTGGGGGCCATAGTGCGCGCCTTCGACACCAGGCCAGAGGTCAAGGAGCAGATCCATTCCATGGGCGCCGAGTTCCTCGAGGTGCAGCTGGAGGAGGAGGGCGGCAGCAGCGACGGCTACGCCCGCGAGATGAGCCAGGCCTTCATCGACGCCGAGATGGCGCTCTTCCTGGAACAGGCCAGGGAGGTGGACATCATCATCACCACGGCCCTCATCCCCGGCAGGCCGGCCCCCAAGCTCATCACCCGCGACATGGTCAAGGCCATGAAGCCGGGCTCGGTGATCGTCGATCTCGCCGCCGCCAACGGCGGCAACTGCGAACTCACCAAGCCGGGCAAGCGCTTCAAGTCCGACAACGGCGTCATCATCCTCGGTTACACCGACCTGCCGAGCCGCCTGTCAGGGCAGAGCTCCACCCTCTACGCCACCAACCTGGTCAACCTCGCCAAACTGCTGTGCCCGCAGAAGGACGGCAACATCCACCTCGACTTCGAGGACGTAGTGCTGCGCAACATGACGGTGGTCAGGGACGGCGAGCTGACTTTCCCGCCGCCGCCGATCTCGGTCTCGGCCGCGCCCAAACCGGCGCCTGCCCCCAAACCGGCACCCAAGGTGGAAGCCCCCAAGGAGCCGGGCCGCAAAAAGTACTGGCTTGCCGCCGCCGGCCTTGCCGCCTTCGGCTGGGTGGCCAATGCCGCGCCGCCGGCCTTCCTGTCCCACTTCACGGTGTTCGTGCTGGCCTGCGTGGTGGGCTACTACGTGGTCTGGAACGTCACCCACGCCCTGCACACGCCGCTGATGTCGGTCACCAACGCCATCTCCGGCATCATCGTCGTCGGCGCCCTGTTGCAGGCGGGGTCGGGGGGCTTCACCGGCTTCCTGGCCTTCGTGGCGGTGCTGATCGCCACCATCAATATCGTCGGCGGTTTCACCGTCACCCGCCGCATGCTGAAAATGTTCCAGAAGGGGTAACAGGATGTCTCAAGGATTGGTCAGTGCCGCCTACATAGTGGCGGCCCTCTGTTTCATCGGTGCCCTGGCCGGGCTCTCCAAGCAGGAAAGCGCCAAGGGCGGCAACCTGCTCGGCATCGTCGGCATGGCCCTGGCGTTGGTGGCCACCATCTGGAGCCCCAGCGTCTCCGGCTACGGCTGGATCCTGCTGGCCATGGTCATAGGCGCCGCCATCGGCACCCGATTGGCCCTGAAGGTGGAAATGACCCAGATGCCGGAGTTGGTGGCGATCCTCCACAGCTTCGTGGGCCTGGCCGCCGTGCTGGTGGGCTACAACTCCTGGCTGGCGGACGGCAGCCTCAGCGGCACCCTGCTCAGCATCCACCTCACCGAGATCTACCTCGGCGTCTTCATCGGTGCCGTCACCTTCACCGGCTCCATCGTCGCCTTCGGCAAACTGCGCGGTGTCCTCAACTCCAAGGCGCTGATGCTGCCCCACCGCCACAAGCTCAACCTGGCGGCGGTGGTGGTCTCGGTGGGCCTGATGTTCTACTTCGTCAGCACAGGCGGGCAGGGCAGTTCGGCGCTCTTCTTGATGACCCTCATAGCCCTGGCCTTCGGCTGGCACCTGGTGGCCAGCATCGGCGGCGCCGACATGCCGGTGGTGATCTCCATGCTCAACTCCTACTCGGGTTGGGCGGCGGCGGCGGCCGGCTTCATGCTGGGCAACGATCTGCTCATCGTCACCGGCGCCCTGGTGGGCTCCAGCGGCGCCATCCTCTCCTACATCATGTGCAAGGCCATGAACCGCTCCTTCATCTCCGTCATCGCCGGCGGCTTCGGTAACGACGCCCAGGCCAGCGCCGACATCGAAGGGGAGCACGTGGAAGTCACCGCCGAGGACGTGGCGGACATGCTCAAGAACGCCGGCTCCGTCATCATCACCCCCGGCTACGGCATGGCCGTGGCCCAGGCCCAGTACCCGGTGGCGGAGATCTGCGAGCAGCTCAAGGCCAAGGGCGTCCAGGTGCGCTTCGGCATCCACCCCGTGGCCGGGCGCCTGCCTGGGCACATGAACGTGCTGCTGGCCGAGGCCAGGGTGCCCTACGACATAGTCCTCGAGATGGACGAGATCAACGGCGACTTCCCCGACACCGACGTGGTGCTGGTCATAGGCGCCAACGACACCGTCAACCCGGCGGCGGCCGAGGACCCGGCCAGCCCCATCGCCGGCATGCCGGTGCTGGAGGTGTGGAAGGCCAAGCAGGTGGTGGTGTTCAAGCGCTCCATGAACACTGGCTATGCCGGGGTCCAGAATCCGCTCTTCTTCCGCGACAACGCCGTGATGCTGTTCGGCGATGCCAAGCAGACGGTGGAGGCCATCCTCAAGGCCTTCTAAGCGACAAGGCGCCCCAGGGCGCCTTTTTTTGTAGCTGCTTGATTTAGCTGAGGGTTTACCGTGGAAGGGGAGGGGGGTAACCTGGGGTTCACATGCTTGCCTGGGGCGGCGAATGTATTCGTTGGGGAGCCCACCGGGCCAAGAGCCAGAACCTGGCGCGAGATCGCTCGGGGAGTCGGACAACAAGGAACGTGAGGGAGTGGAGGCCCGTCATCTCAAGGGCGGTAGCGTGTCTTGAAGGTGCCTGCGGCACGGCTGTTTGTTTGCCGGTTCCCGCACCGGCGGGCGGGTTACTTTCTCTCTGTGCAAGAGAAAGTAACCAAAGAGTGCACCCCCGCTTCCGCCACCGCTACGCGGTCCCCTCGCGTCCAGCTGCTTGCCAGGAACCGGTTCATACGCGTGTCCAGACGCGTACTCACCTGTCTCGCCATCCCTGGCTCGACTTCCTTCACGCAGCCTCCCACTCGGTGGCTCCAAGGGGGAAAGGCCCCGAACCAGTAGGCGTGGCAGGCTGTGAGATAGTAGGTTGCGTCGTTCAGGTTTTTGGATGGGCATACAGTATATCCAACCAAGAAATAGCAATCTGGCACCTTTATCACGGACGCCTGGCTCTTTTATCTCAAAAAAAATTGCTAAGTCACTGAGTATAATCGATTTTTTATCTGGTCTGACTTCATGATAAGAAGCCGGACCGACCAGCAAAAGGAGCCGGCGCGTTTTTGTGCAGACGCTTGAGTGGGACTGATGCATTAGTCTTGTAAAAGAGCGAGTTGCACTCATTCGGCAAGGTGGTCTAATGAGTGAAAACGAGCCGGCTTTATAACTATTGTTAAGCGTGTAAAAATATGTCGAGAATTCCAACAGTACTCGCTTTATACAATCTTGGGTTTTTGACTGAAAAAGAAGCCACAGATTGGGCTGATGCGCAGCTTCTAAACGAAAGTGAGAACTTCGATCATATATCTACACTATCGTTAAAAGGTCCGAGTTATTGTTTAAAGTTGCCAAGTTATGAATTTCCAGGGCCTCGCAAGTTTACTTATATCGAAGAGTTCGCGCTAAGAACTAAAATTCTTGTTCCTAAAAACGAAGATGAAAAATCAAGGTTCTTAAATTGGCTTTCTTCCGAATGTATGGGGCGTGATATAAAGATCCCTGAAGTTTATTTTGGCTATCTTATCGAACATTACTTTTTTGAGTGCGATGATTTAGCATTTGCTAACAACTTCTTGGAAGAGCAACTTAAAATATTAATACCTAAAAACTTGGGCGTAGCAGATGAAATTTGGGCATCAATCGCTTAACAAGTGCAGCTTGCCGGACCTGGGTAAACTGTCACCTTTTTCGCGCTGCGCAGCAAAAAAGCCGCCAGTTCACCCAAGCCGCAACTGCAGGCGTTATACGCCAATAGAGTAGCGCGTGATTTTTAGAGCAAGGATGTTATGTCAATAAAGAGCATAGAAAAACTAAAAAATTTCGGTATCTATCAGAATCATACAAATTCCAATGCTAAAGATTTTGGGAAGTACAATCTGTTTTATGGTTGGAACGGAAGTGGTAAGTCTACACTCTCAGGTGTTTTTAGATGCATCGAAAACAAAGCTAATTCAGAAAAGTTCCCATCTTCGGAGTTAACTGTAGCTATAGATGACGGCACGTTTATTACGCAAGCGAGTATTACCAACGCCGATTTAAATATCTACACATTCAATCACGACTTCATTGAAGAAAATATTTCATGGAACAACGTAGTCAAGAGTATCTTACTTGTAGACAAAGCGAAGATTGAAGAACGTCAACGACTGGATAAACTGAAGGCATTGCAAAAGATAGATTCAGAAGCGCATAGCAAAGAAGCCGAAGAGATTAGGAAACTCGACAGCGCCGTATCAAAATTTGATACTGATAGCGCAAGACACCTGAAGACAAGCCTTCAGTCGATTGATACAACAGATCGCTATTACTTAAATTACGATAAACGCAAGTTTGAGGCGTTTGTCGCCGCAAACATTGAATCAATGAAGACGGATGAGCCACTTCTTAATGAAGATAGAATTATCGAACTAACCAATGCTGCTAAACCAGATCAGAAGAACCCTATTTCATTCACACGAAAGGCCATTAATCAGGAAACCTTCGCCAAAGCAAAAGAACGTCTTGATGATCTTCTAAATACCAGCGTAGTCAGTAAAACCATTCAACGACTTGTTGAGCATGGTGATATAAAGTCTTGGGTTGAAACTGGTCTTGATCTTCATAATCGCCATGATACAAACCAGTGTGAATTTTGTGGTAATGCCATAACTGAAGATCGCATCAAACAGCTCGAAGCCCATTTCAATGACGATTACAAAGCTTTTCAAAGCAGGCTTGTGAATGCTGATGGTTGGCTTACAGATCAATACATTCAAGTCCCTGTTTTACCAGCGGCAGCTGACTTTTACGAAGAATTTAAAATGGAGTACAGCGAATTCTGTGCAGCCTTGGAAAAGGCTACCAAAGACCTTAATGAAGAAATCTCAGCTTGGCACAAAATCCTGAAAGAGAAGACAGGAAACCCACTTGAGACTGGTCTTACGGTCGACGTTATTAGCGAATCTTCGATAAAGGCCTTTAACAATGCTATGGCAGCGATTGGTACAACTGTTGATAAGCACAACCACAAATCGAACAACTTCAAGGAGGAAACAGACAAATCCAAGAAACAACTTGAACTTCACTATGCAACCACAGAGGTTAAGTCTTTCGGTTACCACAGCAAGAAAAAGGAAGTCGTTGACCGTACGGCCGCAAATAATACGTTAAAAGCCACAATAACTAGCCGAAACAGTGAAATTAGAAGCCTTGAAGATTCCTTATCAAACGAAGGCTTGGGGGCTGACCAGTTTAATGAATCACTTCACAAGTTTCTTGGTCGTAGTGAATTAACTCTTCGTTTTAGCCCTGTTAAAAAAGGCTATGAAATATTGCGGAACGATTCCGTTCCGGTAGAAGGAAACTTAAGCGAAGGTGAAAAAACGGCTATTGCCTTTGTTTACTTTATAACCAAGTTAAAAGAAAACGATAACAAGATGGAAAATACTATCGTTGTTGTGGATGATCCTGTTTCAAGCTTTGACTCGAACCACTTATTTCATGCGTATTCGTTTCTTCGTAGCAATTGTGACAAAGCAAAGCAGTTATTTGTATTTACGCACAACTTTACTTACTTCAAATTGATCCGTGATTGGTTTGAAGGTGTAAACCGCAATAGAAAAAGAAAGAATCCGCCCAAAGATCCAAATGCGTTCTTTTATACAATTGAAGCGTCAACAGTCGCTCCACGCCAATCAACATTTAAAGACGCAGACTCTAGTCTGGTTAATTACAATTCAGAATACCATTATATATTTTCAAAGCTGTATGCATACAAAGACAATTCTGCATTGTCTCGAGATGAAGCCTTTTTAACTGCGAATCTCTCAAGGAAACTGCTTGAATCATTTTTTAGCTTCAAGTTTCCAAAGCACCGAAGTGATATTGCACAGCTTATGAATTGTGGCTTGAACGGTTGCGAAATCACAGATGAATCTACCAAAGAAAAGATTTATCGATTCATAAACAAATACTCACATAGCGCTGTTATTGAAATTAATGAAGATTCTTCTGAAAACCTTTTAGGTGAAAGCCAAAATGTCATTGGTGATATTTTTACATGGCTTCAGGAAGTTGATGAGATTCATTACAACGAAATGCTCGAAGTTATCGCATGATTGGTGTAAAGAAAGAATCCAAAGGACACCCATCCTCAGCTTTTCATTGCAGCCGGCCGCCAGAGTATCAGCTGATTGAAGCGCCATGTCTCTACCAAAGCCTGGCGTTTAGGAATACCTGTTAGAGAAATTTAGGATATATCATGGAAATGGAAATTGAACATTATTCTGCAATGTTCCTTATTGCGGTTTTGCTTTTTATCGCTATCACCGATCTGAGATTTAAACAGAGGCAAGCCTGGTTCGTCTCAATGGTTGGTATTGTCCCTGCTGGCGTTTCAATTATTGAAAGACTCACAGACCTATGGGTAGCCATTGCTGCCTTAGTGGTGGTTATTTTATTCATTGTTTTCACCAGAAAGAAAAACGTCAGTACGGTATGATAAGGTGCTACAGGTGATTAAAAAAGCCATTCCTGCTGAGTAGAGCATTGCTATTACCTACTTTTTTAAATCTATAACGGCGAAATTTAATTTTAACTTGATTTCGATCTGCTCATTTGAAATGTCTTATAACAAAAGGAGTTAGTCATGGAAGTCTTTTACCATATTTTGCATTGGGGAACCCCATTAGGCCTTGGGCTGTTCTTCTTCTTGTCCAGTGCCGGCGCTGGGGTCTTGTTCTGGGGCATATCCCATCTTATTAAAAGCCAAAAAATAAAATGAAGTAACCACGGCTTATAGTTGAATGCACGTCTTGTGCGGGGTCTTATAGTCACAAGGAGTAGCCAGTGTCAAAGTCTACGGCAATATCGATAGAAGAAGGCTTTGGTAAAGTTAAGTGCTTCGAGAACAGAACCCCAGAAACGGCTGAAGGGGATATGCAGGATGCCTTTGTTAAATTGGCGGACTTTGATCGGAGCGCTATCTATCTGACGCACTATGTTGGTTTCAGCGAGTGGGAGCGGCATCCAGCCGGTGACGAATTGGTGCAAGTCGTCGAAGGCGAAACAACCTTGGTTCTCCTGATGGATGGCGTTGAAAATAGGAACATACTTCGCCAAGGTGAGTTCTTGGTGGTGCCCCAGGGGGTTTGGCACAGGTTCGAATCACCCAAGGGGTTGAAGGTTTTGACGATCACGCCGCCTCCGACCGAGCATAGCGTCGAGATGCCAGAGTGAATGCAGGGTGGAATATAAAGCCAGGTAGGCCAGGGCTGTTCGCTTCGTTTTCAACCAATTAAATTTCCTACTGCGGAGGCTTGTGCGGCATGGTTAAACTATTATTCGTTACAATTTTATTATGTTCTTTCAATCTTGACGCTGCCTGGACTAGATTTGAGCGAATTATACCTGCAAACATGAAAGAAAAGGGATTGGACATTCATTTTGAAAAATCAAAAGGAATTGAGAATTACAGAATATGGTTCAATGATGAAAAAATTCTAGTTTCAAAAGATATCATTGGTAAATCCGCCTGGTTAGTTCTTTCTAAAGAACCCATAGCACCGAAAAATCAAGATCTTAGAGGTTTCTTCGATTCTTATTACATAAATCAACATTTCGAAAAGCCAAATCCCCGGCAGGAAATGACGAAGGCAGAAGAAAAAGAATTTTTAATGTTTCCGAAGATTTCTAAACAGATAGTGATGACCACGAAGATCAGTGAGGAATTTGATGGTAGCGGAAGCCGTTTTTTTGAGGCTGTATTGGACCCTTCTGTGATAAAAAGATCTTATATTTATGTCGGGCCGTCTGTGGCGGTGGCTGATGGTGGTTTGTTTTACACAATAGACATAAATTCATTCTATGAGGAATATCGACATGCCAACAAGCGGAGAAATTAAATAATAAGTATGCCCATCGCAAAGACTCCAGCGAGTGACAATTACCACAGAACCGTCGATCTACACCCGTCCCGTTCGACTAGGGTTGTTACCAGCAGATGGACCAGGAGGAATAGCATGACACCCATCATAACGGCCTTTGCACAGTCACCCGATCGTGGCCGGGGGCTGGCGCGGGATATGCGGGTGCGCTGGGCGCTGGAAGAAGTGGGGCAGCCATATCAGGTCCGCCTGGTTTCGTTCAGCGAAATGAAGCAAGCCGCGCATCTGGCGCTGCACCCTTTTGGCCAGATCCCCACTTACGAGGAAGGCGACCTCTGCCTCTTCGAGACGGGGGCCATAGTCCTCCATATCGCCGAGCGCCATCAAGGCCTGCTGCCGGCGGATGCCAAGGCGCGGGCGCGCGCCATCACCTGGATCTTCGCCGCCCTCAATACGGTGGAGCCGGTGATACTGGATCTCACGACCGCAAAGCTGCTGGAGGGCGACAAGCCCTGGAGCCAGGAACGCCTGCCGCTGGTGGAGGAGCGTATCCGCACTCGGCTGGGCCAGCTTTCTGACTACCTGGGGGATGCCGACTGGCTGGAAGAGGGCTTCAGCGCCGGGGACTTGATGATGGTCTCGGTGCTGCTGAGGCTGAGGGCGTCGGGTCTCCTGGACGAATATCCCAACCTCTGGGCCTATGTCGCCCGCGCTGAAGAGCGGCCTGCCTATCAGCGCGCTTTCGCCGCCCAAAAGGCGGTTTTCACCAGCAGGCAACAGGCAGATGGGCATCAGCCTTGAACGGTGCAGTTGCAGGCTGGAAGCGTGGCGAAAGTGACAAATGGAGCCTGCCCGGCGAGCCCTGAAATGATCTGCCCTAGAGCCGAGGCCTGGCAGGGCTATGATGCCCATCTTATTCAATGCCCAGGCTAGGCTTGTTCTGGCGAGTTTGGATATGGAGTCTGACGATGCGCAAGGCACTCGGCACGGAAGAACTGAAGCGCCTCTATGGCGGCATAGCGAAACGGTATGAGGTCCAGCATGGGCTGCTCACCTTCAAGACCGACCAAAAGGGCAGAGCGCTCCTCATCGATAACGCCGTGAGAGAAGGCGACAAGGTGTTGGATTGTGGTGCCGGCACCGGCATCACCGGCATCCTGGCCGCCAGGAAAGTGGGGCCAAAGGGCCAGGTGACGCTCTTCGACCTCAGCGAGGACATGCTCGCCGTCGCCCGGGAGAAGGTGGCGCGGGAGCATCTGCAGGAAAGGGTGGCATTGCAGAGCGGGGACATGGTCCAGCTGCCGTTCGCCGACAACAGCTTCGACGTCGTGCTGTCGAGCTACAGCCTCTGCCCCTTGTACGACCCGGTAAAAGGGGCGCTGGAGCTGTACAGGGTGACGAAGCCGGGGGGCAAAATCGCCGTTGCTCACTCGACTGAACCCAAGAATGGGGTGGTGCGCTACCTGGCCGACCGGGTAGAAGATATCGCCTGGCATTTCCCCTGGTTGTCGATGGGGTGCCGCGCCGTCGATGTGCTGCCCGCCCTCAAGGAGGCCGGCGGCAAGGTCCTGCTGCAAAGACATATCGGCTTTCCCCTCTGGCCTTTCCTGGTCTTCGTCATCGAAAAACCTTTATCCTGACCAGGCCAAGCAGCCGGCGCGCTGTCTGCGCCTGCCATCCAACTTACAAGGAATGTCATGACGCATCTCGATCACCTCATTTTGCGGGTAAAGGACGCATCGAAATCGGTGGAGTTTTACACCCAGGTTGTGGGCTTCTCCCATGAAGGCGTAGCGGCGCCTTTTGAGCTCATCAGGGTCAGCGAGCATTTGACCCTGGATCTGCTTGAGGAGGCGCCCAAGGACTTGGTTCATCTGGCCTTTTCTCTTGATAGAGATGCCTTCATCAGGCTCCACCAGCGCCTGCTGAGCGGCAAGATACCCTTTGGCTCGGACGTATTCGACAGGAATGGCCTGATTGGTACCAACCATTACGGTGCCCGTGGCCTGGCCCAAGCCTTCTATTTTTATGATCCCGATGGCCATAACCTGGAAGCCAGGTGCTACGAAGGGGTCAGCTGAGGGGGGGGCGGCAGCGGCCTTACCGCGCAGCCCTTCCTGGGCTTGAGGGGCCAGGCGCAACGATGAACGACGGGAGAGTGCGATGACTGAGTTGATACTGGGATCTGAAATCACCTGCCCTGAATGTGGCTTTCGCAAGAAGGAACGGATGCCGACCGACTCGTGCCTCTTCTTTTACCAGTGTGAAGGGTGCCACAAGCTGTTGAGGCCCAAACCGGGAGACTGCTGCGTCTTTTGCTCTTTCGGCTCAGTTCAATGCCCACCAAGGCAACAAGGGCAGGGCTGTTGTGAATGAACCCGCCAGCAAACCGCCTTGAGCCTCTGCCCTGGCGCTTTTGTTGGTGGTGACCTTGTGACACAGGAGAAGACGTTATGCCAAGCCGCCTAGCCTCATGCAGCTGTGGCCAGCTCAGCGCCAAAGTCGTCGGTGAGCCGGTACGGGTTTCCATCTGCCATTGCCTTGCCTGCCAGCGCCGCACCGGCAGCGTCTTTGGCGAGCAGGCCAGGTTTCGCCGCCAAGACGTGACCCTTAGTGGCGATTCCACCCGCTATGTCCGCGTCGGCGACGAAGGCTCGAGCGCCAGCTTCCACTTCTGCCCCCGCTGCGGCGCTACCCTCTATTACGAGGCAGAGGGGCTGGAGGCCTTCCTGACGATCCCGGTCGGCGCCTTTGCCGACCCCGATTTCCCGGCGCCGACCGTCTCCGTCTATGAGGAGCGAATGCATCACTGGGTGCAGCCGCCGCCTGAGGCGGAGCACATTCCCTAGGCTCCCTTAAAAATGAAAAGGCCCTGCCGTCGCGGCAGGGCCTTTTGTTACCGCCTTAGCCGGGCATCCGCTCGAAGGCCGGCAGGCCTGGGTCTATGCTGTCCCACGCCAGCCCGCGAGAGCGGTAGGTGAGCGCCTGGGGCGCGAAGCGGCCAGGGTCGTCCAGGCTGGCGGCGTGGACGGCGATGAGGTCCGGCATGGCGGCGAAAGTCAGGTAGACAGGGGTCCCGCAGACGGGGCAGAAGGCATGGACCTTCACATTGCCGCTGTCGGCGACCTCCTCCCAGTGCGACGCCTGGCCGGTGATCCTCATCTCGGCCCGGGCCGGGAAGGTCAGGTAGGAGCCGTGCCCGGTGCCGCTGCGCCGCTGGCATTGGCGGCACTGGCAGTGGTTCTGGAAGAGGGGGGCCTGCCGGGTCTCGTAACGGACAGCGCCGCAGGCGCAGCCACCGCTGTAGGGCGGGTTCATGCGCAGACCCCGCTGGCCTCGGATTTCGGCTTGGCGAAGACGTCGATGCCTTGCCCCGTTTCCAGCAGGGATTTGAGGCTGGAAAGCACGATCGGCCAACCCCTTTGGATGCCCATGGCCATGCCGCTACCCGCCTCGAGTTCGTCGTGGGTCACGGTCAGGCGCACCATTTCCTCGTAGGCCTCGATGTCGAAGCTCACGCGGCTGTAGCTGTCCGGATCGGCGGCCTTGGCCGGATCTGCCCAGGTGATGACCAGGCGTGTCGGCGGCAGCACTTCGACCACCTCGCCGACCAGATTGACGGTGCGCTGCTCGTTGGTGCGCACGTGCTTCCAGGGCGAGCCTGGCCGCCAGTCGGAGATATTCTCATGGCCCCAGTAGCGCCGCGCTATCTCCGGCTTGGTGATGGCCTCGAACACCTTCTCCGGGGTCGAGCGGATGTAGGTCACGTAAATGAAGCTGGTCTTTTCCTTGTTCATTGTCCCTCTCCTTCGAGTTCACTCTTCAGGTCGTGCAGCAGCGAGAGCCGCTGGCGTTCAAATTTCCGTACCCATCGTTCGTAGATCTCGTGCAGCGGCACCGGGTTGAGGTAGTGCCGCTTCTCCCGGCCATGCCTGGCCGTGCTTACCAGATTGGCCTCCTCGAGGAGGCCGATATGCTGGGTGGCCGATTGCCTTGCCATGTCCAGGTGCTCGCAGAGCTCGCCCAGGGTCTGGCCGTTCTGTTCGAACAGCAGGTCTAGGACCTTCCTGCGTGTCGGGTCGCCCAGCGCTTTGAAAACCTTGTCTGCGTCCATCTGTTCCTTTCCTCTACGTGAAGAAATTATGCAGGTAAATGCCTGCATGTCAAATGGCCTTCTGACGTAATGACGCTTCTGGCTGCTCGCTTGAGGGCTGAGGAGACAGGGTTCTTGCCAGCACCGGCCGCCAGGCGGGGCAGGGGCAGACACTATCCTCTAAAGATGGCTTTGTGTTTTGGCCCGAAGCGGCCGAGGAGGAAACAGAGGTGCCAAGTCCCAATCTTCATGTGCGCTCGGTGGGTGCCGGTCCGGCCGTCATTTGCCTGCACTGCAACGCCAGCAGCTCTGGCCAGTGGCGCGCCCTGGCAGAGGAATTGGCCGCTGATCACCGGGTCCTGGCCCCCGATCTCTATGGCGCCGGCAAGAGTGCCGGCTGGCCTGGGCAGCACCAGCTGTCCCTGAGCGATGAGGTGGCCTTTATCAGCCCGCTGCTGGGCACCGAGCCAGGGCCCCTTGCCCTGGTGGGCCACTCCTATGGCGGCGCCGTCGCCCTCGTCGCGGGGCTCAGGTATCCCAAGCGCATCAAGGCGATGGTGCTCTTTGAACCGACGCTTTTTTCCCTGGTGGACGCCCAGTCCCCGCCCCCGAACAGGGCCGACGGCATTCGCAGTGCCGTCGCGTCCGCAACGGCAGCCCTTGACCGCGGCGACCCCGACGAGGCGGCCCGGTATTTCATCGACTTCTGGTCTGGCGAGGGCTGCTGGGCCGCGACGCCGGACGAGCGTAAAGCGGCCATGGCCAAAGCCATCGCCAATATCCGCCATTGGCAAAGTGCCCTCTTTGGTGAACCGGCCGGGCTGGCGGCCTTTGCCTCGCTGCAGATGCCCATCCTTTACCTTCAAGGGGGCCGTTCACCCAAGTCGGCCCAGGCCGTCGCCGAGGTCCTGATCCCCGTCCTGCCCAATGTCCGGGTGCTGCGCTTTCCCGAGCTGGGGCATATGGCCCCCGTCACCCATCCCCAGGTGGTCAACGCCGCCATCGCCGATTTTCTTCGGGAGAGCTGGGCCTTGCCTTGAGCGCCTGGTACGCCAAGCGGTTCGCTCTGCCGATAGCGGCAGGAGGCCGGACGGAAAGGCGCCATCCGGCGCCTTTTTTATAGCTGTTTGATTTGGCTAAGGGTTTACCGGGGGAGGGGAGGGAGTTAACCTGCGTTTTACATTTTGCCTGCGATGGATGGGTGAGCCTCGAAGTCAAAGCACTGCTTTGACGCAGGCGAACGCCCGCACACAGGATGTGCGGGCCGGTAGGCCCACCAGGGACGGGTCAGAAGTCGGGATCTGTTGAGGAACTTGTCTAGGGAGTCAGACAACAAGGACTGTCAGGGAGTGGAGGCCCGTCATCTCAAGGGCGGTAGCGTGGGTTTTGATGTGCCCTGCGGGCACGGGCTTTTCATTTGCGGGGGGCGCCCCGCTGGCGCGGTACTTTTGCGGCAAAAGTACCCAAAACCCGGCCCCACGCTTCGCTTGTCCTTCGCCTCTGGTCGCTTGCCGCTGACCGCTGCATACGCGGGTCCAACCACGTATTCCGCTCGCTCGGCGTCCTGCCTCGCGCCAGCTCACGCTCTCGGCGCCTCAGCGCTGCACTTAACGGGGCGAAAGCGCCATCACCATTGGCTTAAGCTTATGGCCTGAGGTCCCGCAGTTTCGTTTGTGCTTCTGCACAACGCTAGGAAGAAACAAGAGCCCAGTACGGCTAACCAGGCTTGCAGGTGAGACCCCGGAGCCCCTTTTAAGTGGAGCGCCTTACCGCCGGGAGTGAAAGGCCTGCCGAGACAGGACGTCGAGGCAGGCGAATACGTGCCGGGAGCGCGTATGAGCCGGTGGCCTCGGAGCGACCAGAGGTAAGGACATCGCGTAACGCCAGGGGCGGTGCCTTTGGATACTTTGTGCGAAAACAAAGTATCCCGCCCGCCGGGGCGGGACCCGGCAAGCAATAAGCCATGCCGCAGGCATATCATCCGCCCTTTTGGCTAAATCAAGACGGTTTGACACGGTTGTCCATTGGACAGCGCCCCTCAGATTTTTGGATGGGCATACAGTATATCCAGGTAAGCCGTGGCAATTTGGCTCCTTTATCACGGACACCTGGCTCGTTTATCTCGGCCATAGATAGCTAAGTTACTGAGAGTAAATGATTTATAAGGTGGTCCGACTTCAAGATAAGAAGCCGGTCCGAGCAGCAAAAGGAGCCGGTGCGTTTTCGCGCAGCCGCTTGAACGGGACTGATGCATTAGTCTTGTAAAAGAGCGAGTTGCACTCATTCGGCAAGGTGGTCTAATGAGTGAAAACGAGCCGGCTTTATACGTCTTGTTATGCGAATTACTTTAAATCAATGGCATGCAAATGAACTATTACATTATCGGCAGTAAATATGGAAATCAGAACGATGGATTTGATGATGTTTTTCCTTTGATGCTGGAAAAAGGTGTCATATCGACTGGGTTTAACTGGGGTGAGGATATGTGTGACTTCGTGGGTAAAAAGCATGAAGTCATAATAAGTCACCTAAAAACAAAATCGGAATCAAAGGAATCTTACTCCACGCTTAAATATTTTTTAAATTTGATGCCTGGAGATTTAATTGCCGTAAAAATACATAGTGCACCATCAGGGAAGCAAGCTCGTCTTGTTATTGGTGCGTACGCGATTGTAAAAGGTATAGACGCTCCTGTTTATAAACGCTGTGATGAACTGGGTCATACAATAGAGGTTGATTTCATTGAGGCTGGTTTAGAATATGAACTTCCTTTTGGGTATGGTCAAACGATTCATAAGGTTGACGATTTAAATAGGATAAAGCCTATCTTTGGTTACTATTCAAATGAAGCGACCAGGCAAGATCATGAAGATAGTAGCTTTTCTTTGAAAACAACTGAAGATGTAGTGGTTGAAGCTACGGCTGGTTATATTTCGTCTCGTGCGCATAATAAAATTCAGAACTTACTAACTATCGAATTGGCTGAAAAGTACGGCCCGGAATTCGTAAAAATAGAGTCAAACTTCATAGACGTATTGGTCGAGTTGGAAGACAGGTTTATTTTATTTGAAGTAAAGTCCTCTTTTTCTGCTGAACGTTGTATACGTGAGGCTCTTGGGCAAATTATGCAATACGGTCATAACCTAAAGAAAAAATCTGGTAAAATTATTGAATATGTTGTAGTTGGTCCTGTAAGTGTCGACGACTCAGAAGACTCATTCTATACATATGTAGCAAATGCTATATCAGAGCCATTCGCTTATAAGCAGGTAGTCGCCTAACACGGCACTCAAGCAAGGACGCGCTAAAGCGCGCCACTTAGCTTGGTGTTAGCGCGCTCAAGTGGCGTTATTCATTTCTCACATCACAAGGAAGACATTCATGGATCGAATTGTGGTTATGTCAGTCAAGCAAGCCCATCTCATTTGGATGCTATCGCTTCTCAACATTAGTCTTGGGTGGTTTATTCCGGGATTCGATGCATTGCGAAATAGCATCAGTGCTGTTGCACTGGAAGCGCCAGCCTATGCCTATACGCATCGCGCTGCGGACATTCTGATCGGAATTTCTATGTGCGTCTTCGGCGTTGGCATGCAACTGTCCATGCGACGCGGTATGTCTTTTTCCATGCTCTCATCCGTTCTCTTTGGCCTTGGCATGATCAGCGCTGGAATATGGACCCTGGAGACGCCTCTTCACTTGCTGTACAACATCTCCATCTTCATGATTGTGCTACCGCTCGCAGTCGCGCTGGAATTTAGTCGCCATGCGCGCTCACCACAGTTCGAGTTGCTCTCATGCGTGATGGCATTTGTCCATGCCCTTATGTTCTGGTTGATCTACGCCGGCTTCATTCCATCTGAGTACAACGGCCTTATCCAGCGCCTCTGGGCATTGCCAACAATGGGCTGGTTTGGTCTGGCAGCCGTTCAAGTTGCCAGAGAAAACGCTGCCGGGGGCATTCCAGCCACCCTGGGCGTGCGCTAACCAATCCTTCCGTTCACACTCATGCCTGTCGCATAGGCCGGTGCGGCACACAGGCTGCTTGACTCCGTCGTCAGGCATATATTCACACATATCGAGGCAGTAAATGGAAAGACTATTTTCATACGGCACCTTGCAGATGGAACAGGTTCAGGAAAAAACCTTTGGTAGAAAACTCAGTGGTGAAAAAGATACCTTAATGGGTTACGTTCTTTCGGACATAAAAATTAAAGATCCAGAGGTAATTAAAACCAGTGGAACAGATACTCATCCAATTCTCAAGTTCACGGGTAATGGCACTGACATCGTAGAAGGCACTGTATTTGAACTAACCCCCTCGGAGTTGGCGCAAGCGGATGAATATGAAGTCGAAGAATATGTGCGCATTCTTGGTGAATTTGAATCAGGAAAGAATGCGTGGGTGTATGTATGCGCTGCAACCGAGCCAGCCAAGAACAGCGATGCCTAGCAAGATGCTGATAGAACTGCATTCTATTGCTGTCCATGCCGCCCCAGGGCTAGTTGTTATCTGAGAAATGAAGTTTAAAACCTATGTGGATTAATGAAGGCAAGTTGGAAGGAAAGTTCGTAATACTTGAACCCTTGCGGATTGAGCATGTGCCTCGATTGAAGTCGGCTGTTCAAGATGGCGAGCCATGGAAGCTGTGGTTTGCGACTGTACCCAGCCCAGAAAATATGGGTGCCTATGTTGAATATGCCATTGAAGCCGGCAAGGCGAGGAATATCGCATATGCAGTCCGTTCAAAGTTGACTGGCGAAATTGTTGGCACCACCCGTTATTATAATGTCGATGAACATAATAGAAGGGCAATGATTGGCTACACATGGTATTCAGCCTCAGCGCAAAGAACGCCTGTCAATACAGAGTGTAAGCTATTGTTGTTGAGCAACCTTTTTGAATCACATGATGCCATCGCCGTTGAGTTCAGGACGCACTTTTTTAACCAAAGGTCCCGCTCCGCCATAGAACGCCTGGGTGCGAAGCTAGATGGCATCCTGCGTCATCATCAGATAATGCCTGATGGATCTCTGAGAGATACGGCTGTCTATTCGATAGTGGCTGCCGAATGGCCAGCGGTAAAAAACAACCTGTTAAGTAAATTAAACTGAAAGACGACTTAAGGTAGCCCAATGCCCTAAGTCGTGGGTGGCGTATGAAAATGCTTCTCTGAATTATTTTTCTGGTGTTATACCGTTAGGATCAGGGAGTGTCTGAAGGTGCCATGTTTTGGGGTCCTTGTCATTAATAATAAGGCGAGTCTCACAATGGAAAGGCTGAATTCACTGGATGGTCTCATCGTAAGGCAGCAGAAAGAATGGGTGGAAATTCTTTCTGGTTTCGAGACGAAAAATAAATACACTGTGCTGGATGAAGCTGGCAATAACATCTATTATGCGGCAGAGGAGGGCGGCTCCGCGCTGCTCAGGGTATTTCTAAAAGCCCTGCGCCCTTTTACGATCGTTGTCTTAGCAGAAAATAATCAGGAAGTGTTGCGCGTGGCAAGGCCGTTCAGGTTCTACTTCCATGAGGCCAATATCCTTGACTCTCAAGGTCAGTCTCTTGGGGCGCTGAAGAAACGTTTTTCTTTTTTTCGGCGTAAATACTCGGTCTTGGATAGCTCGGGGCGAGAGCTGTTCCAGCTGTTTGGGCCCATACTTAAGCCTTGGACCTTTGTCATCAAGAAGGGCGACGCTGAGTATGGGAAGATCACAAAAAAATGGAGCGGCCTGCTTAAGGAGGGTTTTACAGACGCCGACAACTTCGACGTGACTTTCCCCAGAGAGTGGGATGCCAGGTTAAAAGCACTCTTTCTCGGAGCCGTATTCTTGATTGACTTTGTCCACTTCGAGAACAAAGGTAACGACTAACACAACCGGCTGAAAGGTTGCGGGCGGTAGCCGTCTACGCAACGTCTTTCTTACTCGCCTTCGTTTGGGGGCATGAGATGACAAGGATATGATTGATGCAATCTCCAACGGAAGAGTGGGAGAAAAAGGAAATTGCGCTTTGGGAGCGATTCTCGAGCTATTCTACTGAGGCCTTCCTGGCCCATATAGAAGAGTTGGTAGCACAACTGCCGGAAGGGCACCCCTTGGTTCCTTTCGAACGCGGCTGTGCCTTTGATTCCAGCGGTTATCCTGAGTTGGCAATCCCGCAGTACAGGGAAGCCATAGCGAAGGGTATATCCGGACTACGAAAAAGGAGGACCTCTATCCAACTGGCTAGTTCATTGCGGAATCTGGGCAAGCTTGAGGAGAGCCTTTCAATACTCGAAGCAGAGCTAAGAAGCGATCCTGATGAGCTGGATGGGGCAGTGCGAGGTTTCCTGGCTCTAGTCCTCCATGATCAGGGGCGCAAAGATGAGGCCCTGCTTCATAGTTTGCAAGCGCTGTCCGTTTATTTGCCCCGCTACAATCAGTCCCTGTTCCGATATGCAGGACGTTTAGTCGACAAGCGCTAATAGGCGTTTGGTCTGTATTGACATTTTCCAGTTGGCAACAATTTGCATGGTGATGCAAGTGCCGTTGAAAAGCACAAGTCGCCTCAATCACAGCCGTACGTGGATGTTAGGCCGCACGAGAGGAGCAAAGAACATGCCCGCATTAGAAGATATAAAAGTCCCTGTAAAGATAAAACTTGCGGCCCTATGGGCTAGTACGATGTTTTGCTATGTCTACGGCGACTATTTCGAGCTCTACATACCCGGGAAGCTGCAAACGATGTTGCAAGGGCATATGGAGCCCCTTGGTGCGGTGACGCAGACAGTGCTGCTGGGCACTTCTGTCTTGATGATAATTCCAAGCATCATGATCTTCCTTAGCCTCGCCCTTAAACCCGTCGTCAGCCGTTGGCTCAACATAGTAGTGGGGTTGCTCTTCACGGTACTGATGCTGTTAATTGCCGTCAGTAGCGGCTGGGCTTTCTATGTCCTGTTTGCAGTGGTCGAAGTCGTGCTCACTTCGCTCGTGGTCTGGTATGCGTGGCGTTGGCCGAGACAAGCAACAGGCGCAGCATCCGGCATTTGACAGTGGCGCAACGCAGCGATGTTCAGCAGGTCCGTCAAGCGCGGGAGGATGAACTCTTGCTTTTCATGTCGCCAAAAGGGCAAGGTGCAGCCACCCTGGTGGAGGTCGATGCCACGACGAACATTATAAGATGATGGAAGGGCAGCCTGAATGGGCCTATCTGCAGCGCCTTTATCGAGATAAGGCGATAGCAGACAAGGAGGTTACGCAAAGAATACCGACGGTGATCCTCACTTCTTCAAAACTGAACGAGAGCAATTGGTGGATAGGGCACAGCGCCGAGGGGAAGATGGCTTGGCGGGCTTTGCATGACTCGCTGATCGACCGGAATCCCAGGGCCGTTCACTTTGTCACCGACACCTCCGACCATAACGTGCCCTTGGACAACCCGGGATTGACGACGAAGGCCATAGATACAGCGCTCTATATGGTCAGCGGCGTGTGAGCAGGCTATTCGCGGATTGGTCCAGCAGGTTTTCAATGGGAGAGCAGGCCCACCTGAGTTTGTGTGCCTGAAGGTGTGGGCTGGGAAGGCGGCAAGTTTGGGGCGGGCGGAAAGCTAGATCCACTTGGCCCTTACAACACGCTAGAAAAGGTCATTACCCCTGCTTGGGCTGCCGCGCTGAAGGGGTAGGCTAGAGCCCCAGTTACAGCTTCACGCAGGTAAAAATGGCGTTGCCGGAGTGGTTGTCCCAGGGAATGATCTTCTCGTAGTCATGCTCGAAGACATGCACTTCGAAGTAGGGCGCCAATATGGCCAGCAGTTCGTCGAAGCCGAAGGCCACCATGGGGTGCTCGTCGCGCCAGGATTGGGTTTCTTCGGCCGTGGTCTTTTCGATACTGACCTTCAGCGACTGCCTTTCACCGGCGCCGCTGTAATACCAGCCGGACTGGAAGGTGAGCAGGCTGCCTTCCTGTTCTGCCGAGTGCCGTACAAAAGAAGCGTTGTTGATCTTGTTCTTGTCCACCACGTTAAAACAGAAGACGCCGCCTGGCTTGAGTGCCCGGTGGACGCTGGCGATGCAGTCTTTCAGCCTTGCCAGCCCAGCGCTGTAGTGGATGGAGTACAAGAAGCAGGTGATAAGGTCCAGCGGCTCGGCCACCTCGAAACTGCACATGTCCTGCAATGAAAACTGCGCTTGTGGGCAGCGCATGACCGCGATGTCCAGCATCGGCTGGTTGATGTCGAGCCCGCTGCTGACGTAACCGAAATCCACGAAATGACGGACATGGGGGCCAGTGCCACAGGCGAGATCGAGGTGGCTATTGCCGCTGTTCCCGAAGATCTGGTGCAGCCTGCGAATGCAATGGCTCTGCGCCTGGTAGTCGATATCGGCACACATTAAGTCGTAATAACCGGACAGGTCGGTGTACAAGGCGTTGGCGGACATCTGAGCCTGGTTTTTGAGCAGCAATTTTGCGGTGGCGCATCATATATCAGCGAATGGTAATTGCGAAGCAGAGATAGCGACCAGCTGTGACGGGCAGCAACAATGCCGGTGACAACTGAAAATCGTCACGGGTTATAGCTTGTTTTTATTCGCTTTTATTTGACCTGGCTGCGGTACTGGGCCCAGCCATTGTCGATGGCAGTACCGTTGGTTGTTCCTGGACTGGGCTGATCAGGCCTGGTGGGGACTCAGCAATCCAAAGGGCGCTGCCTTTGCTGGTCGAAACACTTGGAAATACCTTTTTCACCGCAGCAGGGCGACCTTGTGGGATACTTTAACTTCGAGTTATCCCTTTGTATTCGAATTGGAAATTCAAACGCATAAAAAGGAACCCTGCGATGGCAACACAACTCCGGGCCCCTGCGGTGGGCATCGCCAAAATAGTCCCTTTCCTTGTCCTGCTGGCTATCGTCGTGGTGGCCTACGGCAGCTGGTTCACGGTGGACCAGGGGGAGCGGGGGGTGCATCTGCGTAACGGCCGCATCATCGGCACCGCCGAGCCGGGGCTGGGGTTCAAGATGCCGCTCATCGACAAGATAGTGAAGATCTCCACCCAGACCCACACCGTCAGCTACTCCAAGCTCCAGGCCTACAGCCGCGACCAGCAGCCGGCCACCATCAGGGCGTCGGTGACCTTCCGTGTGCCGGAAGACAAGGTGGCCCAGGTCTATGCCAACTTCATGAACATCGACTCCATGGTCAACCGCCTGGTGGACCGCGCCGTGCCCACCCAGGTGGAGAACATCTTCGGCCAGTACACCGCCATCTCCGCCGTGCAGGAACGGGTCAAGTTCGTGATGGACGTGACCGACGCCATCAAGAAGGCGGTGCAGGGGCCCATCGAGATAAGCTCGGTGCAGATAGAAAACATCGACTTCTCCAACGCTTATGAGAAATCGGTGGAAGACAGGATGCGCGCCGAGGTGGAGGTGCAGACCCAGAAGCAGAACCTGGAGAAGGAGCGGGTCAGCGCCCAGATAGCGGTGACCAAGGCCCAGGCGGAAGCCGATTCCCAGCTGGCCCGGGCCAAGGCCGAGGCCGAAGCCATCCGCATCAAGGGTGAAGCCGAGGCCGCCGCCATCAAGAGCCGCGCCGCCGCCCTGGCCCAGAACAAGGATCTGGTGGAGCTGACCAAGGCCGAGAAATGGGACGGCAAGCTGCCCCAGACCATGCTGCCCAACAGCACGCTGCCGTTCTTCGATACCCATAAATAAGGTAAGGACGCCGGCATAGCCGGCGTTTTTTTCGCCCAGCTTTCCGGGCCAGAGGGAGGCAATCTCAGGAGGGCAATCATGGACATCAATATCCGCTGGCTGGGGGCCTTGCTGGCCTCCATGCTGCTGTTGCCCCTGTTGCCCCTGTTGCCCCTGTTGCCCCTGTTGCCCCTGGTGCCCGCGGCCCTGGTGCTGGGGCTGGCCTGGCTGCGGCCGGGGCAAGTGGCCTGGTCGGCCTTGAGCCTCGCCATGCCTGTCGGCGCCGGCCTTGCCGCCCTATCGGTGCTCTACCTGCTCTGGCGCCCCCAGGGGTACCGTCTGGCCCGGCTCTGGGCGGCGGCGGTGCTGGGCACAGGGCTCTGGTTCTTGGGGACAGTCACTGTGCAGGTCGAATCCTGCGTCAAGGGGCCCCAGATTGATTTGCAGCGCATGGTGGCCCACTGCAAGTAAAGGGCTTGCCCGAGGTGGGCCAAAGGCCATGCACGCATCACAACCACAAGAAGGAAAATCCATGCTCTACAGCATCGCCGGCAGCCTCAATACCGCCTTTATCTTCGTCAGCTTCTATGGGGTCTGGACCCAGCTCGCCAAGGTGCTGGGCCGCAAAGACGCGGGGGAGGGCAGGCCCACCGAGATCCTCTCCCTCAACCAGTTCACCGTCAGCTTCCTGGCCTACTGGTCCTTCTTCGTCTACGGCTTTTCCATCCAGCCCTTCAATCACTTCATCGTCTGGCCAAGGCTGCTGGGGTCCCTGCTGGTGCTGGCCATCCTCTTTGAGATCTACCGCGACAGGGGCAGCCGCACCGCCAGGCTGGCACTGGCAACAGGAGCCTTGCTGATGATCCTGGGCTTGGTCGGCCTGGTGGCGGGGCACCGCTATGTGGACGAAGGCAAGCTGCTCTCGCAAGGCCTCATCGTCACCATCACAGTGTTGCTGGCCCAGGGCTACCTGCACCAGATAGGCCTCATTCTCAAGGCCGGCCGGACCGGCGCCGTTTCCCTGAAGATGAGCCAGTTCATCCTGGCCATGGATGTCACCACCATCTTCTTCGCCCTGGTGATGGGGCTGGAAACGGGCTGGCCCCTGCTGCTGCTGGCCAGTGTCAGCGCGGCCACCAAACTGGCCATCATGTGGCTGTTCCGCTGGGTGCGGCTGAGCCCGGCGGCCAGAGGCAGGCGGGAAGCGGCCGCCTGAGGCAAGGCCCCAGGTTCGGCGCTTCCACTACACTTCAAGCTGCCCCTGCCGGGGCAACTTTCACCTTAAGGAGACGCTAGCATGACATACCAGGGAAGCTGCCACTGCGGCCGCATCGCCTTCGAAGTGGACGGCCAGGTAGATGGGGCCCTGGCCTGCAACTGCTCCATCTGCAGGCGCAAGGGGGCCTTGATGTGGTTCGTACCCCGCAGCGCCCTCAAGCTGCTGACCCCGGAAGACGCGGCCAGCACCTATAGCTTCAACAAGCACGTCATCCGGCACCGCTTCTGCCCCGTCTGCGGCATCCACCCCTATGGCGAAGGCCAGGATCCCAAAGGCAACGCCATGGCCGCCATCAACCTCAACTGCATCGAGGACCTGGACCTGGCGGCCCTGCCGGTCAAGCATTTCGACGGCCGTTCTCTCTGATATTTGCGGAACTTGGCCGGCCGCGGCCACAGGGATAGGGCAGGCGGCGGGCCCCTGCCGTTGGGCGGCCTGGCCTGGGCCGCCTGCCTTTACCTATACTGGCGGACCTTGGTCCCGCTCCCAGAAGAAAAACCATGACCGATCACCTGGGCGCTTTTCGCGCCGCCTTCAACCAGTGCCGCCATAGCACGGTGCGCAACCAGAAAATCTCCCTCAAGGCCAGCCTGCAGCGGCTGGCGGATGCCACCGGTGAGGCCGAGGAAGCCGACGTTTACGGCAGCGGCGCCCTGATCACGGACTTCGAAGCCGAGGTGGCCCGGCTGCTGGGCAAGGAAGCGGCGCTCTTTTTACCCAGCGGCACCCTGGCCCAGCCCATGGCCCTGAAGATCTGGGCCGAAGAGCAGCGCAGTCCCTATGTGGCACTGCACGCCACCAGCCACCTGGAGCTGCACGAGCAGAAGGGTTTCGAAATCCTCTACGGCCTCAAGGGCGTTACCCTCGGCGACGCCCACCAGGTGCCGACCCTGGCCCAGCTGCAGGCGGCCGCCCTAAACCCCCTGGCTGCCGTGCTGCTGGAACTGCCCATGCGCGAGATAGGCGGCCAGCTGCCACCCTGGGACGAACTGGTGGCACAGAGCCAATGGGTGCGGGGGCAGGGAATACGCCTGCACCTGGACGGCGCCCGGCTCTGGCAATGCCCGGCCGCCTACGGCAAGTCCCTGGCGGAAATAGCGGCGTTGTTCGACTCGGTCTATGTGAGCTTCTACAAGGATCTCGGCGGCATCAGCGGCGCCGTGCTGGCAGGCGACCAGGACTTCATCGCCAAGGCCCGCATCTGGCTGCGCCGGGCCGGCGGTAACCTCTACAGCCTGGCCCCCTATGTGATTGCCGCCCGGGAGGGCCTGCGCGAACACCTGCCGCAGCTTCCCAAGCGCCGGGACAACGCCCAGTGGCTGGCCCAGCAGATCAACGCCCTGGCCGGGTTCAGCACCTGGCCCTTGCAGCCCCAGACCAACATGTTCCGGCTGCGCATCCAGTGCCAGCCGCAGCGCTTCTTGGAAAAGGCGGCCCGCTGGATGCGCCAGAGCGGCCTGGCCCTCATCACGCCGCCCTACCAGGTAGGGGAAGCGCACCTTTGCTGCGAGCTGACCATCGGCAGCGCCTTCGACCAGCAGAGCCGGGACCAATGGCAGGCGGCCATAGACGCCTTCGCCGCCGAGGTGCTGGCGGACTGAAGGGCGTGACCCGGCGCCAACAAGGGAATGACCAGGACAATGACAGTCACGCAATCTTGGGAGCAGGGCGACTGGCCGGCCAGTGCCGACGCCTGGGTCAAGGCCGAGCTGGAAAAGCGGCAGATCCCGGCAGGAATGCCCCTTGAGGCGGTGTCCGGCTGGGCCCTGGGGCAGATCCTGAGGCAGCCCACGGCCCAGGGGGACTACTACTTCAAGGCCACGGCAAAGCTGCCTTTGTTCTCCAACGAGGCCAGCCTGTGCCGCACCCTCAGCGACTGCTTCCCCGGCGCGACGCCGGCGACGCTGGCCATCCAGGCGGACAGGCAATGGATGCTGTCTGGCAGCTTTGGCCAGCCGTTGGCGCAGGACTGCGACCTGTCGGTCTGGGCCGAGGCCTTTGCCGCCTATGGGCGCCTGCAGAGCAGCTCCATCCCGCACCTTGAGCGGCTGAAGGCCAGCGGCTGCCTGGCCAGGCCCGTTACGGCGCTGCCCGAGCGGCTGGCGGAGCTCTTCTGTGACGAGCGCCTCGCCGGCCTGCTGCCTTCAAAGGCGCTGGCCTACGCCACCGAGACGATAGCCAAAGTGGCCGAGGCCATTGCCGACTTGGGGCGCCATCCCCTGCCGGACGCCCTGATGCACGGGGATCTGCATATCGAGAACATAGCCCGGACCCAGGACGGCTTTGTCTTCTTCGACTGGAGCGACGCCTGCATCAGCCACCCCTTCATCGACGGCACCTATGTCTACCGCATGCCGGAAGGCGCGGGAAAAGAGCGCATCATCGACGCATACCTCGGCGGCTGGACGGCGTTCATGGACAAAGGAGCGCTGCGCCAGACTTGGGACAGGGCGGAGATCCTCTGTTATGCCCACCAGGCCCAGTCTTATGGGTCCATGATGATCCAGCTTCCCGAGCAGGGCCGTGCGCCCCTGAAGACGGCCTTCGAGAACGCCTTTATCCGGCTTAATGACAAGGCCAGGAGCTGAGCGGCCTCGCAAACCAAGGCGCCCCAGTGGCGCCTTTTTTATTGCCCCAATGCTTACAAGTGGGTGAAAAACAATCTTTTTAATGCAAAACGGCGGCGGCTGGCTAGGCTCTATGAAAAGCACCCCAGGCTGGGGCAGGTTCCTCTTTCACGTGCGGCGCAGGTGCGCCGCCTCTTCGTCCAAGATGAGGCCATGGAAAGGCGCCTTGCCCGGTTTGGGCTTAGGAAAGGCAATAACAACAAGGAACCACCATGGACAAGCCAATCGACACCCCCGCCGGGCTGGACGCGCCCCGCAGCAAGATCCTCAACCTTGATTTCAGCCAGAAGGCCCTGGCCTATTTCCCGGACCACGCCGTCTACTGCAGTTTCTACGTCAACGACCATTCCCTGGACATGCACCAGCGCTGGCAGGAGCTGGCCAGGCGCCTGGACGCCTACTGCGCCGACAAGGGCTACCGCAGCGCCGTGATCCTGGGGGTGGGCTTCGAGCTCTGGGCCGGCTGGAGCGAGGTGCTGGGGTATTCGCTGCCCCAGGGCATGGGCTCCAAGGCCAAGCTCGACGAACTGGGCCAGATCGTCGGCAACAGCGGCGGCGATCTCTGGTTCCACATCAAGTCCGACGACAAAAGCGACGCCGAGGCGCTGCGGGCCCTGGTGGAAGACGCCATGGCGCCTTACTGCCTGAAGGCGCCGCTTATAGTGGCGGCGGACAAGCGACACGGCGGCAAGGTGCTGGGGGGCCGTTTCACCGACGGCATCATCAACCCGCCGGACGCCGAGGATCTGTCCCAGCGCACCGTCATCGGCGGGGAAGATCCCAGCCACAGGGGCGGCGCCTTCCTGATCTCCCAGCGCTTCCTCCACGACTGGGAGAAGCTCGGCGCCATGAGCGAGCTGGACAAGCAGAACATGATAGGGCGGGACGACAAGGACAGGCTGATCCCCATGGACGACAGCGCCAGCCACATCAAGCGGGTGCGCCAATTGAATGGAGACAGGGTCAACTTCCGGTTGCTGCGCCAGGCGCTGCCCTTCGGCCACAAGGCCGACAACCGATCCCGTGAAGAGGGGGTCTTCTTCGCCGGCTACGCCAAGGCCAGCCATGTCTTCGACCAGCTGCTGGACGGCATCGCCGGCCACCAGAAGGGTTTCATCCAGGACCGGCTGTTCAGCGTCACCCACAGCCACCAGGGCTCTTACTGGTACGTGCCCAGCCTCGAAGAATGCGGCATCCAGGCCGGCCCCGGCAACGAAGAAATCACCATGAACGCCTACTTCGACGTGCGCAGCGAAAACGGCTACATGTTCTACAACGCCAAGGACTACCAGCACAAGGTGCGCCATTCCAAGCTGACCCAGGACTGCCCCCTGAGCGACCGCATACTGGCGCTGGTGGACAAGCAGTTCTCCCGCTGGCACGACACCTGGTACAAGCCGCGCCAGACCCCGCCCCTTGGCCACCTGCGCGACCACCTGGGCCCCGACGACAAGGCCCTGCTGGACGCCTCTGTGGTGCTGCGCAAGGGCAAGGCCACCCAGCTCAGCCTGTCCAAGATCCTGGTCAGCCCCGAGTACAGCAAGAAGGCCAACCTGCTGGCCATAGATCCCTTGGAGATCATCGTCGGCAACATGCCCCAGCTCTCCCTCGGCATCGGCAGCCAGGTGCTGGAGTACCTCAGCGAGGACGAGAAGATCACCGGCTTCTTCAGCATGCTCAACGAGTATTCGGCCACGGGCCACAATGTGCCCAACCACAGCCGCCTGCTGGAGCTTGGCCTGGACGGGGTCCGCGCCCTGTTCAGCGAGCGGGCCAGCACGGCGCCGGCCGAGCGCCGCGACTTCTACCAGGCGGTGACCTGGACCCTGGAGGGCCTGTCGGCCTTCATCGAGGCCTACGGGAACCTCGCCCGGCGCATGCTGGAGGAGGGCACGGAGCTGTCGGACAGCGAGCGGGCCAACCTTCAGGACATCGCCCAGCGCATGGACAAGATAGCCCACCAGGCCCCCGAGACCTTTCTTGAGGGCCTGAACCTGGTGTTCCTGCTCAACTGCGCCCTGCACCAGACCGGCGAACCCATGTCCATCGGCCGCCTCGACCAGTTCATGCTGCCGCTTTACGAGCAGGACAGGGCCGCCGGGGTCAGCCAGGAGGCCATCCAGGAGATGCTGGACGCCTTCTGGCTGAAGATGGACGAGACGGTGCTCTACAACTACAACCACCTCAACGACTACCTCAACTACGGCACCGGCGCTGTCTTCTACTCCGGCGGCAACTTCCCGCAAGGGGCGGCCATCAACCAGTGGGTGCAGCAGCTGACGGTGGGCGGTGTGGTGGCGGACGACGCTCCCGTGCCCAAGGACGGCTCCAACGACCTCACCCTGATGTGCCTGCGCTCGGCCAGGCGCCTGCCCCTCAACGCCCCCTGCCTGTCGCTGCGGGTCCACAAGAACATGCCGGAGCCCCTCTTCGAAGAGGCGGCCAAGGCCATCCTCAGCGGCGGCGCCCACCCCATCATGCTCAACGACGACAAGCTGGTGCCGGCGCTGATGGCCTGCGGCCCGCTGCGCCTCGAAGACGCCCGGGATTACACCTGCGACGGCTGCTACGAGCCGGTCATCGCCGGCAAGACGGAATGGGCCTTCAGCTATGTGCCGCTGCTGCCCTATGTCGGCATGGCTATCAACCAGGGCGCCACCATACAGGGGGCGGGGCCCGTGAACCTGCGCGGCCTGAAAAGCTCCTGGAACTCGCCGCCGGCCCAGGAGATCCACAGCTTCGACAAGCTGATGGACATCTTCTACAGCCACTGGAAGTGGGGCATAAACCAGTTCTTCAACACCCTGATGAACGGCTACGGGGCGCTCTGGAACTACTGCCCCAGCCCGCTGTTCTCTGCCTTCTTGGACGACAGCCTGGAGACGGGACGGGATCTCACCGACGGTGGCGCCCGCTACCACATAGTGGCGCCCATGATGTGCGGCATCACCAACGCCATCAACGCCCTCTACGCCATCAAGAAACTGGTGTTCGACCCGGCCACGGCCCGCTGCTCGCTGCCGCAGCTGCTGCTGGCGCTGCAATGCAACTGGGGCCAGAACATGCAGCCGCCTTTCTACACCAGCCTGGAAGGGCCACTGCGCCGCGATCAGGACGCCATCTTCTTCAAGGAGCTGCGCCAGGTGGCCCTGGCCCTGCCCAAGTTCGGGGTCGGTGACGACGCCGAGCTTGGCGAGCTGGCCAAATCGGTGGTGGCGCGCTGCGTGGGTATCATCCATGAGTGCTTCGACAAGCCCCTGCCGGGCATCAAGGCCGCCTACGAGGCCATACAGCAGCGCTACGGCAGCCCGGAGCGGCCCTTCGCCTTCACCATCACCCCTGGGGTGGGCACCTTCGAGGACAACGTCGGCCTCGGCATGGGCATGGGCGCCTCGGCGGACGGCCGCCTGGCGGGCCAGCCCACGGCGGACGACTTCGCCGCCGCCCCCTGGCCGGACGACCTGCCCTTCAACAGCCAGCAGAGCGACCCCTTCACCAGCCTCAAGGCCTGGAACGTCGAGCCCATCAACCACGGCATGGCCAACTGCGCCCCCATCGACCTCAACATCCCGGAGGACTTCCCCCTGGACAAGTTGACCGAGCTGGTACGGGACTTTGCCCACGGCAAGCTGGGCTCCAACATGATCACCATCACCTGCGCCGATCCCGCCACCTTCCAGGCGGCCCAGCAGTACCCCGAGAAGTACGACCTGGTGCGGGTACGGATGGGAGGCTGGAGCGAGTTCTATGTGGCCATGTTCGACTTCCACCAGGACTACATATTGCGCCGGCCCTACTACGCGGTGCCGAGGGGCTGAGCCGCCCAGGCAGTTCAAAGGCGCCTGCGGGCGCCTTTTTTGTCTTGAAAGCGGCCCCCGCGCCCACCTCCTCAGCACAGCCACGAGAAAGGGAAGTCCATGCTGTCGATGGTTGCCGAGGGCAGCGGCGCCGCTGCTGGCCTAACTGTTTCAGGCCATCTTTCCCCTCTTGTCCATCTTCCCAATACCCCCGCCGGTGCTCCACCTAAGCGCAAGGAAGACCTGGACGACGACGCCCCTTGAGCTATCCGTCTGAGGATAGGTACCCTGGCTTTTGCTAAATTGGAGAGTGGATTGCGGCTGGGCTGGACCAGATGCACTATGGGCTGTGGCCGTTGCAGGCTGGCGGGCGGCCTGGAAGCCGGTGGCTGCCAGCACAGGAACCCCAGGCTTCGCGACCCTCAATTGTGACCCCTGTGGAGGGTGATGTATGCGGCGTGCTATGGCCTGGTTGGCGTTGTTGTTGGGGCTCGGATGCCACGGCCTTCATGCCGAAGAGGTGGTGATAGGCGCAGAGGACGACTGGTATCCGTACTCGGGTGTCCAGGACGGCAAGGCCCAGGGTATGGCCGAGGACATCGTCAAGGCCGCCTTTGCCGCCAGGGGCATCCAGGTCCGCTTCGTGCTGCTGCCCTATGTCCGCTGCATGAACGAGGTCAAGGCCGGCAAGCTGCTGGCGTGCTTCGATACCCCCCGCACCAGCGACGTGGAAGCCGACTACCTGTGGCACAAGGTGCCGCTCTTTTCCGCCGCCGCCTACATCTACGCCAAGGCCGACTCCCCGGAGCAGGGCCTTGGGCTTCAGGATCTGCTGGGCAAAAGTATCGCCACCACCCGCTTCTACGGCTACGGCGAGGGCTTCGACGGCAATACCGCCATCCAGCAGCGCCCCACCGACAGGGACATCTTCGGGCTGCGCCAACTTATCCACGGCAAGGTGCCTTACTTCGCCGGCTTTGACAGAGTCATGGCCTACCTCGAGACCCGCTATCCCGAGCTGAAAACCCAGGTCAAGGTGGTGGGCTCCATCGCCACCACCGACATCTACATGGCGTTTTCCAAGACCTTTCCCGGGGCCGAGGCGAAGCTGGCGGCTTTCAACGAGGGGCTTGCCGAGATCCACCACCAAGGTAGGTACCACAAGCTGCTGGCCGATTGGGATGCCCGCTACCCGGCCCTGGCTCGGCCCGGCGAGCGGCCATGAAACTGGTGCCGGCCAAGCAGATCAAGAAGCCCAGGCTGGTGGTGTCGCCGGCCCCCTTGGTGATGGCCCTGCTGGGCCTGGGCTTTGCGCTGCTGGTCTTGGGCCTGGCACTCTTGCCCCTGAATGAAGGGCTGCGCCTGGGGCTGCAAGGTGCCCTGGCGCTGCTGATGCTGGGCATGGCCCGTAACCTCTGGCGGCACGGCCTGGCCAGCCTGGTGGCCAATGGCGAGGGGCTTTACTTCCTCAGCGAAGTGCCGGGGCGTTTTTACCTGGTGCCCTGGCAGGGCATTGGGGTCATGGAGAAGGCCATGTTCCCGCTCAACCGCAAGGGGCTGCGCATCGAAGTGCTGGGCCACTATGCCGCCGGCTTGCAAAAGGACGACCTGGTGCCCAATACCCAGCGCGAATCAGGCCGCTTCTTCGTCTACACCTTGCCCCAGCTGCATAGCAGGGACAGCTTGCTGCGGGCTCTGGGCCGGTTTCGCACGCCTGAGAGGGAATGCTAAATTGCGGCTACACTCAGACCAGTAATTCCGGTTGAGAGACAAGCGCTTATGCATGCCTTTGTGGTGACGGCCTTAAAATGGGCGGGACCCTTTTTCCCTTGGTGGAGGCGCTGAGCATGGAAAGCTTCAGCACCCAGCAGTTGCAGGCGGCCATAGCCCAGCTCGACCAGGCCCTCTACAACCACGAACAGTGGCATAAGAGTGTGCTGCGGGTGTTGATCCTGCACCTGCCTCCGGATCCTCCCGACCTGATGCAGGATGCCCACCGCCGCTGCCTGTTCGGGCAGTGGTACGAAAGCCTGGCGGCGGCCTTCCTGCGCGACCATCCCTCTTTCCATTCCCTGGGGCCTGCCCATGAGAAGATGCATGTCTGTGCCAGGGCGCTGCTGCAGCGGGTGCAGGACGGCCTGCCCATCTCGCCGAACGCCTTCGACCAGTTCAACAATGCCCTGGACAGGATGCGCCTCGAGTTCCAGGCCCTGCGGCAGGAACTGACCGACATGATGCAAAACCGCGATCCCCTGACGGGGGCCAGGAACAGGAGCACCTTGCTCCCCTTCCTGCGTGAGCAGCAGGCCCTGGTCAAGCGGGGCCTGCAAAGCTGTGTTATCGCCATGCTGGATCTCGACCATTTCAAGGACGTCAACGACACCCATGGTCACACAGTGGGGGACGCCGTGCTGGTCGCCCTGGTCGGCCGCCTGCAGCAGATGATCAGGCCCTATGACCGCATCTATCGCTACGGCGGCGAGGAGTTCCTGATCTGCTTGCCGGGCATGACGCTGGACGAAGCGGGCAGGGCGGTGGAGCGCATGCGCGGCGCCGTTGCCTGTCAGGCCATCCCCTTCGACGAGGCCGGCCGCTCTTTGCAGGTGACCATCTCCATCGGCCTGGCCGAGCTGTCGTCGACAGGTTCGGTGGAGGAGGCCATCGACTGTGCGGACAAGGCCATGTACGAGGCCAAGGAGGCGGGGCGCAATCAGGTGAAGTGGGCTGTCTGAACGGTAACAAGACGGCGCCCACAGTTCCGGAGCTATGGCCATTACCTGGGGGGGCTTTTCGCTTAACATTTGCCCATGACCAAAGTGCTATCCCGGCTCAGGCTGCACCACCTTATCCTCTTCCTTGCCCTGTCGGGGGTCCTTGTCACCCTGGGCAACGCCTATGTCGCCAGTTACCGCGCCCAGCGGGAACTGCTGATCGCCAACACCCTTGAAGCCAACAGGGTCTACGCCGCCAAGCTGGCGGACATGACCGACCAATTCTTCCGTGCGGCGCAGCGCCAGCTGGCCTACAGCGCCGCCTTGTTGTCGGGGGCCATGACGGACGGCGAAACCCTTGACCATGAAACCAAGCGGTTGTTGGCCCAGAGCGATACCTTCAACTCGGTGGCGGTGGTGGACGCCACCGGCAAGGTGCTGGCCAATGCCCCCCAGAGCCTGGGGCTGGTGGGGCGCATTGTCCATACCGATGGCGTGGCCGAGGCCCTGGCGCAGCGCCGGCCGCTGATCACTGGCCCCTATAATGCCGCCACGGACAGGCTGATACTGCTGATCTCCCAGCCCATCTTCTCGGCGGCGGGAAGCTTCCAAGGCTTTATCGGCGCCGCCATCTACCTCAAGGAAAAGAACGGCCTCCAGACCCAGCTGGGGGAGCATTACTACAGGGACGGCTCCTACCTCTATGTGGTGGACGGCCAGGGGCGGCTCATCTACCACCCCGACCCCAGCCGCATCGGCGAGCGGGTCAGGGGCAACCCTGCCATTGATGCCGTCACGGCCGGGCAGGCGGGCAGCCGAGGGCTGGTCAACAGCAGGGGCGTGCCCATGCTGACAGGCTATGCCCCAGTGCCGGTGACCGGCTGGGGTATCGTTTCCCAAAGGCCGCTGGCGGCGACCCTGACCGACCTCGAACAGCAGATGCGTGGGGTCTTCTGGGACACCAGCCTGGTGGTGGCGCTGACTGCCTTGCTGATCGGCATCTTCGCCATGTTGATCGCCAGGCCCCTGCGCAAGCTGGCAGGCAGTGCCAGCCGCATGGATGCGGACAGCACCCTCGAGCACCTGGCCCAGGTGCATTCCTGGTATTACGAGGCGGCCATGCTCAAGCGCGGCCTGCTCAAGGGGATGGGCCTGATGCAGGAGCGGATAGGGCGGCTCAACAAGGAGAGCCTGACCGATCCCCTGACCGGCCTCTACAACAGGCGCGGCATGCAGCTGATGCTGGAGGGTTTGGAGGCCAACGAGAAACCTTTCGCCGTGGTCGCCCTCGACATCGACCACTTCAAGCAGGTCAACGACAATTTCGGCCACGACCTGGGGGACGAGGTGCTCAGGGTGCTGGCCGAACAGATGCGCCAAGCCTCTCGCCAGGGGGACATCCTCTGCCGCAGTGGCGGCGAGGAATTCCTGATGTTGCTGCCGGACTGTGCCAAGGCCGGGGCCAGGGAGCTGGCGGAAAGGTTGCGCCAGCAGGTGGCGGCCCTGGTGGTGGAGCAGGTGCGTTTCACCCTTTCCCTGGGGGTGGCCGTCTGGCCGGGGCCGGAAGAGCCCGTGAAAGCGGCGCTCAAGGCGGCCGACCAGGCCCTCTATCAGGCCAAGGGGCAGGGCCGAGACCAGGTGGTGGTCAGCGCAGGATCTTGAGGGCAGGGCGCCGGCGGCATTGGTGTAAAGACCCTTTTTTGTTTTAATATCAAGGCGTCATAGACTCAGGCGCCCCCGATGAGCGCCCTGGGGTTCAACTTCAAGGAAGGGGCGCCATGCTCAACGTTCTGATTGTCGTTACGGCGTTGGCCATCGCGGCCTACCTGGCTTTCTCCCCTCGCCTCGCCAATTCCTCGAACTGGAAGGCCACTGTCACCCCCCTGGCCTCCATCATGGGCAGCGGCTTTTTGGTCAGCGCGCCCCTGCTGGGGCTGATCGTCGGCAACAGGGCTGTCTTCTTCATGGCGGGACTGCTGATGCTGTCCTTCCTGATCGGCAGCGCCATCCGCTTCAATATCCGCCACTTCGAGCCCATCGAGAACCGGCGGGGCAGGGCCCAGAGCATCGCCCTGTTGTCGCGCATGGTCCTGGCCGGTGCCTACTTCATCTCCGTGACCTACTACCTGCAACTGCTGGCGGTGTTCCTGCTCAAGGCCTTTGGCGTGGAGGGGACTCTCTATGCCCATGGCATCACCACGCTGCTGCTGCTGATCATCGGCGGTATCGGCATGTGGCGGGGGCTCAGTGAGCTGGAGCAGGTGGAAAGCTACGCCGTGAGCCTGAACCTCGGCATGATAGGGGTGCTGCTGCTGGGGCTGGCGCTGTACAACCTGCGGCTGCTGCTGGCCGGGCACTGGCAGCTCAGCCCCCTGGACGGCACCGTGGACGGCCATGACATCAGGGTGCTGCTGGGACTCCTGATCGTGGTGCAGGGCTTTGAAACCTCCCGATATTTGCAGGACGAGCACCCTGCCGAGCAGCGCATCGTCACCATGCGCCTGGCGCAGATCATCTCATCGGTCATCTACCTGGCCTTCATCGGCCTGGTGACTGTGCTCTTCCAGCCTGGCATGACCGCCGACGTCACGGCCATCACCTCCATGGTCACGCCGGTGGCGGTGGTCTTGCCGCTGCTGATCTCCATTGCCGCCATCGGCAGCCAGTTCAGCGCCGCCGTCGCCGATACCTCGGGGGCCGGCGGCCTTATCGAGGACATAGTCCACCGCCGGCTGTCGCCGCGGTACGCCTACCTGGCCATACTGCTGATCACCCTGATGTTGACCTGGAACACCAATGTCAACGAGATCATCGCCTATGCTTCCCGGGCCTTTGCCCTTTTCTACATGCTGCAATGTGCCGTGGCTTTTGCGGTCGCCTGGGATGAAAAGGGCCTGAAGCGGCGCCGCCGCAAGCTGGTGCTCTTTGGCTGTTGCGCCCTGGCCTGTGCCCTGGTCTTTGGCTTGGGCCTGCCGTCCGAATAGCGAAGGCGAAGAACAAAAGCCGGTGGCCGCGCCTCGCGCGGCCCATCAGGAGAAGCGTTGTTTAGATGAAGCCCAGTACAGGGAGTTTCGATGGACACCGAGGTTAAAAAGACCCAGGACTACGCCGAGCAAGTGCCGGCCCAGACCCTGGCCGAGCTTGGGGTCGAGGCCGCCAAGGGGCTCAGCGACGGCGAGGCCGCAACGCGGCTGGCGCGCTTTGGCTTCAACGAGATAGTGGAGCAGGCCGAACCGCTCTGGCACCGGCTGCTGCGCCGCTTTTGGGGGCCCATCCCCTGGATGATCGAAACGGCGGCGGCGCTGTCGGCGGCCGTCCAGAAGTGGGAAGACTTCGCCATCATACTGGTGATGCTGCTGGTCAACGCCGGCCTGGATTTCTTTCAGGAGCACAGGGCCCTCAACGCCCTGGCTGCCCTCAAGCAGCGCCTGGCCAAGGATGCCACAGTGCGCCGCGGCGGCGCCTTCAGGCGCATACCTGTGCGCGAACTGGTGCCGGGGGACATCGTCAAGCTGCGGATCGGGGATCTGGTGCCCGCCGATGTCCAGCTCCTGGAAGGGGACTACCTGCTGGTGGACCAGTCGGCCCTGACCGGCGAGTCCCTGCCGGTCAGCAAAGGCCCGGGAGAGCTGGCCTTCGCCAACACCATCGTCAAGCAGGGGGAAATGCTGGCGGTGGTGATCAATACTGCCATGGCCACCAAGTTTTCAACTGTGGTGGAGCTGGTGGCCAAGGCCCAACTGGAGCGGCGCAGCCATTTCCAGAAGATGGTGATGCAGATCGGCAACTTCCTGATCGCCGTCACCCTGGCCCTGGTGCTGCTGATCGTGCTGGTGGCCCTGTTCCGCCAGCAGCCCTTCCTGGAGATAGCCCGTTTCGCCTTGGTGCTGACGGTGGCGGCCATTCCGGTGGCGCTGCCGGCGGTGTTGTCGGTGACCATGGCGGTGGGGGCCGTCAACCTGGCCAAGCGCCAGGCCATCGTCTCCCAGCTCACCGCCATCGAAGAGCTGGCCGGGGTGGACATCTTCTGCACCGACAAGACCGGCACCCTGACCTGCAACGAGATGAAGGTGGCCGAGCCGGTGCTGCTGCCGGGTTTCTCCGAGACGGATCTCTTCCTTCACGCCCTGTTGGCCTCCAGGGCCGAGAACCAGGACCCCATAGAGGTGCCGCTGTTCAGCTACTATGCGCAGCTGGTTGGCGCCCCCTCCTGGCAGGACTACCGGCAGCTGGCTTTCACGCCCTTCGATCCGGTGCGAAAACGCACCGAGGCCCTGGTGGAATACCAGGGGCAGCAGTTCAAGGCCATCAAGGGCGCACCCCAGGTGTTGCTGGCCCTGGCCGAGCTGTCCGAGGAAGCCTCGGCCGAACTGCGGGCCAAGGTGGAAACCCTGGCCGGAGAGGGTTTTCGCACCCTGGCGGTAGCCAGGCAGCAGGGGGAGGGCCCTCTGACATTGCTTGGGCTCATCCCCCTCTTCGACCCGCCCCGGGACGATTCCAAAGCGGTGATCGACGAGATGCACGGCTGTGGCGTCAAGGTCAAGATGGTGACAGGGGACAACCAGGCCATAGCCCGTGAGATAGGCCGGCGCCTGGGCCTGGAACAGCGGCTGCTGGTGTCGGATCAGCTCAGCGGCGCCGCCTCCAGCGAGTTGCTGGGCCTGGCCGAGGCCCTGTCGGCCGCCCTCTATCAACGTTTCAAGGGGGATGTGCCCCTCAAGGAGGCCAAGGCCTTCGCCGCCGATGTCATGAAAGAGGTGCGCGCCCTCTACGACACAAGGCTGCTGGAGCGGGAATTTCTCCATACCCACGAGTCGGCCATCATCGAGATGATCGAGGAGGTGGACATCTTTGCCGAGGCGGTGCCCGAGGACAAATACCGCATCGTCGACACCTTGCAGAAGGGGGGCCATATCGTCGCCATGACCGGCGACGGGGTCAACGACGCCCCGGCCCTCAAGAAGGCCGACTGCGGCTTCGCCGTGGCCAACGCCACGGACGCGGCCAGGGCAGCGGCGGACATCATACTGACTGCGCCTGGGCTGTCGGTGATCAACGAGGCCATGCGCCAGGCCCGCATCACCTTCGCCAGGATGAAGAGCTACGCCACCTTCCGCATCGCCGAGACCATCCGCATCATCCTCTTCATGACGCTGTCGATCTTGGTGTTCAATTTCTACCCCATCACGGCGCTGATGATCATCCTGCTGGCGCTGCTCAACGACATCCCTATCCTGGCCATCGCCTATGACAACACCAAGGTACATGACAAGCCGGTCAGGTGGCGGATGCACGAGTTGCTGCTGATCTCGAGCCTCCTGGGCATAGCGGGGGTGGTGGCGTCCTTCGTGCTGTTCTTCCTGCTCAGGAAATGGGGGCTGCCCGAGGACACGGTGCGCACCTTGCTGTTCCTCAAGCTCATCGTCGCCGGCCACAGCACCCTTTATATCACCCGCTCCGAGGGCTGGTTCTGGCAGCGGCCCTGGCCGTCGCCGCTGCTGTTTGGTGCCACCTTCGGCACCGAGATCGTCGGCACCCTGCTGGCCGTCTACGGCGTCTTCGTGGCGCCCATAGGTTGGGTCAACGCGCTGTTGATCTGGGGCTATGCGATGATCTGGTTCCTGGTCAATGACGTCATCAAGGTGGTGGCCTACCGGGTACTGCTGGCCAACAACCACAACGGCAGTTGAGGCCTGCCCCTGCCGGTTTGGGCGGGGGCCTGTTGCGCCAAAGCAGGGTTATGACCCGGAGTGTATTTTCAACTTGTTGATTTGAAAGGTGTTGTCGGATTTGCCTTCGTAGGGGCTAGGCTATACTTAAGGTTCGTCTATACCACTAAGGGGCCGTTATGAAGGGGACCTGGGTTGTCGTGGCCGACAGTGCCACAGCACGTATTTTCGATGTCAGTGACAAGGGCGAATTACAGGAGCTGGAGACCCTGGCCCATCCCTCCTCCCGGCTCAGGGAAAAGGAGATCAGCAGCGACAGGTCCGGCATGGTGCGCAGCCATGGCGGTAACGCCGTCTACAGCGTGGATGCCGACCCCCACGGCCGGGACCACGAAGCCGAAGTCTTCGCCAAAGAAATAGGGGATAAGCTGGAATCGTTCCGCCAGGGCAAGGCCTATGGCCGGCTTTTGCTGGTGGCGGCGCCTCGCTTCCTGGGACAGTTGCGAAGCGCCCTGAGCCCGGCCACCAGCGCCCTGGTGAGCCTTAGCCTGGACAAGGAACTGACCCGCCTGCTGCCCGGCCAGATAGCCGAGCACCTGCCACCCAAGTTCTGGCGGCAACCGCTCTAGGCGGTGCCCGCGCGGTAGCCCGCCGCTTAGAACCACAGCGGGAACTGCCTGGCCAGGGTTTCTTCCATCCGCCTGGTATGGGAGCCTGGCCAATAAAGGCGGCCACAGTGGCGGCAGTAAAGAAAGGCCCCACCCAGCGCCTGGGCGCTGGGTGGGGCCAGTTGCCGGACCTGTTCTTCGGTGGCAAAGGCCAAGAGGCCGTTGCAGATCAGGCAGCGGCGAAAGAGCGCCTTCGGCTTGGCCAGGTTGAATCCCCTTATCACTTCCTCCAATTGCTCCAGTGGCTTCTGGCTGTAGACATAGCGCCCCAGCCTTGGCCGCAATTCGGCTAACAGGGCGGCGTCGCGGGTGAGCAGCCAGCGGCCTTCCCTGTTGGCCTTGGCCACCAGTTGGGCATCGCTCAGGGCGGGATCGAAGGCGGTGTCGAGGCCCAGCACCCGCAGCCAGCGGGCCAGCCGGCCCAGCATGGCGTCCGCCAGGAAGAGGGGCTCGTTATCCATGTCTTGAGTGTAGAAGCCTGAAGGGCATGGCCGCCCAGGCCCGGGCGGCTGGTGTTATTATTTGTTTTTGCAGGCAGATCTCCTGAATTTCGGCCCTTAAGACGAAGGTGGGTGAATGGGCAAGGTGTTGGTGGTCGACGACCATCCCGTGGTAAGGCTGGCGGTGAGGGTATTGTTGGAACAGGGCGGCCACCTGGTGTTGGAAGCCGACAACGGCGTCGATGCCCTGCAGCAGGTCCGCAACCAGGGCCCGGATCTGGTGCTGCTGGATATCGGTATTCCCAAACTCGATGGCCTGGCCTTGATCCCGAGGCTGCTGGAGCAGGAGAGGCCTCCCAAGGTGCTGGTTCTCAGCTCCCAGCCGCCGCAGCACCTGGCCCAGCGTTGCCGCCAACTGGGGGCCGGTGGCTTCCTGTCCAAGGAAGCGGAACTGGACGGCCTGGCCGACGCCGTCAAGGCGGTGTTGGCCGGTTACAGCTATTTCCCGCAACTGCCGCCGGCCGAGGCCGGCTCGGAGCAGCAGCAACTGGCCAGCCTGTCCGACAGGGAGCTGGCGGTGCTGCGGCAACTGGCCAGGGGGGCGACCAACAGGGAGATCGCCGACGCCATGCTGCTCAGCGAGAAAACCATCAGTACCTATAAGGCCAGGTTGCACCTGAAACTGGGTACCAGCAACCTGGTGGAACTCCTCGAGTTGGCCAAGCGCCAGGGGCTGGATTGACCATGAGGCTGGGCTGGCTGCTGCTATGCCTGGTACTGGCCCCGGCCCTGGCGGCCGCCCAGGTGCCAAGGCTCCTGGCCAGGGCCCATTTCGATGCCGCTCCCCTGGCGCTGAGCGATGGAGACAGGCAATGGCTGGCGGCGAAAAAGCAGCTGCTGGTGGGGGTGGCCAAGCCGGACATAGACCCCTTCGAAATGCTGAACACGGAGGGCGAATACGAGGGGCTGACCGCCGATGTACTGGGGGTGGTGGCCGAAGCCCTGGGCCTGGGCATTCAGGTCAAGGTCTATCCTGACCGCCAGGCATTGGTAAAAGGGCTAGTGGCCGGGGACATCGATCTTATGGGTACGGCCAACAGCCTGGCGTTTGCCCAGCCCGGGCTGGTGGTAAGCCGTACCTACGTGGAAGACAACCCGGTATTGGTCAGGTCCATGGGCCACTGGGTGGGGCTGGATGACCAATTGGCCGGGCAGCGCCTGGCCTTCAACAGCCGTTATCTGGATCAGGAACAGGTGAAGCGCCTTTTCCCCAAGGCCAGGCTTCAACCCTTTGTTTCACCGCTGGATGCCCTGTCTGCTGTGGCGCTGGGCAAGGCCGATGCCATGTTGGCCAATGCCGTTTCCGCTTATTACCTCAGCAACCGCTATTACCCCAACGAGGTCAGGGTGACCCGGCTGGTGGCGACCCAGGGAGCCACCCAGGGCTTTGGCTTTGCCCTGCGCCAGGATGAGCCGCGCCTGCTCAGGCTGGTAAACCAGGCCCTGGCTGCCATACCGGCAGGGCAACTGCGGACGTTGCAGGATCGCTGGAGCGGCGGTGGCGTGCTGCGGAGCGCCAGGCTGGCGCTGACGCCTGAAGAGCAGGCCTGGGTGGCGGCACACGCCTTGGTCAAAGTAGGGGTGAGTTCGGAATTTGCCCCCATCTCCTATATCGGTGAGGACGGTAACTACCACGGTGTGACATCCGACCTGCTGTCGGTGATCGGCGTGATGACGGGGCTGCACTTTGAGATCCACCCCTACGACAAGATCCCCAAGGGCGTCCAGGATCTGCAGGCCGGGGTCTTGGACATGGCGGCAGATTATGGCGCCACGGCCCAGCGGCGCCAGCGGTTTCTTTTCAGCCGCTCCTACCTGGGCCTGCCCTTTGTGTTGGTGACCCGCCAAGGCAAGGGCCAGCCCAGCGCCCTTGCCGACATGAAGGGCAAGACCCTAGCCTTGCCGCAGGGGGTCCTGATGGTGCCCTGGTTTCAGGAGCACCACCCCGAGATCCGGCTGCGCCTGACCCCCACCATCCGTGAAAGCTTCGTGGCCGTCAGCAAAGGCGACGCCGACGCCACCATCAGGGAACTGAATTCCGCCCGCTTCTATGTTGCCCGCCAGTTCAGCGATAGCCTGAAGATGGTGGCCCTGCCCGAGGTCGAGGGGCAGCACCTGTCTTTTGTGGTGCGCAAGGACGAACCCCTGTTGAAGGCGGTGCTGGACAAGGCCCTGCTCAATATCTCGCCGGAGGAACTCAGCGTCCTCATCAACCGCTGGCGCAGCAACATAGCCCCGCCCCCCAGCAGTTGGCGGGATTACATGAGCGTCATCATCAGCGCTGTCGCCGTGGTGCTGGTCTTGATGTTGGCCGCCGCCGCCTGGAACCTCGCCTTGCGGCGCCTGATAGCCCGCAAGCGCAAGGCGGAGCTGGCCTTGAACGACCAACTGCGTTTCATGGACACCCTGATCAACGGTACCCCCCATCCCATCTACGCCAGGGACAGGGCGCAGCGCCTGGTGATCTGCAACGACAGCTACCTGGCGTTCCTGGGCATCGGCCGCCAGGAGGCCATGGGCTCGGACAGGGTGGGCCTGGGCAGGCTGTCTGCCCAGGATGAGCAGGCCATACGCCAAAGCCACCAGGCGGTGCTGGCCAGTGGCGAGGCCATGCTGCTGGACAGGGTTGTCTGCATCAACGGCAAGGAGACCTTCATCTACCAGTGGTTCCAGCCCTATGGTGACGCCCAGGGCCAGGCCCAGGGCGTGATCGGCGGCTGGATAGACATCAGCGACAGGCGGGCCATGGTGGCTGAGCTGAGCCGCGCCAAGGAAGAGGCGGACAGGGCCAACAAGGCCAAGAGCACCTTCCTGGCCACCATGAGCCACGAGATCCGCACCCCCATGAACGCCATTCTCGGCATGCTGGAGCTGGCGCTGCGCCGGGCCAGGGTAGGGCAGCCCGATAGGGACTCCCTGGAGCTGGCCCATGATTCGGCCCGGGGCTTGCTGGCGCTGCTGGGTGACATCCTGGATATCTCCCGCATCGAGTCGGGGCAACTGGATCTCTTTCCCAAGCCGACCGAGCTGCAACCCCTGCTGGCTGGCATCATCCGGGTCTTTGAGGGCCTGGCCCGGCAAAAAGGCCTGAACCTGGTGCTCGAAGCCAGCCCTTTGCCGACGGTGCAGGTGGACCCCCTGCGCCTCAAGCAGGTGCTCTTCAACCTGGTCGGCAATGCCATCAAGTTCACCGAAGCCGGCGAAGTCAGGCTCGAGGCCTGCGGCCAGGGGCAAGGGGCGGATTTCACCCTGCAGCTCGCGGTGAGTGACACCGGCATCGGCATCAGCAAGGCCGACCAGCAAAAGCTGTTCAGCGCCTTCAGCCAGGTGGGGAACCAGGGTTCTGGCTCCGGCCTTGGCCTGATGATCAGCCGCACCCTCTGCCAGATGATGGGGGGCAGTCTGGCGCTGGACAGCGAGCCGGGCAGGGGCACCAGGGCCAAGGTGGTGCTGCCCTTACCGGCCTTGGCCGGGAAGGGGCGTGGCCCCGAGGAAGAAGGTGCGCTGCCGCCCTTGGCGGCCATGAAGGTCTTGGTGGTGGACGATCACCCGGTCAACCGCCAGCTACTGGGCCAGCAACTGGCGATACTGGGGCATCGGGTTGCCCTGGCCGTGGACGGCGAAGAAGGGCTGGCCCTGTGGCGCCAGGGCGGTTTCGACCTGGTGGTAACAGACTGCAACATGCCGAAGATGAACGGCTTTGAGCTGGCCGGGGCCATCCGATCGGAGGAGCGCCAAGCCGGGCTGGCTCCCTGCCTGCTGCTGGGCTTCACCGCCAACGCCCAGCCAGAAGCACGACAGCGCTGCCTGGACGCGGGCATGGATGATTGCCTGTTCAAGCCCATAGCCCTTGCCGACCTTCATGGCTGCCTGGCCCAACTGCAAGCGGCCAGAGATGCGGCCTCCCTTTTGGATATCAGGGTGTTGCGCCAGTTGATGGCCCATGACGAGGGCCGGCTGAAGGCGCTGCTGCTGGCATTGAAGGACGCCAACCACAAGGACTGCCTGGCGCTGGTTGAGGCCGGCGGCGACAGACAGGCCCTGGCCGAACTGGCCCATCGCATCAAGGGGGCGGCGAGGATGGTGCAGGCCGGGCAACTGGTGAGCCGCTGCGAAGCCTTGGAGTTGGCCTGCGCCGGGGAAGGGGAGCCGGATGGGCCCAGAGCGGCCCTGCTGGCGGCCTTGGACGCACTGGACCGGGAATTGGACGCCTTGCTTAAGGGCTGAGGCGCCGCAGCACTTCAGGCCTGGGCACCTTCCCACTGGGGTGGGTAGCTGAGCAGGTACCCCTTGCCATGCACCGTCTTCAGCTCGAGGCCGGGCACATCCATGCTCTCCAGGGTCTTGCGCAGGCGGCTGACGTTGAGGTCGACGGCCCTGTCCAGGCCGTCATACTGGCGCCCTATATAGTGGATAAAGAGGTAGTCGCGGCTCAGGATCTGGCCCGGGTAGGCGGCGAACAGCCACAAAAGGTCGAACTCGCGGGGGGTCAGATCGTAGGGGCGCCCCCCTATGGTCAGGGTCTGGCTGGCACTCTCCATACAGAGGTCATGCAGCACTATCTTGCTCTTCTCCAGGGCACTGCGGCGGCGCAGCACCGCCTTGAGCTTGGCGAGCAGCAGTTCAGGGGCCACGGGCTTGACGATGTAGTCACAGGCGCCCAGCTCCAAGCCACGGATCTGGTCCCTGATGCTCTTGAGGGAGGTGAGGAAGATGAAGTCGCTCTCTACGGTTCCCTCCAGCTTGGACCAGAGCTCGAAACCATCCATATCCGGCAGCATGATGTCACAGAGGATCAGATCGTAGCGATTGCCGTGGCAGTGCTGCATGGCCTCCTGACCCGTCTTGGCATGGGAAACGAGAAAGCGGTGCTGGGTCAGGTACCTCTTGATCAAGGTGCCGAGGGCTTCATCATCTTCAACTAACAACAGGTGATGGTGGCTATTCATCGTCGGTCTCCACTGCTGCAACCGCAGTCATCGCTGGGCTGCGTCGACAGCCTAGCAGCATCTTCTGGCGCGCTCGGTCAGGGGAATCCGATGTCCTTGTAGGAAAATTCTGACGTTATCTCGCCGGCTCAACATCTCATCATTCGTCTTCACAGGCCGAGGCCAGCCTGGCTTCTGAAAGGTGCCAGCATCCTACCATCTCGAACCCGTTTGTTATCCGAAGGTTACAAAGTGCTACATCGCTGCGCTCATGGTGCCGTGGAAAAAGGGGGTTAACTAGGTTGCCCGAATGTTCACATCAGGTTGCACAACTGGCCGCTCCTTGGGGGGCAAGTGCAACAGCTGGAACAGGCGGCATCACACTACAGAAGAGATGGGACCACTATCATGAGAATCAAGTTACTCACCAGCGCCGTGCTGGCCGGGCTCTATGCCTTCGGCAGCGGCGCCGCGGCCGGGATCTCGCCGGTCATGCCCAGTGGCAAGGTTGGCGTTCTCCAGCCAATCAAGGCGACTGCCGCCGAACTCAAAGCCTTCCAAAAAGAGCTTGTCGACAGCAACAGCCTGATGCAGAACGACGGCCTGAACGTCCAGGTCAGATCCCAACACAACAAGTTCACCGAAGAGCCTGACGTCCAAGGCGAGCAGGTCTACATAGTCCGCCTGCAAGGCGCCCCCGCTGCCGTGGTACGTTCCGAGCTGCAAAAGCAGGCGGTGACCAAAGGCCTGATGAGCGTGTCCGCCAAGACCCTGCCCTCCAGCCTGAGCGCCCAGGTCGACAGCTACAAGGCCAAGATGGTCTCCCAGCAGGCCGCCGTGCTGAGCCAGGTGCAGAGCATCGCCAGCAACGCCACCATGCGCCATCAGTTCAGTGAGGCCCTCAACGGCTTTACCGTCAAGATGACCCAGGATCAGGCCCGCGAAGTCTCCAAGCTGCCCCAGGTCGCCTCGGTAGAGCGCTCCAAGCTCTACCAGCTGCGTACCGACGCCGGCCCCCAGTTCATCAAGGCCGACCAGGTCTGGAACGGTGACGCCGGCACCGGTCTCAAGGCCCAGGGTGAAGGTATCGTCGTGGGTATCATCGATACCGGTATCAACAGCGACAACCCTGCTTTCTCCGATCATCCCGAAGACGGTTACGTCTATCCAGCTCCGGCCGGTGGCTACCTCGGTGATTGCGCCGGTGACGCCCCCACCTTGACCTGTAACAACAAGCTCATCGGCGTACGTTCCTACGCGGCGGTGACCGATCTCTACAGCACCCTGAACCCGGCCGTCCCCCACAACGGTGAGGATTACCAGGGCCACGGCTCCCACACCGCGTCCACCGTGGCCGGTAACGTCATGACCCATGTGCCTTTCCTGATGCCCAACAGCGAGGACAACGGCACCGGTGACGTCCTGAAGGCCGACTTCTTCCCGCGCATGTCCGGCGTGGCCCCCCACGCCCAGATCATCGCCTACCAGGTCTGCTATCCCTCCAACGATGCGGGCTACAACGGCTGCCCCGGCGAAGCCATCCTGGCCGGTATCGAAGATGCCATCAAAGACAAGGTGGACGTCATCAACTTCTCCATCGGCGGCTCTGACTCCCCGATCTGGACCGACGACACCGAGCTGGCTTTCCTGGCCGCCCGCGAAGCCGGCATCAACGTCGCCGCCGCCGCCGGCAACTCCGGCCAGGCCGGTGGTGCCGCCGAATACTTCGGCGCCCTGGACAACGCTGCGCCCTGGCTGATCAACGTGGCCGCCAGCACCCATAACCGCGAAGTGGTGGTGGAAACCACCGCCACCGATCCCCACTTCATCGACCCGGCTCTGGGCAGCGAAGTGCCCAAGTGGACCGAGCTGACAGGCGGCGGCCTCAACAAGACCTCCGTGACCGGTGTGGTGGTGCGCGCCCAGGACTACACCGACAGCCTGGGCCAGACCGGCACCTCCGCCACCACCGGCAGCGCTTATTGCCGTAACTCCTTCCCGGCCGGCACCTTCGACAACTACCCCGCCAAGCAAGGCGGCGGCCCCATCCTTGATGAGACTGGCCAGCCGGCCAAGGTCATCGTGGTCTGCGCCCGTGGCAACCTCAACGACCCCACTGCCGTTGCCCGTACCCTCAAGGCGGACAACGTCAAGGCCGGTGGCGCCGACGGCTTCATCCTCTACAACTACGGTTCGGCCGACGCCGTCTACGCCACCGCCAGCTACAGCCTGCCGGCGCTGCACCTGAGCTACGGCGCCTACCACGGCGACAACACCAACGGTTATTACGGCCTCGAAGACTGGATTGACTCCACCACCGAGCATGGCCATGCCCTGACCATCAACGCCACCACCATAGAGCGCCGTATCGACGACAGCCTGGGTGACTGGCTGGCGGCCTTCTCTTCCCGTGGCCCTTCCTATTCCAACCCGGAAGTGATGGCGCCCATGGTCTCGGCCCCCGGCGTCAACATCTATGCCGCCTTTGCCGACCAGCATCCCTTCAACGCCGCCCCCAGCAACGTCGACTTCACCCTGCTGAGCGGTACCTCCATGGCGACCCCGCACGTGGCCGGTGCCATGGCCCTGCTGCGCCAGGTGCATCCGGATTGGACCGCCGCCGAAGTGCAGTCCTCCCTGATGATGACCGCCGAGGAAACCGTCAAGTACCACCGCCTCAACCAGGAGACCGGTGATGTCGGTACCGCCGGCATCTACCGCGTCGGTAGCGGCCGCATCAACGTGGCGAGCGCCGCCGATGCCGGCCTGGTGATGGACGTCACCGGTGACGAGTTCCATGCGGCCGACCCGGACAACGGCGGTGTGGTGCACAAGCTGAACATGCCTTACCTGTTCAACTTCAGCTGCAAGCCGGACTGCCAGTGGGTACGTACCGTCACCGCCACCAAGGACGGCACCTGGAAGGTCAGCAATGCCCCTGTGACCAGCTGGAGCTTCGACATGCGCCAGGAGCTGGAACAGAACGGCGTCACCATCGAGACCATTCCCAGCGAGTTCAGCCTCAAGGCCGGTGAGAGCCAGACCATATTGGTCAAGGCCCACGTCATGGACACCCAGGACTGGTTCAGCAACTCCGAAGTGGAGCTGCATACCGACCTGATGTTCGAGGAAATGAACGGCGCCGCCCCCAACGCCCATTGGCCCATGGCCTTCAAATATGACGGTGGCGACCTGCCTCCCCGTATCGAAGCCAAGGCCCACGACGACACCGGCAGCCAGCACTACAAGGGCTTGAACCTGGGCGAGAGCGCCAGCCCCATGGCCACCGTCTATGCGCCGGTCAAGGCCGACATCAAGGAAGTGACCCTGCCCAAGGATGACGACGGCTATTTCCCCTGGGCCAGCACTGGCATGGACGATCCCGCCATCCCCATGTCGGACCGCATTGACGAAGCCACCCACACCGACTGGATCGATGTGCCGGCCGGCACCAAGCGCCTCGTTCTGGAAAGCCACGGCACTGTCGACTCTCCCCTGAACGGCACCAGCAACAAGGGTAACGCCCTGGTTTACCTGGGCAAGGACTACAACGGTGACGGTGTGGTAGATACCAATACCGAGCTGCTCTGTGTCTCCAACCACATCGCCTACGACAACTTCTGTAACATCAACAACCCAGAGCCGGGCAAATACTGGGCGGTGATCTATAACCCCCGTAAGGTAGGCGCGCCTTCAGGCACCGAAGAGACCTTCTCCTACAGCTTCACGGCCGTGGGCGAAGAGGCTGCCAGCAACCTGCAGATGACCCTGGACAACAGCGATCCGGCCAACGGCAGCGGCGACCTGAACTGGGATATCCCCGGCATGATGGCGGGCGACGTCTACTACAGCGCCATTGACGTGGGTACCTCAGCCAACAACCCCAGCGACATCGGCCGTATGGACCTCAAACTGGTGCGTGGCGCCGACCATGTCAGCCTGCAGGTGGGTGATAACCCCGACAAGGCCAAGACAGGTGCGGCCGCCGGTGAAGTGGTGCCTTACACCCTGCAGGTGCTGGCCAACAACAGCGGTAGCGATCGCGCCTTCACCCTGACCACCCCGATCCCGGAAGGGCTCAAGGTGACCGCCGATGACGTGATGCTCAACCGCGCCAGCGCGGCCGACGTCAAGCTGGAAAACGGCGTGCTGACCATCAGCGGCGTCCAGCCGGATACCACCGATGTAGCGCCTCACTACGCTGTCACCAGCAACGACCCGGCCAGCACCGACTATGACGCCATGTGTAAGACCCCGGATTTCGGTGGCTCAAACCCTGGCGGCTACGTCAACCTGCGCGACTTTGGCATCACCCCCGTCATGGGCGGCTTCGACAGCCGCGGCAACGCCGATTACCGCTACGGTAACCGCCTGACCGTCAACCTGATGTTGGGTGGCTACTACGACAGCTTCCACCTGTACGACAACCAGGACGACGACCTCGGTGGCAAGATGATGGGGATCCGTGGCAGCGGCCTGGTGGACTTCATGGGCCAGCCCTGGATGTTCCCCTTCCACGACCTCTTCCCCAACAGTGGCCCCTTCCAGGCCATGGCCCCGCTGTGGCGTAACCTGAGTTACTTCAACATGAGCCAGGGGTTGATCCAGTCCGTGGAGCTGACCGGCACCAGCGGCATCAGCGTCGCCAACACCGGGCCCAGCGGTTGGGGCATCATCGAATGGGATAAGGCCAAGAGCTACTACTACGGCATGCTCGCCCAGCCCCAGGATGACAGCTTCGACTTCGAGACCATCTTCAACGCCAACACCCGCTTCGGCGACGGCCAGTACGAGATCTACTACGCCTATGACAACGTTAACTTCGGCAGCACCGATGGCCGTGGCTCCATCGGCCTGCAAGGCTACCGTGGTCTCTACAACACCTATGGGCCCTTTGAGGGCATCAAAGGCCTGCAGATCGGCGAGTATGACGGCCTCGACAAGGTGGTGAAATCCGGCAAGGTGATCTGTATGGATTACCAAGGTCCCGAGCAGTCCCAGTTCGAGGTGACCGTCTGGGCCAAGGTAGCCGATGACGCCGCCGGTAAGACCATCAACTGGCAGACCACCAGCCAGGTGGAAGGCATGGCCGACACCACGCTGGCCCAGAGCCTGAGCGTGCCCAGCAACATCACCCTCGGCGCCATCCAGGATCAGGTGACCGACGAGGACACCGCCCTTGAAGGCCTTCAGGTGATTTACGCCGACGAGAAGAACACCAAGGACGTCATCACCGTCAGCGGCGAGCACATCAGCGCCACCGTGGGCGGCAACGACTCCGGCTCTACCGTCGACATCCTGCCTGAGGCCAACTTCTCCGGCAGTACCGAAGTGACAGTGACCGTTGCCGATATGGACAACCCGTCCGACAGCACCAGCACCCGCTTCATGCTGACCGTGAACCCGGTGAACGACGCCCCCGTCGCAGCCCTGAGCGCCTCTGCCTCCACCATCACCGAAGGTGACAGTGTGACCCTGGACGCTTCCGGCTCCACCGATCCGGATGGCGACACCCTGACCTACAGCTGGGAAGGTGACAACGTCTCCGGCACCGGCAGCACCATCACGGTCACTGGCCTTGGCGCCGGTAGCCACGACTTCACCGTGACCCTGTCCGACGGCGTGCTGTCCAGCACCGCCAAGGTCACAGTACAGGTGAACGCTGCTGCGACCACCGAGCAGCCCAAGTCCTCCGGTGGCGGTGGCTCCGTGGGCCTGTTCGGCCTGCTAGGCCTGGCGGCCCTGGCCGGTCGCCGCAGGAAACTGCACTAACCCAGTGCTCTTCACTCTTGAACAAAGGCGCCTTCGGGCGCCTTTTTTGTCCGAGGCGGTATCGGGTACTAAGCATTGGAAGGGGAGGGCTCAGGCCCCTCAACAATGAAAAGGGCGGCCTTTGGCCGCCCTTTTTTGAGCCTGGGCTCTTAGCTGTTGTTGCCCATCTGGGCGGCATAGAGGCTGGACAGGGACTGGAGGCTGATGGTGGCGTTCTGGGAGTTTTGCACGCTGTCGGCGTTGATCCACACGAACTGGCGGCCATTGCCTTGCAGGCTCCAGCTCAGCAGCTGGTAGTCGGAGCTGTTGATGGTCACGTACTGTTGGGCGTCGCCGGCGTAGGCGATGATGTTGCTGGGGTCCACCAGCTTGTTGACGATGTTCACCACGGCCTTCTGCTCCTGCATCTGCACGAAGATGAACTGGTCGATGTCGCTTTGTACCTGGGCCTGGTACCAGTGGGAGGCCGGCACGTCGTAGTAACGGGTGAAGGCTTTCAGCGGCTGGGGCTGGCCGTTGGCAGGCAGTTCTTTGTTGTTGATGCCGCTGGTGTCGATGGGCATCTTGACGCTGCCGATAAAGGCCTGGATGGAGGCGCCCGGTTGGCCACCGGTCACAGCGGCGGAAACGGTGTTGGTCTGGTCACCATTGACGAAGCAGATGGAGGCCAGGCCCTGGCGGCCAGTGGTGCCCGGTACCTTGACCAGCACCGGCGGTTGGGAGTTGGACCAGACCACGGAGACAGTGGTGTCGGCGTCGTTTTGGGCGGCATTGTAGAAGAAGAGGCAGTAGAGCTGCCCGGGGTTGAGGTTGCCGTTGCAGGTGGCGGTCATGCCCTGTTCCAGGGTGATCAGTTGGCCGTTATTCCAGTTAACGTTACTCATCTTGCTGTCCTCGTGATGATGAAAATAGTGAAATGCCGCCGGGCCAAGGGGGCCAGGCGCCAACCAAGTATGAAAAGGGCAGGGAGGGGCGCCGTATCAGTTCGGCATCAGCACGGTGTCAGCACCGTCAAGGAGCGGTAACGGCTTTGTCACCCGGATCCCGACTGGAAACTCTCGTTAACAGTTGATTGCTTTATGTTCTTTGGTGTTTGTTTTGCGCTGGCGAGATGGCCAACTAGACTGGGCCTGGGCAGCCAAAAGGACCAAGGTCATGAAAGGGACACAAAGGATTGATGCCGCACTGTTGAAGTCGCTGCGCCGGCAGCATTGCCTGAGCCAGGAAGATCTCTACTTCGCCTGCCAGCGCCGCGCCCTGCGCTTGTCCCTGGCCACCATCAAGAGGGCCGAGCTGGGTAAAAGGGTGAGCTTTCGAACGGTACGGGAGTTCGCCGCCTTCTTCTCCGTGCCGCCGTTACTCTTGGTCGAACGTGCAGAATTGTGAGTAACAGATTGATAAGAATCGGCAAAACGGCCAAAGCCTGACTAGGATGAAGGCATGGAAGCCAACCTTATAAAAAGCCATGACACGTTCCCTGCCGCCTTGCCTCGTATTGCTGCTGGCCGCTTGTGCCAGCGCTCCCCAGCCCAAACCAACTCCGCCGCCGCCTCCGTCACCCAAACCCAGCGCTCCCCTGTTGACCGGTTGCCTGGCTAAGACCAAACCAGAGGTGATGATGGGCCGTTTTGCCATCGGCATAGGCCAGAAGGTGTCCATCCTCGAGCAGGCCTTGCACATCCGCTTCGTGTCGGTGCTGGAAGACTCCCGTTGCGCCCTGGGTGCTCAATGTATTTGGGAGGGCAACGCGGCCTTGCAGGTGCAGCTGCAAAAGGACGGGCTCGAGCCCACCGATTACATCCTCAACAGTGCCGCCCGTTACCCGGCCACCCTCCACTACCAGGGCTACAGCCTGACCCTCAACCAGTTGGAGCCTTACCCCCAGGCCAAGGTCCCCCAGGACAAGTCCAGTTACTGCGCCTGGCTGACCCTGGACAAGGACGGCTGGCAGCCCCAGGATGCCGCCGTGGGCCAATAAAAAAGGGCCTTCAGGGCCCTTTGCTCAGAGGAACATGCCGCCGGAGGCCTCGATGCGTTGGCCCGTTATCCAGCTGCTCTGGTCGGACAGCAACATGGCCACTGCCTTGCCGATGTCGTCGGGGATCCCGGCCCGGCCCAGGGCCGTGACGCCGGCCACGAAGGCATTGACCTCAGCCCTGTCCCTGACGGCGCCGCCACCGAAGTCGGTCTCGATGGCGCCGGGGGCCAGCACATTGACGCGGATCCCGCGCTCGCCCAGTTCCTTGGCCCAGTAGCGGGTCAGCACTTCCACTGCCCCCTTCATGGCGCCATAGAGGCCGTAGCCGGGCAGGGAGAAGCGGGCCAGGCCGCTGGAAAAGTTGAGGATGCGGCCGCCGTCCTTGAGCAGCGGCAGCAGGGCCTGGGTCAGGAAGAAGACCCCTTTGAAGTGGACGTTCATCAGCTGGTCGAACTGGGCCTCGGTGCTCTCGGCCAAGGGGGCATTGAGGCCGATGCCGGCATTGTTGACCAGGAAATCGAAGTCCCTACGTTGCCAGTGGTCGGCCAGCAGCGCCTGCAATTGCGCCTTGAAGGCCGGAAAGCTGGCCAGGTCGCCGGTGTCCAGTTGCAGGGCGGCGGCCTTGCGGCCCATGGCTTCTATCTCGGCCACCACCTTGCCGGCTGCCGCTTCCTGGCTGTGGTAGCTGATGAGGACGTCTGTACCGGCAGCGGCCAGGGCCAGGGCGGCGTTGCGGCCAAGGCCGCGGCTGCCGCCGGTGATGAGGGCTATGGATGGTGTCATGAGGGCTTCCTCCAATGGACTTAGGGACGAGGAGAAGCTTATTGGTCGTACGTAATGGGATAAACGCCGTCATAATAGATGCTGTGTTTTCTAATGATGGACAATGACCATGCAGGACAGGCTCCAGGCCATGCAGATCTTCTTGCGGGTGGCCGACCTCAAGAGCTTTACCAAGGCGGCGGCGGATCTGGGGTTGTCCAAGACCCATGTTTCCAACCTGGTGGCCCAGCTCGAGGCCCACCTGGGGGCGAGGCTGCTGCACCGCACCACCCGCAGCGTGACCCTGACCCAGGACGGTAGCCTCTTCGTCGAGCGCTGCCAGCCGTTGCTGGCAGAAGTGCAGGAGGTGGAAACCTTGTTCCAGACCAGCCCCGGCCAGCTGGCCGGCAGCCTGAGGGTGGACATGCCCATAGGCCTGGCCCTGGGGCTGGTGCTGCCCAACTTGGGTGATTTCCTGGACCGCCACCCTAAGCTCAAGGTCGAGCTCAGCAGCTCAGACCGGCGGGTGGATCTGGTCGCGGAAGGTTTCGACTGCGTTGTCCGTGGCGGTCCCGTAGTGGATCAAGGCCTTATCGCCAGGCACCTGGCGGACATGGCCCAGTGCAACTGTGCCAGCCCGGCCTACCTGGCCCGCTTCGGCAACCCGCAAAGCCTCAACGACCTGGCCGGCCATAGGGTAGTGCATTACAGCCAGGTGCTGGGGGCCGCTGCTCCAGAGTTCGAATTCCAGGGGCAGGGGGGCCTCGAGAGCTTCCCCATGGACGCGGTCCTCACCGTCAACCAGAGCGACAGCTATATCCGGGCCTGCCTTGCCGGACTTGGCATCATCCAGAATCCCAGGCACAGCGTGCAGCCGCTGCTGGACAGCGGCCAACTGGTGGAGATATTGCCAAAATTCAGGCCGCCGCCCCTGCCGCTCTGGCTGCTCTATCCGCACCGGCGGCACCTGTCCAAACGTTTGCAGGCCTTTGCCGGCTGGTTGGAGGGGCTCTTGAGGGAGCGGCTCTAGCCGTTTTGGCTGCGCCTGACCTTGGGGCTTTCGCCCTTGATGACCAGGGCTAACTGGTTGATGACGGCGTCCCTGGCGGCCAGCAAGGCCTTCGTTTTTGCGGCCCTGCTGGTTTCGTCCGCGCCCAGCAAGGCCTTGGCCGCTTCATGGGAGCTGTCGTGCAGGGCTTCCAGGGCCAGGAAGCTGTCCAGGTGGCCATAGCGGGCCATGCCGGCGGTGTGGTACCAGAGCCCCAGGGGGCAGTGGTTGCTGGATAGCTCCAGGGGCTCGGGCTCCTTGCCTGCGACCTGGGCCAGGATCCCGTCCACCCAGAGGCGGTGGGCTGTGATGGCGGTCAACAGTGGCAACTGGTGGTGGTAAGGGGGCAGCTTGGGCGCCAGCCAGCGCGGGCGCTGCTGCCAGCGATGCAACCAGGGCCAGAAGCGTTCGGCCGACATGGGCCTGGCCACTCCGAAGCCCTGGATACGGCTGCAGCCCAGCTGCAGCAGGGCCCTGGCCTGGCTTTGGTTCTCAACCCCTTCGGCAATGACGTCGCGGTTGAAGGCCTTGGCCATCTGGATGATGTTTTCGACGATGGAGAGATCGTTGGGATCTTCGAGCATGTCCTGCACGAAACTCTGATCCACCTTGAGCCTGTCCACCGGCAGCCGCCTCAGGTAGGTGAGGGAGGCATAACCGGTGCCGAAGTCGTCGAGGGCGGTGTGGATCCCCAGTTGATGGCAGTGGGTCAAGGTGCGGGCGGCCTGGCCCAGATCGGTCAAGGCCGCCGTTTCCACCAGCTCCAGCTCCAGGGCTGAGGGGGAGACATCGGGGTAACTGTCCAGCAGGGCGGCCAGTTCCTCGGCGAAGTCCGGCTGCAGCAGTTGGGCGGCGCTGATGTTGACCGACAGGCTCAGGGAAAGGCCGGCCCTGTGCCAGGCCGCCAGCTGTGCCAGGGCCGTGGCCAGCACCCAGCGCCCCAGGCGCAATTCCAACTTGGTGCCGAGGAGATGGCTGAGGAATTCGCCGGGAGACTTGAGGCCTTCGCTGGGGTGCTGCCAGCGCAGCAATGCCTCGGCACCTTCCACCTGGCCGTTGATGAGGTTGATCTTGGGCTGGTAGTAGAGGCACAGCTCGCCGCCGGTCAAGGCCGTTTCCAGCCGGTTCAGCCAGCTCTGGTAGTGGCTGAGTTGCCTGTCCCGCTCCAGGTCGAAGAGTTGATACTGGTTCTTGCCGGACTGCTTGGCCCTGTACATGGCCTGATCGGCCCGGCGCAGCAGGATCTCGGGGGCCGCCTTGTCCTGGGGGTAGAGGCTGACGCCGATGCTGGCAGAGACCTGCATCGGCACCCCCTCTATGGTGAAGGGGGCGCTGACGGCGGCCAGCAGCCGGTCCAGGGAATGGCGCAGGCTTTCGAGATCGTCCAGTTCATCCAACTCGGTCAGCAGCAGCACGAACTCGTCGCCACCCAGCCTGGCCACCACGTCCATCTGTCTTACCGTCTTCTGCAGCCTTTTGGCCACCTCCACCAGCAGCATGTCGCCGGTCTGATGGCCGTACTGATCGTTGATGGGCTTGAAACCGTCCAGATCGATGAAGCAGATGGCCAGGCCCTGGCCCTTGCGATCCGCCTGGGCCAGGCTGCGGCCCAAGAGTTCGTTGAGCAGGCGTCTGTTGGGCAGGCCGGTCAGGGTGTCGTAGTTGGCGATATGGGCCAGCTCGTTTTCCTGGGCCTTTTGCTGACTGATGTCGGAGAAGACGCCGATATGGTGCTGGATGCGGCCTGTGGCGTCCCGCACCACCGAGATGGCCAGGATCTCGGCATAGACTTCACCGGACTTGCGCCTGTTCCAGATCTCGCCCCGCCAGGCGCCGGTGTCGACCAGGGACTGCCACATGGCCTGGTAGAAGTCCTCCCCCTGGCGGCCTGAGGAGAGCAGGGAGGGCTTCTTGCCCCGCACTTCCTCGACCTTGTAGCCGGTGATGCGGCTAAAGGCGGGATTGACGTCGACGATGAGGTTGTCGGCGTCGGTGATCATGATGCCCTCGTAACTGTTGGCAAAGACGCTGGCGGCGAGGCTCTGCTCAGTGATGTCCTGGGCCACACCCAGGTAGCCGGTGACCAGGCCATCGGGGTCGCGCATGGTGGTGAACACCAGGGATACCGGCAAGGTTCGGCCGTCCTTGCGCATCAGCGTCCACTCCCGGCTGTCACAGCCCTGGCGCTCTGCCAGCTCGACCAGGGCGCGAAAGCCCTGGGCTTCTATCCCCAGCTCATCCCCCAGGGCCTTGGCCCTGACTTGCACTTCCCGCTCCAGGAAGAGTACCAGGGGGGTGGCAAGGCCCACCAACTCGTCGGCCTTGTAGCCCAACATCAGTTCGGCACCGCGGTTGAAATGGGTGATGAGGCCACCGGCGTCTGTGGCGATGATGGCGAAGGCGTCAGCGGCGTCCAGCACCTTGCCCAGCATCCGGCTAAGGCGGCGGCTTTCCTGTTGCAGGCGGCGCCAACGGGCTATGCCGAAGAGCACCAGGCCAATGATGAGGAGTTGGAGGCCAAGGGCGCCGAGCATCAAGAACAGGTGGTGGTTTTGGATTGGGGGGGCTGGGGTTTCCTTGGTGCCCTCGCTTGCCAGCACCAGGGCGGTGCTGGAGGGCACCAGGGCGGTGTTTTGCGGCATGCTGTTGGCCGGGCAAGCCAAAGCCAGCAGCGATACCAGCAACAAGGCTGGCCATGAGAGTACCGTCCCTGGGGTGGTGTTCCGATACACATGAACCCCCAAGCAAAAGCCATTGCCCGATGGTTAAAGCATAGAAGGGGGTAGGGGTCGGCACCTCGCTGGGTGTCAAATTTTTGACGTAAAAGAAAGGCGGCTTGCGCCGCCTTTCCATCAGGCCTTCTTGAGGTATTCGGCCACCAGCACTATCTGGACGCCGTTGACCTTGCCTTCGATGTGCTTGGGGTTGTTGGTGAGGCGGATGCCTTTGACCAGGGTGCCGCGCTTGGCGGTGAAGCCGCCGCCCTTGACCTCGAGGTCCTTGATCAGGGTGACGTCGTCCCCTTCCAGCAGGCGGGCGCCGTTGCTGTCCAGGGTCGGCTCGCTGTCGTCTTCCTCGGCGGCCAGGCCGGCGTCGGCCCACTTCTTCACTTCCTCGTCGAGGTAGAGCATGTCCAGCAGATCCTGGGCCCAGGTCTCGGCACTGAGGCGCTTGAGCTGGCGGTAGGCCATCACCTGCACGGCCGGCACCTGGCTCCACATGCTGTCGTTGAGGCAACGCCAATGGTTGACGCTGGTCGGCGCCTCGGCTTCACCCAGGCAGCTGGGGCAGAGCAGTACCTGGCAGTCGCTGCTGCTGTCGGGGCTGGCGGGTACTTGGTAAGGGGCGAGACCTTCTGTGGCACCGCAGAGTTCACATTGACCGCCGGCGCGGTCCATCAGTTGTTTTTCCAGGCTCATCTTCTTGTCCAACCGATAAAAAGTCGGCGGACTATAGCACAAAGCCCCCTGTTTGTCTGGGGGCTTTGCTCTGGGCTTAGTGTTCGGTGCCGGGATGGGGCCTGGGGTAGGCCTTGTCGAGGTCGATGGCCTTGGCGTAGGGGCTGTCCCAGAGCTGGCGGTGCAGCTCGCCGAGCCTTTTCGCCATCTTGGCATCCTGCATCACCATCTCCAGGTTGCGGGAGTTGTCGAGATAACCCCCCTCCCAGTTGCTGGTGCCAAGCCAGGCGATCTGGTCGTCGATGTCCATGGTCTTGGTGTGGATCACCCTGGCATAGGGGATGAAGCCTTCCTTTGCCTGGGGCAGGGTGACGACTTTCACCTCGACGTTGGGCAGCACCGCCAGGCTCTTGAGGTAGCTGAGCTCCGGTTCCTGGGTGTTCCAGTCCGCCACCATCAATTTGACCTTGACGCCGCGCTGGGCCGTGGCGCGGATGGCGTCGTCGATGACGGCGTAATAGGGCCTGATCCCAGGCGCATAGGACAGGGGCGCGTATTCCATCACCTGGATCAGCACTTCCTTCTTGGCCTTGGCCAGCAGTTTGGGCAGCTCGGATTCGGAATCACCGACACCGGGCGGGTTGAAGGCGTTGGGGCTGGCCACCAGGTAGTTTCCCTGGGACTCGTCCGCCAGCACCTTGTGCTGGTTCTGCACCGGCACAGGTTTGCCTTCGGCCAGCAGCTTCTGCGCCTGCCAGTCGATGTCGAAGATGGCCTGCATCTGGCCCGCTACCTTGGCGTCGCTGATCAGGAGCCCCGCCTCGTGGATGTGCTTCAAGGAGCGCCAGTCGAAGTTCTGGCTGCCGAGGTAGCCTTCTTTGCCGTCGATGACGAAGTACTTGGCGTGGATGATGCCGCCGCCTACCTTGCCGTAGTCGATGAGGCGAAATTCGAGGTTGGGGATGGCCTTGAGGGCGTCCAGGGTGCTTTGCTCAGAGGCGCGCAGGCCGTGCTTGTCCATCAGGAAGCGGATCTTCACGCCCCTTTTCCCGGCGGCCTTGAGGTGGGCCATCACCTGGTCCAGGGGCTCACCGGGCTTGCCGGAGGCATAGAACTGGGCGATGTCGATGCTGTGCTTGGCGCCGTCGAACAGCTGGCACCAGACGGGGGTAGGGCTGCGAAGGTCGGGGGTGGCGAGCTGGGTTTGAACCGGCACCGTATGGATAAGCTCAAAGCCGGGGATGCTGAACTCGGCGCGGGCGCTCAGGCTCAGCAGCGCCAGCAATAACAGGGACTTGCGCATGGTGTTTCTTCCTTGGAGGCCAAAGCCGCTACCTTAGCATTCCAAAGTAAAGAGGGGCAGCCCGGCGGCTACCCCTTTGACTCAGCCTTGTTTTGCCAAGGCTTCGGCCAGGCTTTCCAACATCAGTTCGCGCATCCGGAATTTCTGGATCTTGCCGGTGACCGTCATGGGGTAGGCCTCGACGAAGTGGAAGTACTTGGGGATCTTGAAGTGGGCCAGCTCGCCTTGGGCGAAGGCGCGCATCTCCTCGATGTCGGCCTGCTGGCCTTTCCTGAGCATCACCCAGGCGCAGACCTGCTCGCCGTACTTGTCGTCGGGAATGCCGAACACTTGTATGTCCTGCACCTTGGGATGGCGGTAGTAGAACTCTTCGATTTCCCTGGGGTAGATGTTCTCGCCGCCGCGGATGATCATGTCTTTGATGCGGCCCACCACCTGCACATAGCCGTCCTGGTCCATGACCCCCAGATCCCCGGAATGGAGCCAGCCCTCTTCGTCTATGGCCTCGGCCGTTTTCTGCGGATCGTCCCAGTAGCCCAGCATCACCGAATAGCTGCGGTTGCAGATCTCGCCCCGCTCACCTATGGGCACCACCTGGCCGAAGGCGTCGACGATTTTCACCTGCTGGTGCTCGGCGGCCTTGCCGACGGTGCCGATGCGTTTTTCCAGCGGATCGTCGCGCAAGGTGGTGTGGTTGATGGGGCTGGATTCGGTCTGGCCGTAGGAGATGAGGATCTCGGGCATGTGCAGCGGCCCCATCACCTTTTTCATCAGTTCCACCGGGCAGGTGGCGCCGGCCATGACGCCGGTGCGCAGGCTGGACAGGTCGAAGCTGGCGAAATCCGGGTGCGCCAGCTCGTTGATGAACATGGTGGGCACCCCGTGCAGGGCGGTGCAGCGCTCCTCGCTGACGGCCCTCAAGGTGCTCTCGGCGTCGAAGGCCTCGGCGGGGAAGACGGCGGTGGCGCCGTGGGCCACGCACAGCAGGCTGCCCAGCACCATGCCGAAGCAGTGGTAGAGGGGCACAGGGATGCAGAGCTTGTCGGCCGCCGTCATGCCCATGGCGTCCCCCACCAGCATGGCGTTGTTGAGGATGTTGTAGTGGGACAGGGTGGCGCCCTTGGGGTTGCCCGTGGTGCCGGAGGTGAACTGGATGTTGATGGGGTCCTGTGGGCTGAGATCCAGGCTGTCCAGCAGTGCCTCTTCCTCGGCGTCGAGGTCCGCCATCAGCCAGTCGAAGGCGATATAGCCGGGTCTGGCCGGCCCCATGGTCACCACATGGCGAAGGCTCGGCAGGGCACTGGCATTGAGCGCCATGCCGGAATGGGTGTGGGGCAGCTCGGGGGCCAGGGTCTCGAGCATGGCCAGGTAATCGCTGCCGCGAAAGCCTTCGGCGCAGACCAACGCCTTGCACTGCACCTTGTTGAGGGCGTACTTGAGCTCCGTCTTCTGATAGTTGGGGTTGATGCAGACCATGATGGCGCCGAGACGGGCCGTGGCGAACTGCACCAGCAGCCACTGGTAGCAGTTGGGGGCCCAGATCCCCACCCTGTCACCTTTCTCTATGCCCAGGCGATGCAGCCCAGTTGCCAGGCGGTCCACCTGTGTCTGTAGTTCGGCATAGCTCCAACGGATCTGCTGGTGGCGCACCACCAGGGCAGGGTGGTTAGGCTGGCGCCTGGCCTTTTCCTTGAGGCAGTCGCCTATGGTCTGGTCGAGCAGTGCCTTGGTGGTGCTGCCTTCGAAGAAACTTTCCGTTAGGGCCATGGGACTCTGTACTCCTTCACTATCGATGACCATGATTTAGCATGGAGAGCGGGCTGCTACCTTTATCCTTTTGTCTAATGGCAGACCCGGTTTTTAAGGCCATGGTAGAGATGAAGACGGGACTGCGGAAGCGGTTGAGAAGCCTGGACGTCCATGAGTGCCGCAAGGTCTGCAAGGACTGCCAGGCCTGGGCCGCCGTGGTGCGCGACAAGGCCTTGGCCGGTGAGGCCAAGCGGCTCAGGCAAAGCCTGGGGAAAGCCCGCGATCGCCATGTCCAGAACCAGTGGCGGGCCCAGCTGGGCCTCGAGGGCCTGCCCGAATTGCCGCCCGTGGTGCCGGACATCCAGGCCCTGGACAAGGTCATAGGCCTGACTCCCGAGCCCTCCCAAGACCAGTTGCTGTCGGCGCTGCTGCGAGATCACGCCAGGGCCCGCCGCCACTACCTGGCCGTCAGGGGCCTTAAGCATCCACAAGCGGCCGCCCTCCATGAACTGCGCAAGGAGGTCAAACACCTGGAAGCCCTGAGCCGCTGGCTGGGAGCAGAGGCGGTGGCCGATGGTTTCAAGGACTTGGCGGCAAAACTGGGTGACGACCACGACTTGAGCCTCTTGCCCGGCAAGGCGGCCCGGCGGCTGCGCCGCCGGGGCCACAAGGCCATACGGGCGGGGCTCAAGGGCTGCCTCGGCAACAAGGCCTTTTCCAAACTGTGACGGCGGCCGTCCCAAGGGCGTTTTTTCCAGCACCGGCATTCATTAATATGGTCCGACCTCTAAATTCCCGGCGGAAGCGGCCGATAACGGGATGCAGCAGTTGCTTGGTAATCCTATGACCATTATTAAAAAAATCCTCCTCATCCCCCTGGTCGGCGCCATCGGCTTTGCCGTCTTCATGGCGTTGACGGTGTTGACCGCCAATGACACCGGCAATGTGCTGGCCAAGGCCCGGGGCCAGAGCTTCCCGGTATTGCGCCTGGCCGACCAGTCCCTGCAGAAATGGGCCTCCCTCAAGACCGGCTTCAGCTCGGCCGTCACCACCGGCGACGAAGACGGCCTCAAGGCCACCCAGGCCCTGGCCGGCAGCTTCAGCCAGGATCTGGCCCAGATAGCCAGGCTGACCGGTGACGGCAAGGTCGATGCCCTCAAGGCCCAGGCCCAGGGTTATATCGACGAGGCCGGCGCCATCGCCAAGGGCATGATCGATTCGAGCCTGGATTTCTCCACCCTCGGCAAGCGCACCAGCGCCATGAATGCCAGCTACGACCAGGTCAGCCAGGCCCTGACCGACTTCCGTGACGGCCAGTTGCACCTCTTCGAGAGCCAGATCCAGAGCGCCCAGGACGACGCCAACAAGCTGGCCCTGCGCGGCGGCCTCTTGGGAGGCGGCACCATAGTGCTGCTCTTCCTCATCGCCTTGCCCGTGGTGCGCGGCATCCGCGCCAACCTCGGCGAGGTGGTGGCCTCCCTCAAGCGCTTCGCCCGCGAAGACGGTGACCTGACGGTGCGCCTGGAAGTGCGCTCCGACGACGAGCTGGGGGAGCTGGTCAAGTGGTTCAACGCCTTCGTCGCCAAGCTCCAGGAGGTGATCCAGAAGGTGGTGGCCAGCGCCAGCCCCCTGGCGGAGCTGGCCCAGAGCCTGAACCGCCTCACCGACGAATCCGACCGGGTGATGCAGGCCCAGCTCGATAACGCCTCCCAGACGTTGAGGGCGGTGGAGCAGATGAACGAGTCGGTGCACCAGGTGGCGGCTCACGCCGCCGAGGCGTCAAAGGCCTCCAGGGTCATCACCCAGGCCGTCAGCCAGGGCCATCAGGACGTCACCAACACCGTCGCCCAGATGCAGTCCCTGTCGGGCACGGTGGAAGAGTCGGCGCGGGTGGTGGAGCGGCTGGTCAAGGACGCCGAGCAGGTGGGGCAGGTGGTGGACGTCATCCGCGCCATTGCCGACCAGACCAACCTGCTGGCCCTGAACGCCGCCATCGAAGCGGCCCGGGCCGGAGAACAGGGCCGCGGCTTTGCGGTGGTAGCGGACGAGGTGCGGACCTTGGCGTCCCGCACCCAGAGCTCCACCAGTGAAATACAGGCCACCATAGAGCAGCTCCAGGAAGGGGCGCGCCAGGCGGTGTCGGTGATGTCGAGCTCGGTGGAGAACGCCCAGGCCGGCGTCGACAGGGCCAACACCGCCGGCGAGGCGCTCAAGCGCATCACCTTGGACGTGGGCCAGATCCTCGGCATGAACCAGGAGATAGCCCAGGCCACCGAGGCCCAGCAGAGCACCTCCTCGGACATGGTGGGCTACGTCAACCAGATCGGCTGCCAGGCCAAGGAGAGCGTCGCCGCCACCGGCGAGGTGGCCGAGGTGGCGGCCAAGCTGCACCAGTTCGCCGGCGCCCTGCACCAGGTGACCTCGTCCTTCAAGGTCTGACGCCCGGCCATAAAAAAAGCCTCCCGATCTGGGAGGCTTTTTTGTGGGCGGCGCTTAGAACACCAGGTCGACGCCGGCGGACAACACCTTGGCGTCCAGGGCCGAGCCCAGATCGTCGCGGATGTCGTTGAACTCCAGCTTGAAGGCGGCGCTGCTGTGGAAGTCCCAACGCAGACCAAGGGTGTGGGTGCTGGTCTGTTCGCGGCCGGCGGCGTAGACGGCCATGATGGGGACGGCCAACTGGGGCGGCAAGCCGGCGGTGGACTTGCTGTCGGGCTTGGCGTCGAACTTCTCATAGGTGTAGTAAGGGGTGATGCTGCCGAAGCGGTAGCCCAGGGAGGCGTACCAGGCGGCGGTCTTGGGGATCACCGAGTTCTTGACGTCGAAGTGGGTGTATTCGGCGTTCAGCAGCCAGTTGTCCTTGTCGATGCCGAAGCCCAGGCCCCAGAAGGTGCCTTTGTCTTCGTTGGTTTCCATGCCGTCGGCCAGGTCAGCGAGGCCAAGGGCCTGCAGGTTGGTCACCAGGGCCTGCAGCTGGGCCTGGGTGGCGGCATCCTTGGGTGCGAAGGAAACCTTGGCCTTGGCGTAGGTGCCGCGCAGGCTCAACCAGTCGCGGCTGAGTTCCCAGCTGGCGCCCATGGCGTCCTTGATCTTGCCGGTACCTTCGACGCCGTTGGGGGACAGGTCCCCGTCGTAGCTGCCGGCGTAGAGCTTGAGGTTGGATTCCCAGTCACCGAAGTAGGTGCTGTTGTCCAGGCGCAGGCCTTCGATGGTGTTGAAGGGCACGCCGTAGACGCTCTGGGGCGGGCGCAGCCAGGTGTAGGCGTAACCCACGTCCAGGAAGGAGGAGTAGCGGAACAGCGGCGCCCGCAGTTTGCCGGCGTTCAGTTTCCAGTTGTCGTTGATGGTATAGGACAGGTAAGCCCATTCCAGGGACAGGTTGTAGTCGTCTTCCCCTTTGGCCATGGCCTGGGCCGTGGCGGTGAGGCCGTCGCCGAGGTCGGCCACGGCCTGCATGGCGAACAGGGAATCGGGCTTGAAGGAGATATCGTTGTCGTAGCCAAGGGCCTGCTCGTCGCTGCTCAGGGTCTGGCCGGCGACGATGGAGGCGAAGCCGTTGAAGCGGACGTCGGCGGCGGCCTGGCCGCACAGGGCTGCCAGGGCCAGGGCAAGGGCTGTTTTCTTCATCTTGTTCTTACCTCAGAAGGTCTTGATCACTTTGACGCTGGCATCGACGGCGTCGGCGGGGATATAGCCAATGGCGTTGACGTCGGTGGCCACCTTGGCCTTCATGGCGGCGGTGTCGGCCAGCTCGGCGGGCGGGGTACCGCCGCCGGTGAAGATGAGCTTGGACCAGTAGGCCTTGAGCTGGGCGCTGTTCTTGCCCAGCAGCTTGCTGTTGAATTCGTCACGGGCACCCTGGCCTTCGGCCAGGTTGAAAGGCACCAGGCCCTTCTGCTTGCCCAGGAACAGCCGTGAAATCATCTCGTCGGAGGGCACCTGGCTCTGGCCGGGGTTGACGATCACGGCGATGTCCGCCATGGCGGCGGCGCTCAGGCCCATCAGGGCGGCTGCGCACAACAATCTACGCATGAGGATCCTCTTTTTTTTCTCGGTATTGGCTTGCAAGGACGCCGCATGAGGCGTAGGCGCAGTTTAAGAGCTTGTCTGCACGGAAAAAAGCATAAGGTCTGACCAGGTGTTAAGGCTGTGATCGCCCCGACAGAAAAACCAAAGAGGCCAGGGCCCGTTCAAGTCGGCGGCGGCCCTGGTCGAAAAGGGCGCCAGGCCGGCGCTTTGTCGCAGTGTCCTTGCGCTGTCCCTGTATATGAGCGATGGATAATGAAAAAGGAGACGACACCATGAAAAGACTGCTCACCGGCCTCTTGCTGGCCACCGCCGGCCTTACGGCCCAGGCCGCCACCCCAGCCGCCCCGGCCAAGAAGCCCATCGCCATCGCCATCCACGGCGGCGCCGGCACCATCTCCCGCGCCAACCTCAGCCCGGAGCAGGAAAAAGCCTACCACGCCAAGCTGCAGGAGGCCCTGGACGCCGGCTACGCCGTGCTGGACAAGGGCGGCAGGGCCCTGGACGCCGTGCAGGCCGCGATACTGGTGATGGAGAGCTCGCCGCTGTTCAACGCCGGCCTCGGCGCCGTATACAACTGGGACGGTGAGCACGAACTGGACGCCTCCATCATGGACGGCAAGACCCTGAACGCCGGCGCCGTGGCCGGGGTCAAGCACGTCAAGCACCCGATCCTCGCCGCCTACAAGGTGATGACCGACAGCCCCCACGTGATGCTGGCCGGCGACGGTGCCGACGCCTTTGCCCGTGAAGAAGGGCTGGAGATGGTGGACAACCACTATTTCGATACCGAGTTCCGCAAGAAGGCCTTGGACAAGGCCAAGAAGGCGATCCAAGGCACCGGCTACCAGGCCCGCAACTACCTGGCCGGTGATTATAAGTACGGCACCGTCGGGGCCGTGGCCCTGGACGAAGACGGCAACCTCGCCGCCGCCACCAGCACAGGCGGCATGACCGCCAAACGCTACGGCCGTATCGGCGACTCCCCCGTCATCGGCGCCGGCACCTATGCCGAGAACGGCGTCTGCGCCGTCTCCGCCACCGGCCACGGCGAGTATTTCATCCGCCTCAACATCGCCGCCGACATCTGCGCCCGGGTCCGTTACCTGCACAAGTCGGTCAAGGAGGCCGCCGACGAGGTGATCCACGGCCGGCTGCAAAAACTGGGGGGCACGGGGGGCGTCATAGTGCTGGGCGCCGACGGCTCCATCACCCAGCCCTTCAACACCGAAGGCATGTACCGGGGCTTCAAGACCCGCACCCAGAACCAGACCCTGCTCTATGGCAACTGAGCCGGGACTATCAAAAAAGGCGTCTTGGGCGCCTCTTTTGTTGGCGGCCCCTGGGGCGTGGAGCAGTAGGGGCCTTAGGTGCTAGTATCAACAGGCCCCATCCGACCTGATTTACGGAAGCCGACGCCTTGCAACTGGTGGTACCCCTCTTTCAGCAGATGAGCGTCTACCTGCTCATCGCCTACGTCTTTTCCAAGACGCCCCTGTTCCGGCCCCTGGCCAGCCTCTCCAGCTGGCCCATCCACAAGCTGATGGTCTACGCCATCTTCTCCGGCTTTTGCATCATGGGCACCTATTTCGGCCAGCAGACCAACGACGCCATCGCCAATACGCGCGCCATCGGCGCCATCCTCGGCGGCCTCCTGGGCGGCCCCGTGGTGGGCATAGCGGTGGGGCTGACCGGCGGCCTGCACCGTTACTCCCTGGGCGGCTTTACCGACATCGCCTGCGCCGTTTCCACCACCTGGGAAGGCCTTATCGGTGGCCTGGTCCATGCCTTCTGGCAGCGCTGCGGCCGTACCGAACGTATCTTCAACCCCTGGCAGGCCTTTGCCCTCGGCGTCTTCGCCGAGGCCAGCCAGATGGCCATCATCCTGATCCTGGCCCACCCCTTCGACAAGGCGCTGGCCCTGGTCAGGGTGATAGCCCTGCCGATGATGCTGGCCAATGCCACAGGGGCGGCGCTCTTCCTGAGCTTCATCCGCGACGCCAAGTTCCGCGCCGAGGAGCTGGCCGCCAAGGTGTCGTCCCGGGCCCTGCGTATCGCCCGGCGCTGTGTGGGGGTGTTGGAGCAGGGCTTCAACGCCGCCTCGGCCCAGGCCATAGCCCAGATCGTCAAGGACGAGACGGGGGTGGCGGCGGTGGCCATCACCGACAGGGAGAAGATCCTGGCCTTTATCGGCATGGGCGCCGACCACCACCAGGTGGGCAGGCCCATCTCGTCAGAGATCACCCTCGAGGCCATACGCCACAACCGGGTGGTGTTCGCCGACGGCCTCACCACCCCCTACCAGTGCTCCATAGACCCCCACTGCGAGCTGGGCTCCTCCCTGGTGGTGCCGCTCAAGGGGGAAAAGGAAGTGGTGGGCACCATCAAGCTCTACGAGCCCAAGCGTCAGCTGTTCCGTAACCTCAACCGCAGCCTGGGGGAGGGCATCGCCGGGGTGCTGTCCAACCAGCTGCTCCACGACCAGCTCCAGGCCAGCCGGGCCCTGTTGGCCGAGGCCGAGCTGCGGGCCCTGGAGGCCAAGGTCAATCCCCATTTCCTGTTCAACAGCCTCAATACGGTGGCCGCCGTGCTGCGCCGCGACGCCAAGAAGGCCCGCGAGCTCATAGTCCACCTGGCGGGCTTTTTGCGCGGCAACCTGGGCCGCCACGGCGCCACCTGCACCCTGGCCGAGGAATTTGCCCACATCGAGCATTATCTCGCGATCGAGAAGGCCCGCTTCGGCGAGCGGCTCTGTTACCAGGAGTCCCTGGCTGCGGAGCTGGAAAACGAGCGGGTGCCGGCGCTGGCCATCCAGACCCTGGTGGAGAACGCCATCAAGCACGGCATCAGCCGCGCCGAGGCCGGCGGCGAGGTCAGGCTGTCGGCGATGCTGGAAGGGGACTGCATCCATATCAGGGTGGAGGACAGCGCCGCCCGGGCGCCCAAGCAGACCGACGGCCTGGGGCTCAAGCTGGTTCGAGAGCGCTTTGCCGCCCTGGGGGCAGACTGTACACTTGAGCTCCACCACCAGCCGGGGCAACATACCCGCGCTGAGCTCAGCTGGCAAAGAGGTAAGCTGTCATGATCCGGGCACTGTTAGTCGACGATGAGCCCCTGGCGCGGGAAGAGCTTGGCGCTCTCCTGGAGGAAGCCGGCGGCGTCAAGGTGGTGGGGGAAGCGGGCAACGGCAAGGACGGCCTGCTCAAGGCCCGCGAGCTGAGCCCGGACGTCATTTTCCTCGACGTCGACATGCCGGGCCTGTCCGGGGTCGATGTCAGCAGCCTGCTGCCCGAACCTCGGCCGGCCCTGGTCTTCGTCACCGCCCACCAGCAATACGCCCTGGACGCCTTCGACGAGGCGGCCCTGGACTACCTCTTGAAGCCCGTCGACCCCGAGCGCCTGGCCAAGACCCTCAAGCGCATCGAGGCCTTGGGTCTTGCCAGCGACAACAGCCCCCTGGAGCGCCTGGCCTGCTACCAGGGCAACAAGGTGCACCTGGTGGCGCCCAAGGACATCGACTGCGCCTTTGTCGACCTCACCGGCACCCAGGTGCTGGCCCAGGGGGAGCAGCTCCATTGCCAGCTGCCGCTCAAGACCTTGGAGGCCAGGCTGCCGCTGCTGCGGGTCCACCGCCAGTACCTGGTCAATCCCGACGCCATCAAGGCCATCGCCATCAAGGACAGCGGCGCCGAGATTGAGACCCACCACGGCGCCAAGGTGCCGGTGTCGCGCCGTTACCTCAAACTGCTCAAGGACAGGTACCTGCTGCCCATCTGACCGCTCAGGTGGCCTTTTCGACCGCTGGCGCTTTTCGCGGGTGCCGCGTACGTAAAGGGCATATTAGGCTTTGCCCAAACTACAAAGGGGGAAAGTCTATGTTCTACTTCTTGCTCGGAGTCGCCGCCCTTCTGGGGGGGTACTTCGTTTACGGTAAAGTCATAGAGCGGATCTTCGGCGTCGCACCGACGCGCCAGACGCCCGCCATCGCCAACAACGACGGTGTCGACTACGTGCCCATGTCCACCGGCAAGGTGTATCTGGTGCAGTTGCTGAACATCGCCGGCCTCGGCCCCATCTTCGGTCCCATCCTCGGTGCCCTCTACGGCCCCGTCGCGCTGCTGTGGATAGTGCTGGGCTGTGTCTTCGCCGGTGCCGTCCACGACTACTTCGCCGGCATGCTGTCGGTCCGTGCCGGCGGCGCTTCAGTGCCTGCCGTGGTGGGCCGGGAGCTGGGCAAGGGCGCCAAGCACTTCATGAACAGCCTGGCCGTGCTGCTGCTGCTGTTGGTGGGGGTGGTCTTCGTCCTGGGCCCCGCCAAGCTGCTGGGTAACCTCTCCGGCACCGCCGTGCCTGTCTGGGTCGCCGTCATCTTCGGCTACTACCTGCTGGCCACCATAGTGCCCATCGACAAGATCATCGGCCGTTTCTACCCGGTGTTCGGCGCCCTGCTGGTGTTCATGTCCGTCGGCCTGCTCGTTGGCCTCGGCGTCAGCGACCACCACTTCTACAACAGCGGCATCACCCTGGATAACCTGCATCCCAAGCACCTGCCGCTGTGGCCGCTGCTGTTCATCACCATCGCCTGTGGCGCCCTGTCCGGCTTCCACGCCACCCAGTCACCGCTGATGGCCCGCTGCGTGGAAAACGAGAAGAACGGCCGCTTCGTGTTCTACGGCGCCATGATAGGTGAAGGCATCATCGCCCTGATCTGGGCCACCCTCGGCATGTCCTTCTACCAGAGCCCCGAGGCCTTGAACGCCACCCTGGCCCATGGCGGCCCCGCGGCCGTGGTCAACGAGGTATCCACCTCCCTGCTGGGTAAAGTGGGCGGTGTGCTGGCCATCCTCGGCGTGGTGGTGCTGCCCATCACCTCCGGTGACACCTCCTTCCGTGCCGCCCGCCTGATCCTGGCCGAGTTCTTCAACTTCGACCAGAAGCCCATCGTCAAGCGCCTGGCCATCGCCCTGCCGATGTTCGCCATAGGCTTTTTGATCAGCAAGACCGACTTCAACGTGCTGTGGCGTTACTTCGGTTGGGCCAACCAGATGACCGCCGTCATGATGCTCTGGGCCGCCGCGGCCTGGCTCAAGCGCCACGGCAAGTTCCACTGGGTGTGCACCATCCCCGCCACCTTCATGACAGGTGTGGTCAACGCCTACCTGCTGAGCGCGGAAATCGGTTTCAACCTGCCACTGGCCATCGCCGGCCCCATCGGCATAGCTTCCTCGCTGGTGGTACTGGCCTGGCTGCTGCTGCGCGGCCGCAACGACAAGGACGAAGTGGCCTTGCCCGAACAGGCCTGATGGCTGAACAGAAGAAAACCGGGGCTTGCCCCGGTTTTTTTACGCCTTAGACTGGGCGCCGTTGCGAGGGGGAAAGATGGCGGATAAGAAGCGGACACTCAAAGGCTGGCTCTGGGCACTGCTGTGGCGGTTGCTGCTGGTATTGGCGTTGCTGCTCTTGGCGCTGCGTTTCGTGCCGCCCCCCACCACCGCCTTCATGCTGCAAAGCCCCTACCCGGTGCGCCAGCATTGGGTGACCCTCGACAGCCTGCCGAGGGCCGTGCCGCTGGCGGTGGTGGCCTCCGAGGACCAGCGCTTTCCCAGCCACCACGGCATCGATTTCACCGAGCTTGGCAACGCCCTCGAGCAGCTGGACGACGGCGGCGGCCTGCGCGGCGCCAGCACTCTTTCCCAGCAGACGGCCAAGAACCTCTTGCTCTGGCCGGGGCGTAGCCTGGTGCGCAAGGGCCTGGAAGCAGGGTTGGCGCTGAGCCTGGAAGGGCTCTGGGGCAAGAAGCGGATCCTCGAGGTCTACCTCAACGTCGCCGAGTTCGGCAAAGGCATCTACGGGGTGGAAGCGGCCAGCCGTCATTATTTTGGCAAGGGCGCCCGCTACCTGACGGCGGATCAGGCGGCGCGGCTGGCGCTGCTGCTGCCGAGCCCCCGCAGCCGTGACCCCAACCACCTGACCCCTTACCTGGCCCAGCGCCTCGCCTGGGTGGAGCGGCAGATGCGCCAGCTGGGCAACCATTACCTGGACGGCGTCCTCAAGTAAAAAAATAAAGCCCGGCTTAGAGACCCTGCGATAGCTACTGCGCTTGGCCATGCGTCGTTCAAACCCGGCTCGGAATGCTCATTTATCGGACATAAACTGTGCTTTCTCGCCGGATTTCGCCTTGCCTGACCTGGGCTCGAGACGCTCTCTCAGGGTCTCTCTGGCTCCACCTTGGCTCAGTAGGGCAGGGCGCTCTGGCGCTCCCCTTCCTTGGACTCCCTGGGCTTGGGCGCATAGTGCTCGGCCTTGAGGCCGAACAGCTCGCCGAGGGTGGCGGCAACGAAGATGGACGACCAGGTGCCCACCACTATCCCCACCAGCAGCGCCAGGGCGAAGCCGAACAGGGCAGCGCCCCCCAGCCAGAGGATGGCCCCGACCGTGAAGAGGGTGGTGCCCGAGGTCACCAGGGTGCGGGAAAAGGTGGCCCTGACGGCCCTGTCCACCAGGGTGGCGGTGGCCACCTTGGGATGGCGGCCCAACGTTTCCCTGAGCCTGTCCGCCACCACTATGGAATCGTTCACCGAGTAGCCCATCACCGCCAGCAGCGCCGCCAGCACGCTAAGGTCGAACTCCAGCCCCAGCAGTGAGAAGACCCCCAACACCAGCAGCAGATCGTGGGCCAGGGCCAGCAAGGCGCCGCTGGCCAGCCGCCATTCGAAGCGCCAGGCCAGGTAGCCCAGTATGGCGAGAGCCGCCAGCAGCAGCGCCAGCACCGACTGGGCCGCCTGGTCGTCCCCCACTTGGGAGTAGAGGTAGCTGGAGCTCTTGAGCCGTACCGGGCTGCCGAGCTTGGCCTCCAGGGCCTTGGCGAGGGAAAAACCGGGCCCGGGATCGGCCCTGTAGCGGATGCGCCAGCCGTCGTCGTTGCGCACCACCTGGGGCTTTTCCTTGAGGATGGGGGTCAGGAGTTGCGTCAGTTCCTGGGCGCCGATGGGCTGGGCCAGGGCCACTTCTTGGACCATGCCACCGGTAAAGTCCTGGCCCAGGGGCAGGCCGCGCAGGCTCAAGGTCAGCAGGGAGCCCAGCACCAGGGCCGTGGACAGGCCCAGGGCCAGGTAACGCCAGAAGGCCAATTGCTTGAGTTTGTCCATGGTCAGATCCTCACTGCCTTGCGGTTGTCGCGGCCCCAGAGGGGGTTGATGATGGCGCGGGTGCCGAGGATGCCGGTCAGCATGCTGGTCAGGAGCCCCAGCCCCAGGCTGACGGCAAAGCCCCGCACCGGCCCCTGGCCCAGGCCGTAGAGGATGAGGGCGCTGAAGAGGGTGGTGAGGTTGGCGTCCAGTATGGTGCGAAAGGCGTTGTCATAGCCCAGGTGGATGGCCTGGCCCAGGCCCTTGCCCTCCCGCACCAGCTCCTTGATCCGCTCGAAGATCAAGACGTTGGTGTCCACCGCCATGCCCACCGTCAGCACCAGGCCGGCGATGCCGGGCAAGGTCAGCACGGCTCCCGGCACCAGGGCCATGAGCCCCAGCAGCATGAAGAGGTTGGCGATGAGGGCGACATTGGCCACCCAGCCGAAACGCCGGTACCAGAGCGCCACGAACAGCAGGCAGCTGCCGAGGCCAAGGGCCAGGGCCATCAGGCCGTTGTGGATGTTCTCCTTGCCAAGGCTGGGGCCCAGGGCCCCCTGCTGGATGATGGTCACGGGGGCGCTGAGGGAGCCGGCCCGCAGCAGCAGCGCCAGCTCCTTGGCCTGGTCCGGGCTCTTGAGGCCGGTGATGCGAAAGCTGGCCGGCAGGGCGCTCTGGATCCGCGCGACACTGATCACCTTGCTGGTCTTTTCCGTCTGGCCGTCCTCGCCTTGGCGGTACTGGATGAAGAGGCTGGCCATGGCGTCGCCGATATGGGCGCGGCTGAAGTCGCCGATGCGCTCGGCCCCCTTGCCGTCCACCTGGATGCTGACCTGGGGCCGGCCCAGCTCGTCCACCCCGGCCCTGGCGCCTGTGATATGGCTGCCGGTGAGGATGGGCCGGCGGGCCAGCCAGACCGGCAGGCCCCGTTCGTCCCGCATCCTCAGCCGGCCCTGGCCGCCTTCGGTGAAGGCCTGGCGGAATTCGAGGGAGGCGGTGGCGCCTATGATGCTCCTGGCCCGAGCCGGATCCTGGACCCCTGGGATCTCGATGCGGATGCGGCTCTTGCCGTCCCGCATCACCGCCGCTTCGGTGATCCCCAGCTCCTGGATGCGGTTACGCATGATGCCGAGGCTCTGGGCCATGGCCTGGGCCTGCTGCGCCTGTTGCTGCGCCGCTGTCATGCCCAGTTGCAACAGACCCCCCTCCTGGCGAAGTTGCCAGTTGGGGTACTGGCGCTGGATGAGGCTTTTCAGGGCGCCAAGGTCGCTGCCTGCCCGCGGGTGCAGGACAAGCCCATCGGCCTGCAGCTGGACTCCGCTCAGGGCGGGCAGCTCCGCCAGGGCGTCTTTGGCGGCCTGGTACTGGGCAGCGAGGGCGGCCTGGGTGTCGACGGCGAGGATGAACTGCACGCCGCCGCGCAGATCCAGCCCCAGCTTGATGGGGGCCATGCCCATCTCTTGCAGCCAGGATGGGGCCTTGGAGCCCCGGCTCAACGTGACTGTGGCACCCGGCAGGGCCTTTTCCAGGGCGGTCTTGGCGGCCATGGGGTCGGCATCGTCTTTCAGTACCAGGTTGGCGCTGTCGCCCCGGGCCTGGATGCGGGCAATGGCCGCCTCGGGCAGCAGCGCCTTGAGCTGGCCGGCACTGACAGGGGCCTGAGCCTTGAGGTCCAGGTGCGCCTCGTCGCCGAAAAGGGTGGGCAGGGCGCTCAACACCAGCAGCACCAGGCTGGCGACGAGCACGGCATATTTCCAACCGGCCAGGCGGTTGATAAGGACGGGGGCTTGGCCCCTTGGTATGGACATGATCTCTCCTCGCGGCCTTGGGCCGCGTCAAAAACAAAAGGGTTTTTGGGCAGGAGGGATCAGCCGCGCCAGGCGGCGAAAAGGGCCAAGAGGTGGGTGTCGTGGCCGCCAAAGAGGCGGCCTGGGCTGTCGGCGATGTTGAGGGACCAGTCACAGGCGGCAGGGCGCCGCTGCCGGTAACCCCTTTGGAACCGCTCGGCCGGCAGCACCCGGGCCTCGGCCGCCAGGCCGTAGCTGGGGCTCAGGGGCTCGCCGTCGAGCCCCTGGTGGCTGAAATGGCGTTGCAGCCGGGAGAGGTTCAGTACCGTTTTGCCAGGCGTGTCCTGGTGGGCTTTCGCCTGGCTGGCGCCGTGAAGAACGGGCGCACCCTGGGCCGCCTGTCCCGGGGCCGAGAAGGCGCCCAGGGCGAAGACAAGCAGCAAGGTGGTGAAGAGGGTGCGCAGCATGGAAACGTCAATCTGTGATGTTGCGCACAACTTAGCACCAGGCGCCCCGGCTCTGCAACAGGGGCGCCTGACCAAGGGGGCCCTGCTCAGGGGGCGCTGGCCGGCTCGGCCTCCAGTATCGCCTTGAGGTTGTCGGCCAGGACCGCCGGGGTCAGCAGCTGGGGCAACACATGGGGTTGGCCCTGGCGGTCGTAGAGGACGTAGAGGGGCACGCCGGCGCGGTCAAAACTGGCCAGGAAGCGGCTGATCACCGGATCCCTGGCCGTCCAGTCCCCTTCCAGGTAGGTGACGTCATAGAGGGCGAAGAGGGCGCGGGCCTCTTCCCTGGCCAGGGTGCTGCGTTCGTTTATCTGGCAGGTGATACACCAGTCGGCGGTCATGTTGACCAGCACCGGCCTGTGTTCGGCCAGGCGCGCCTTGAGGGTGGCCTCGTCGAAGGCCAAAGCCTGGCTGCTGGCCTGGGGTTGGGGCCAGAAGGCCACCAGCAGCAGCGGCAGGGCCGCCAGGTAGCGGCCGGCCCGCCAGGGCAGCAGCCAGAGCCCGACCCCCAGCACCCAGGCCGCCAGCAGCCAGAAGGCCTGGCCGCTGAGGCTGTTCAGCACCCACAGCAGCCAGACGGCGGCCAGCAGCAGCGGGAAGGCCAGCAGCTTGCGGGCGCTGGCCAGCCAGGGGCCCGGCCTTGGCAGGCGCTTGGCCAGGGCCGGTACCTGCACCAGCAGCAAGAAGGGTAGGGCCAGGCCCAGGCCCAGGGCGCTGAACACCGCCAGCAGCTGCCACAGGGGCAGGGTCAGGCCTATGCCGATGGCCGGGGCCATGAAGGGGGCAGTGCAGGGGCTGGCCACCAGCACCGCCAACAGGCCTGTCATGAAGGCCTCCCAGGGATGGCCCTGGTGGATCTGATCCTGGCCCAGGCCCATGAAGCGGGTGCCCAGTTGCACCTCCGCCAGCAAGGCCAGGCCCATGGCCGCAAAGAGGCTGGCCAGCAGCGCCACGAACCAGGGGGATTGCAGCTGGAAGCCCCAGCCCAGCTCATGGCCCGCCAACCTCAGCAACCACAATACCAGCACCAGCACCCAGAGGCTGACCAGCACCCCGGCCAGGTAATGCCAACCCTGGCCGGCCTTGAGGTGCATGGCCTTAAGGGCCAGCACCGGGAAGACGCAGGGCATCAGGTTGAGCAGCAGGCCGCCGGCCAGCGCCATGGCCAGCAGCAGCCAGAGCGGCGGCCCTGCCTTGGCGGGGCTGGCCGGGCCGCCGAGGCCCACGTCCAGGGCCTGGTCAGGGGTGACCAGCAACACCCTGACGTTATCGGGGACCTCGGTGAACAGCAGGTGCTTGGGCAGGCTGACCAGCAGGGTATCGCCCTGCCAGATGAGCCGAGGCTTGGCGCTGGCGGCCACCAGATCGGGGCTGGTGACGAAGATGCGCGGCAGTTGGCCGGCCAGCTCCGGGACCTTGAGGGCGAAGGACACCAGATCCTGCTGCACTTCCATGCGGCCGCGGCCGTCCAGGGGCTTGGGCAGGCGGGCCCGGGCGCTGGCGAAAAAGCCGCTGTTGTCGGGCAAAGCCTTGGCGCCGGCCTTGAGGGGCAGGTGCAGCAGGGCGTCCCCTGGGATGCAGCTGTCCTTGCAGACCAGCCAACTGGCCTTGACCAGCAGTTCGGTGTCGCTGGCTCCCGCCGGCGGGGTCAGCTCCACCAACAGGCTCGACTCCCCTTCGAAGCCGTAGTTGACGATGTCACCGAGATCGATGGCCTTGGGGATGGGCCAGCGGATGGGGCCGGCCTGCCAATCCTTGGGCAGCTGCCAGTCCAGCTTGGGGGCGGCGCCTGCATCACCGGGGTTCTGCCAGTAGGTATGCCAGCCCGGCTCAGGGTTGAAGTGCACCGCCACCCAGAAGGGCTGGCCGGGCACGAAGCTGCTGACCTCGGCCTTGAGATCCACCTGGATGTGGGGCCGCTCGACCGGCTCGGCCCAGGCCGGTATCAGGCAGAGGCTCAGCAGGGCGAGCAGCAGGTGGCGCAGCATGGTGTCTCCAGGGCTGGGGGTTGGCAGGATGGATGTTAATGGAGAAAGGCGGCGGCTTCGACCCCGCAGGGGCGCTACCGGCCGCCTTTTTGCCCACTGCCCAGGGCCAGTTCAGCCTGGCCGGGGCGGCGTTGCCTCAGTGGGCTTGGGCGAGGGCGTCGCGCAGGCACTCTGCCTGGGTGCAGAAATGGTGCTGCTCCCCTTCGATGACGGTGACGGCTCCCTTCTGGCGCGGCCAGCCGGCGGTCACGTCGCCGTCCCTGTCCAGGGCCATGCGGTAGGGGTATTTCTGCATCTTGGACTTGGCGAAGAGCTTGAACACCAGGCCTGGCATCTTGGAAATGTCGGCCACATAGAGCACCCCGGCCTTGGCCATCTCGTCGTCCTTGGCCTTGCCGAAGGTGTCCTTGACCAGATCGCCGCCGTCCATGTCGGCGGCGAAGAAAATCACCTTGGCCTGGCCAGGCACGGGCAGGGCCTTATCGAACTGATCCTTCAGTGAGGCGGCGTGGGCGGCGCTGCACAGCAGGCAGGCCAACAATAAGATGCGCATGGGATCTCCTTGAACATGAGCGCGGCACGGGTTTTTCCAAAGGGCCTTTGGGCGGCCGCTTGGGAGCCAGGTCTAAGGCAACCATGGTCAGGCCGGAGCGTCAAGGGCAGGGGAGGTAAAGGACCTGTGGCAAAGGCCAGGCAGAAAAAAGCCCGGCAAGCCTTCAATGACGGTTGGCAGCTTGCCGGGTCCAGGGAGAGAACTTCAATGCACGGGTATCGCATGCCGTGCACAGATTATGACCAGGGGGGAAGTGCGAAGTTCACAAATTAGAGGAAAAGATTTTGTGGTTGCTTTTTAATCACTTAGATAAGTGCCTTGACAAGTCCGATGAGTAAACATACTTTTAAAACACTTGTTTGATACTGGTGTTTGTCATGGCGCGCCCCGATACCAAAACCCTGATCCTGGATGTGGCGGAACGGCTCTTCGCAGAGCACGGTTTCAACGACACTTCGCTGCGCCTCATCACCTCAGACGCCGGGGTCAACCTGGCCTCGGTCAACTACCATTTCGGTTCCAAGAAGGCGCTGATCCAGGCCGTGCTGGCCCGTTACCTGGACAGCTTCATGCCCATGATAAGCGACGCCATGGCGTTGCTCCAGGCCGATGACAAGGTGGACATGACCAAGGTGCTCGGCGCCTTTGTAGGCCCCCTGCTGGCGCTGAACCAGCTCAAGCCTGCCGGCACCGCCACCTTCATGCAGCTGCTGGGCCGCGGCTATACAGAGAAGCAGGGCCACCTGCGCCGCTTTATCACCAACCAGTACGGTGATGCCCTGGGGGCCATCATGGCCACAGTCCGGAAAGCCACTCCCGGCCTTCCCGACAACGAACTCTTCTGGCGGCTGCATTTCACCCTGGGCACTGTGGTGTTCACCATGGCGTCCAGCATGGCCCTGAGCGAGATCGCCGAGAGCGATTTTGGCGAGAAGAACAGTATTGAAAGTCTGATCCACAGGCTGGTTCCCTACCTGGCTTCGGCCGTGACGGCACCCCTGCCTGTGGTTGGCAATTCGCAAGACGCCGCCTGAGCGTCATTACTAAGAGGAAAGGAAAATGGTTTTCCTGTTGCTGATCCTGGTGGCGCTGGCCGTGATCCTTGGGGTCCCGGACATTCGCCGCAATCTCATTACCAAACCCATCTTCGGCATCTTCAAGAAGATCTTGCCGCCCCTGTCGCAGACCGAAAGGGAAGCCATGGAAGCGGGTGACGTCTGGTGGGACGGCGAGCTGTTCCGCGGCAAGCCCAACTGGAAGAAGCTGCTGGACACCAAGCGTTCCGAGCTGAACGCCGACGAGCAGGCCTTCCTGGACAACCAGGTGGAAACCCTGTTGAAGATGCTGGACGACTACAAGATCGTCCACGAAGCCAAGGATCTGCCCAAGGAAGTCTGGGACTTCCTGAAGAAAGAAGGCTTCTTCGCGATGATCATCCCGAAAGCCTTCGGGGGCCGTGAGTTCTCGGCCGTGGCCAACTCCACCATCGTCTCCCGCATCGCCAGCCGCTCCCTGTCCTGCGCCGTCACCGTCATGGTGCCGAACTCCCTGGGCCCGGGCGAACTCTTGATGCACTACGGCACCCAGGAGCAGAAGGACCGCTGGCTGCCTGGCCTGGCCAACGGCACTGAAGTGCCCTGTTTCGCCCTGACCGGCCCCGAAGCGGGTTCCGACGCCGGCGCCATCCCCGACGAAGGCATCGTCTGCAAGGGCGAGTTCGAAGGCAAGGAAGTGCTGGGGATCCGCCTCAACTGGAACAAGCGCTACATCACCCTGGCCCCTGTGGCCACGGTACTGGGCCTGGCCTTCAAGATGAAGGACCCCGACGGCCTGCTGGGCGACCAGAAGGACATCGGCATCACCTGTGCTTTGATCCCCACCAGCCATCCGGGCGTGCGGGTCGGCGATCGCCACTTCCCGCTGGGCCTGGCCTTCATGAACGGCCCCACCTTCGGTGAGAACGTCTTCATTCCCCTGGATTGGATCATCGGTGGTCCCGACTTCGCCGGTCGCGGTTGGCGCATGCTGGTGGAATGCCTGTCCGCCGGCCGCGGCATCTCCCTGCCGGCCCTGGGCACCGCTACCGGCCACCTGGCCAGCCGCATGACAGGCGCCTATGCCTACGTGCGCCGCCAGTTCGGCCTGTCCATCGGCCGTTTCGAGGGTATCCAGGAGGCCATGGCCGAGATCGGTGCCGACACCTACGTGCTGGAGGCTTCCCGCCGCCTGACCGTCACGGCCCTGGACCTGGGCCTGAGCCCCTCGGTGATCACCGCCATCGCCAAGTACCACATGACCGAGAAGGCCCGCAAGGCCCTGGACCACGCCATGGACATCCATGCCGGCAAGGGTATCCAGTTCGGTCCCCAGAACTACCTGGGCCACGGCTACCTGGGTATTCCGGTCGCCATCACGGTGGAAGGGGCCAACATCCTGACCCGTAACCTGATGATCTTCGGCCAGGGCGCCACCCGCTGCCATCCCTACGTCTTCGGCGAGATGGAAGCGGCCGCCAACCCCAACGCCGAGGAAGGCCTGAAAGCCTTCGACGGCCTGCTGATGAAGCATATCGGCTTCGGCATGGGCAACTTCTTCGGTTCCCTGTTCCAGGGCCTGACCGGCGGCGCCTTCAACGGTGCCCCCGTCTCCGGCGAGACCGCCCGCTACTACAAACAGCTGTCCCGCATGTCCAAGGCCCTGGCCCTGTGCGCCGACATCTCCATGCTGATGCTGGGGGGGGATCTCAAGCGCCGTGAGCGCCTGTCCGCCCGCCTGGGTGACGTGCTGTCCAGCCTCTACCTCGCCTCCGCCGTGCTCAAGCACTACGAGGATGAAGGCCGCCAGGTAGCCGACCTGCCTTACGTGCACTACAGCCTGCAGAAACTGCTGTTCGAGATCGGTGTCGCCTTCGACGGCTTCTTCGCCAACTTCGAAAGCCGCATCGTGGCCGGCGTCCTCAAGCGCGCCATCTTCCCCTTCGGTATCAACTACAAGATGCCCAAGGACAGCATCGGTGAACAGATCGCCACCGCCCTGATGCAGCCTGGCGTGGCCCGTGACCGCCTGACCCACCTGGTGTTCATCTCCGAGGAGAAGGACGATGCCGTGGGTGTGATGGAGCGTGCCTTCCAGGCCATGGTCGGTGCCGCCGGCATCGAGAAGAAGATCATGAAGGCCCAGCGCAGCGGCGCCATCGCCAAGCGCATCCCCTTCAACCAGGCCATAGAGCAGGCCCTGGAAGCCAAGGTGATCAGCGACGAAGAAGCGGTGCAGATCCGCAACGCAGAAAGCCTGCGCTACCAGGCCATCCAGGTGGACCACTTCGCCCCCGGCGTACTGGAAGGCCATGGCGTATCCAGCCAGGGCGCCTCTGCCGACAGCGCCGCCTAAGCTCGACTTTCCCAACCGTTAAAGCCGCCCCAGGGCGGCTTTTTTTGTGGGGCGAGGTTAAGCCAAGGCCTTGGTATACTGGCCGAAAATCCCCAAGTGGAGGCCAACATGGCCCAGCTCCTTATCGACCTCGGCGGCACCCGCCTGGCCCCCCTTGAGCGCCAGTGGCTGGCCCATCCGGCCTGTGCCGGCCTTATCCTCTTCACCCGCAACTTCGAGAGCCGGGCCCAGCTCAAGGCGCTGATCAATGAGTGCCGCCAGGCGGCCGGCAAGCCGATACTGGTCACCGTAGACCACGAGGGCGGCCGGGTGCAGCGCTTCAGGGAGGGTTTCACCCGGCTGCCGGCGGCGGGCAAGCTGTTGGCGCTGGCCGGGGGCAACCGCCAGGTGGCGGCCTACCTCGCCTGGTGTACCGGCCTGGTGATGGCGGCCGAGCTTATCGATGTCGGTGTCGACCTGAGCTATGCCCCGGTGCTGGACCTGGGGGTCAACCAGAGCGTCATAGGGGACAGGGCCTTCGGCAGTGACGTCGAGACGGTGACGCTGTTGTCACGGGCCTTTGCTGAGGGCATGAAGGCGGCGGGCATGGGTTGCTGTGCCAAGCATTACCCCGGCCACGGCCAGGTCAAGGAAGACACCCACTTGAGCGAGGCCCGCGACAGCCGGCCTCTGGCCGAGATAGCGGCCCTGGACGAGATGCCGTTCAGGACCTTGATCGAAGGCGGTGTGCTGGATGCCATCATGCCGGCCCACATCATCTACCAGGCCCTGGACGAGAGGCCTGCCTCTTCTTCCGGCCGCTGGCTCAAGGGCCGGCTCAGGGGGGAGCTGGGCTTCAAGGGACTTATCTTCTCGGACGATCTGTCCATGAAAGGGGCCCATGGCCTCGGCACCCCTGCCCAGCGGGCCCTGGCGGCAAGCGAGGCGGGCTGCGACCTGCTGCTGTGCTGCAACGACAGCGCCAACCATCCGCCTATCCTCGCCGCCCTCGAAGGGCAGGGGCCTGTGGACATAAGCCCGCTCCAGGCCAAGGCCGGCTGGGACGCCGAACGCCTTTCCCGGGCTCAGTCGCTGCTGGTTTCTATCACCAAGCCTTCGGCCTGACTGCGAGCCTGGAACAGGGCCCTGTCCGCCATCTCCAGAAGCTGCTCGAAGGGCAGGGGCCCCTGGGGAACCAGGCAGAAGCCGCCGGCGTGGGTACTCAGGGGGCTGGCCAGCTCCCTGAGTTCGCTGGTCAGGGCCCTGACCAAGGTGTCTATGGCCTGAGGGCCGGGGCCTGCCACCGCCACCATCAGCAGCCGTTTTGACAGCTGCACGAAAAGGGCGTCGGGCATGCCGTGGCTGATGGCCGAGCGCAACTCGGCGAACCTGTCTGGACCCAGCCCGCCCGGGCCTGAGAACTCCCAGAGCACCACGCTTAAAAAGCCGCCGGCCTGGGCCTGCTGAGCGGCCAGGGCGGCAAGGGCAGGGCGGGCCTGTTTCTCGTCCTGCCAGAGGTTGGGGGGGCTGCTCTGCCAGCCTATGGGGGTGAACAGCTGGCTGCTCTGCTGGCGGGCCAGGAGCGCCGCCACGAAAGAGGTGAAGCGGTGCACATGGGTGAAATGGCTGGCCATCCAGGCCTGGTCCAGCTTGCCGCGCAGCACCAGGGCGCCGCGGTAGAGGCCTTGGTCTTTCAGCGGCAGGGCCAGCAGGCCCTGGGCCTCATCGTAGAAGTGGCCGCCGTCCCGCAGCGCTTTCTGGGCCTCGCTGGAACTCCACAGGGGCCAGACCTCGGCGTCCGCCGGCCAATGGGCCCGCACCAGGATCTGCTCGAAGAGGGTGATGGAGGAAAGCGCCAGCCGCTTACCCAGTTTTTCCAGCGCCTGCTGCAGGCCCTTGTCCAGTTCCTCGTATTTCTGTTCCAGCAGTTCCCCTGCCAGTTCACCCATCAATATCGCCAGCTCGCTTTCCTGGCGCAGCGCCTGGGTCTGGCGGGCCACTTCCTCCTCCAACAACTGGTGCTGGTTACCCAGCGCCTCCTTGGAGGCGTTGAGTTCGGTCAGCTGCTGCTGTTTCTCTTCGTGGAGCTGGTTGAGGGCGTCCACCAAGGTGCTCAGCTCGTCCTGGTAGTGGCCTTTGCGGTGCAGCACCAGGGGCTCCTGGTGCTCCTTGAGCTGGGACGAGAGATCTTCGAGGTGGCGGGTGATCATGCGGCCCACCAACACCACGATCAGCAGGGACACCAGGAAGGTCTTGATGCCCTGGGTCAGCACCAGCACGGCGGCGTGGACCTTGAGCTCATCAAAGATGCGTTGGTAGCTGATCCCCACATCCAGCTCCGCCAGCTCGTGGGAGGGCCTGTTGACCGAGAACACCACGTGGCGGTCTATGGAGCGGCCGCGGCTGACGTCGGTGACGGCCCCCTCTGTGGTGATGAGCCTGGCCGAGACCACGTCCGGCAGCTGGGTCAGGCCGGTCAGCTGCAGTTCTATCTGGGACTGGTCCAGATCCCAGACCGACTGGGCCAGGGCCGGCAGCATGGTGATCTGGATCTGCCGGACCCGCTTGTCCAGCTGATCCATCTCCTGCTGGTAGCGGGCGTAGAGGTTGACCGCCACAAACAGCAAGGTCAGCACCGAGGAGTAGATCATCACAGTCCAGAGGAAACGGGTGCCCAGGGGGATGCGCTTGAAACTCATCGGGCTCTCCTCTGCAAGAGGGGGTCAAAAGGGGGGAGCTTGGCCAGGCCCCTGGGAAGGACGGCGACCCTGGCGGCTTGGGCCACCAGGGGGAAAAGCAGCGGATTGAGAAGGAGAAGGCGGCCCATGGTGCTTCCTGTTTTTTAACAGGTATTTTACATGTTTTGGCGCCGCCTGACAGTCACAGTACCGGCCTTATCTGCATCAGCACACCCAGGGCAGGGTGATCGAAGTAGTGCCATTCACCGCTCTTGAGGCGGCGCTTTTGGCGCAGCGTCTTGATGAGCAGGGGCTGGCCTTCACCCTGGATGGTGCGCAGATCCAGGGCCATGTCCACCAGCAGGTAGTGATCCAAGGCCACCTGGATCTGGCCGCTGAGCTCGGGCAGGGCCGGCAGGCCGTGGGTTTGGGCAACGCCTGCGTCACCAGGGTTTTCGCCAGTGCCTTCGCCGAGGCCAGTGCCTTGGGCAGCAGCCGTCGTTTGGGTCTCACCTGTTTGCGAAGGAGCGCTGCCGGTGGCTTCCGCTGCCGCTACTGGCGGCTGCGCGTCCTGGGGCTGGGCGCCGGTTTGGCCCTGGCCCTCAGTGGTGGCCTGGGCAGCGCCAGGGTTGTCGCTGCCTTCGGTCAGGGTGCCTTCCGCTACCGGCGCCGAGAGCTGATAGGGGGTCATGTCGCGGCCCGCTTCCACCGCCATGGGGGTGGCGTAGCGGGGCTGTTTGGGGGCCAGGCGCCAGCCGGTGTGCAGCAGCACCCGGCCGCCCGGCAGGCGGGCCAGCTTGGCGGCGGCCTCGTTCAGCTGCAGCTCGTCGGCCCGCAGCAGCCGCGGCAGGGGCTCATTCGCCTCATCCGGGCTAGCCTGGTCACCTGGTGCCGCCTCGGTGCCGGTGGCTGCCTTGGTGTCGTCCTGGCCAGGGGCCGGGGGGGGGGCCGTGACGTCCACCGGCAAGTCGGTGCAGGGGGCTATGCAGAGGGCCGCTTCGCGGTCGGTCAGCAGGGCGTTGAGGTTGCCGCCGGGCAGGGCCTTGGGGGGCCAGGTTTCGTCGCTGTTGTCCTGGCGGGCCACGACGATCAGTTCCACGTCGAAGACGGTGGCGGTGGCCAGGGCCTGGGCGCTGGCCAGGACCAGCAGGGCCAGGGCGGATCCTTTAAGCAGCTTTTGCATTGCGGGCAAGTTCCTCCAGAAGTTGCTGCACTTCATCCAGCCGTTTTGCCGGCTGGTCCAGTTGTTTGAGCACCTTGAAGCGCGTCGGCCCTTCCAGGCGATAGAGTGACGGCTTTTGTTGTAAAAGGCCAATGAGATAGCCGGGGTCGACCTTGGTCTGTTCAGAAAAGTCGAGACTGATCCCCTGGCTGGAGGCCTCCACCCGGGTCAGCCCCAGGGGGTTGGCCAGGAGGCGGATCTCGGTGGTCTTGAAGAGCTGCTTGGCCGCGTCCGGCAAGAGGCCGAAGCGGTCGATAAGCTCGATATTGAGCTCGCGCAGCTCTTCGACGTCCTTGGCCGAGGCGATGCGCTTATAGAGCTGCAGCCGGGTGCCGACGTCGGGGATGTAGTCATGGGGCAGCAGGGCCGGCAGGCGCAGGTCCACCTCGCATTGGCTGGCCAGCACCCCTGTGAGGCTGGGCTCCTTGCCGGCCTTCAAGGCTTCGACCGCCTCGTCCAGCATGTCCATGTAGAGGTCGAAGCCGATGGCCGCTATCTGGCCGCTCTGATCTTCGCCCAGCAGTTCGCCGGCGCCGCGGATCTCCAAGTCCTGGGTGGCCAACAGGAAGCCGGCCCCCAGGGCTTCGAGGGAGGCGATGGCCTCGAGGCGCTTGACGGCGTCCTTGGTCATGCGCTTGGGGTGCGGCGTCATCAGATAGGCGTAGGCCTGGTGGTGGCTGCGCCCGACCCGGCCGCGCAACTGGTGCAGCTGGGCCAGGCCCAGGCTGTCGGCCCTGTCCATGATGATGGTGTTGGCCGTGGGCACGTCTATGCCGGTCTCTATGATGGTGGTGCACACCAGCAGGTTGTGGCGCTGGTGGTAGAAGTCCGCCATCACCTTTTCCAGCTCACGCTCGCGCATCTGGCCGTGGGCGACACTGACACGCGCCTCGGGGATCAACTCTTCGAGCATTTTGGCGGTGTCTTCGATGCTCTCCACCTCGTTGTGGAGGTAGTAGACCTGGCCGCCGCGGCGAATTTCCCGCAGCACCGCCTCGCGCACCAGGGCCTTGTCGAACTCGCGCACGAAGGTCTTGATGGCCAGGCGCCGGGCCGGGGCCGTGGCGATGACGGAGAGATCGCGCATCCCCGACATGGCCATGTTGAGGGTGCGGGGTATGGGGGTGGCGGTGAGGGTGAGGATATCCACCTCGGCCCGCAGCTTTTTCACCTGCTCCTTCTGGCGCACCCCGAAACGGTGTTCTTCGTCGACGATGAGCAGTCCCAGGTCGTCGAACTTGACGTCTTTCTGCAGCAACTTGTGGGTGCCGATGAGGATGTCCACCTTGCCCTCGGCGGCGTCCTTCAAGATGGCCTTCTGCTCGGCCGGGCTCTGGAAGCGGGAGATGGCCTCGATGCGCACCGGCACCTCGGCGAAGCGGTCGCGGAAGTTCTCGAAATGCTGCTGGGCCAGCAAGGTGGTGGGCACCAGCACCGCCACCTGGCGGTTGTTGGAGACGGCGATATAGGCGGCGCGCATGGCCACCTCCGTCTTGCCGAAACCGACATCGCCGCAGACCAGGCGGTCCATGGCGCGCTTGGCCGTCATGTCCCGCACCACGGCCTCGATGGCGTCGAGCTGATCGTCCGTCTCCTCGAAGGGAAAGGCGTCGCAGAAGGCGCGGTAACCATCCTGGTCGAGGGCGAAGGCAAAGCCCGGCTTGGCCTCGCGCCGGGCGTAGACGTCCAAGAGCTCGGCCGCCACGTCCCGCACTTTTTCGGCGGCCTTGCGGCGCGCCTTTTCCCAGGCTTCACCGCCCAGGCGGTGCAAGGGAGCTTCCTCGCTGCCGGCATAGCGGCTGATGAGGTGCAAGGAGGCGACAGGCACATAGAGCTTGTCACCCTTGGCGTATTCGAGCATCAGGTATTCGGTGTCGATGCCGCCGGCCCCCAGGGTGGTGAGCCCCTGGTAGCGGCCCACCCCGTGCTCGCGGTGCACCACCGGCTGGCCGATGGAGAGCTCGGCGAGGCTGCGGATGATGGCATCGGTGTTGATGCCGTCTTCTTTCTTGCGCTTCTTGCGCTGCACCACCCTGGGGCCGGTGAGGGCCGCTTCCGGCACCAATTTCAGGCCCTGGCCTTGGTAGCGGGCGACGCAGCCCGCTTCCAGGGGGGCCACCAGCACGCCGTGCTGGGCCTGGGGGGCGGCCAGCCAATCGGCCAGGCGCTTGATGCGCGCCGGGTGCAGGCCGGCCTTGCCCAGCAACGCCAGCAGGGCCTCGCGGCGGCCCTCGGACTCGGCGACGAAGAGCGCCGGCTCAGGGTCCTGTGCCAGCCAGTCGAGCAGCTTCTTGAGCGGCTGTTCGCCCTTGGCGTCGATAGCCAGTTCAGGCAGGGGCAGGGCGCCGGCGTCTTGGACGCCGCCCTTGCCTTCCACTTCGCCGCCCTGGTGCAGGGCCAGGCGCGGGTATTGGTTCAGGGCCGCGAAGCAGTCGCCGGTCTCGACGAAGAGCTCGCGGGGGGCAAGGATGGGCCTCAGCCGGTCGTGGCGGCGCTCTTCGAAGCGGTATTCCAGGTCGCGCCAGAAGGCGGCCATGGCGCTTTCCAGATCCCCCACCGACAGCAGCTGGGTGCCGGCCGGCAGGTAGTCGAAGAGGCTGGCGGTGTCGTCGAAGAAGAGCGGCAGGTAATACTCGATGCCCGGCACCTGCTGGCCCTTGGAGACCTGCTGGTAGAGGGATTCGGGGGCCGTCGGGGCGTCGAAACGGTGGCGGTAGTTCTTGCGAAAACGCTCTATGCCGGCCGCCGTCATGGGGAACTCGTGGCCCGGCAGCAGCCGGATCTCCTCCACCTCGCCGGTGGAGCGCTGGGACTCGGGGTCGAAACGGCGCAGCGTCTCGATTTCATCGTCGAAGAAATCCACCCGGTAGGGGCTGGATTCCCCCATGGGGTAGAGGTCGATGAGGCCGCCGCGCACGGCGAACTCGCCGTGCTCCATCACCTGGTCCACCAGCCGGTAGCCGGCGCCTGCGAGCTGGTCGCGCAGCCGCTCCAGGGGCCTGACTTCGCCCTTTTTCAGCAGCAATGTGGCGCCGTCCACGTAGCCACGGGGAGCCAGGCGGCCCAGCAGGGTGGTGACCGGCAGCACCATCAGGCCGCCCGTCTTGTAGGGCAGCTGGTAGAGGGCGGTGAGGCGTTCCGAGATGATGTCCTGGTGCGGCGAGAAGGTGTCGAAAGGCAGGGTTTCCCAGTCGGGGAAGAGCTGCACGCCCTCCATCAGGCTGGAGAGGGCTTCCACCAGGCGGTTGGCGGTGGGGCTGTCGCTCGTCACCAGCAGGTTGAAACCGCCGTGGCGGTGGCAGGCTTCCATGATGGCCAGGATCTGTGCGTCCCCGGCCAGGTTGATCCAGTGTTGACGGTCGCCGCCCTTGGAGGGCAGTTCCAGTAGTTCCAGCGCCTTCATCCTGTTCCGTCTGTCTTAGTCGCCAAAAAGGGCAAAGCCGGTGAGGGCCACCGGCTTTGATTGTCAGTCGCGGTAGATCTTCAAGAGATCGCCGTAGTGGTCGATGCGCCTGTCACGCAGGTAAGGCCACCAGCGCCGTACCGACTCGGAGCGGCCCAGATCGACGGGCACCACCACGCTCAGCTCGGATCCGGTGTCGGCCTCGAACAGGAACTCGCCCTGGGGGCCGGCCACGAAGCTGGTGCCCCAGAATTCGGTGCCGGGGCCACCGGCGGGGTCGGACTCGTGGCCGACCCGGTTCACCGACACCACGGGCACGCCGTTGGCCACGGCGTGGGCGCGCTGTATGGTGACCCAGGCGTCCCGTTGGCGGTTCTGCTCGGCCTCGTCGTCATCGGGGTTCCAGCCGATGGCGGTGGGGTAGATGAGCAGCTCGGCGCCACTCATGGCCATCAGGCGGGCAGCTTCCGGGAACCACTGGTCCCAGCACACCAGTACGCCCAGCTTGCCCACCGAAGTCTGGATGGGTTCAAAGCCGAGATCGCCCGGGGTGAAGTAGAACTTTTCAAAAAAGCCGGGATCGTCCGGGATGTGCATCTTGCGGTACTTGCCGGCGATGCTGCCGTCGCTCTCCAGCACCACGGCGGTGTTGTGGTAGAGGCCGGGGGCGCGCTTCTCGAAAAGGCTGGCGACGATGACGATACCCAGCTCTTTGGCCAGGGCACCGAACAGCTCGGTGCTGGGGCCGGGGATGGGCTCGGCCAAGTCGAAGAGGTCGGTGCTTTCCACCTGGCAGAAGTAGAGGCTGCGGTGCAGCTCCTGCAGCACCACCAGCTTGGCGCCGTTTTCGGCGGCGTCCGTAATGCCTTCGATGGTCTTGGCGAGGTTGGCTTCGAGGTCGCCAGTGCAGGCGTGCTGCACCAGGCCCACATTCAGGATGCTCATAGTTCCACTCCGGGGGGCAGCAGGCTCAGGGTGCCCTGGGGCAGCTGCATGGTCACGCAGTGCAGGCTGCCGTGTTGCTCGATAAGGGGCAGGCAGTTGAGGCCCACCACGTCGAAGCCCGGGAAGGCCTCGCTGATGGCAGCCAGGGCTTCCTCGTCGCGATCGTCGTTGTAGACGGGCACCAGCACGGCACCGTTGCAGATCAAGAAGTTGGCGTAGGTGGCCGGCAGGCGCTGGCCTTCGTCGTCATAGACCTCGAAGGGCCAGGGCAGGGGTACCAGCTTGTAGGGCTTGCCGTCGGCGTCGGTCATGGCTTCGAGTTCTTCTTCCATCTTCTGGAAGGCGTCGAAGTGTTCGTCCTCCGGGTCGTCGCACTTGACGTAGGCGATGACGTTGTTGGGGCAGAGGCGGGCCAGGGTGTCGATGTGGCTGTCGGTGTCGTCACCGGCCAGGTAGCCGTGGTTGAGCCAGTTGATCTTGGTGACGCCGAAGTCGCGCTTGAGCTGGGCCTCGATCTCTTCCTTGGACAGGTTCGGGTTGCGGTTGGGGTTCAAGAGGCACTCGGCGGTGACCAGCAGGGTGCCGGCGCCGTCGGTCTCGATGCCGCCGCCTTCCAGCACCAGTTCCTTGGTTTCCATGGGCACGGCGAAGGCGCCCAGGTCGTGGAGCTTGCGGCTTAACTGGTTGTCGAGGCTCGCCTCGAACTTGTTGCCCCAGCCGGTGAACTGGTAGTCGAGGAGCTTGAGGCCGTCTTCGGTCTCCACCGTCAGGGGGCCGTGGTCACGGGCCCAGCTGTCGTTGCTGGCGACGCCGTAGACCATGAAGGCGTCGTCGCCGATGCCAAGGGCCAGCAGCCTTTCCTTGATGGCCTCCACCTCGTCTTCGGGGGCGGCGATCAGCACGTCGGCGTAGTCGCTGATGACGTAGGCCAGGGCCTCGTAGAGGGGGATCACCTTGTCCAGGACGGGGGCCCAGTCGGTGTTCTTGTGGGGCCAGGTGAGCAGGACTCCATCCAGGCCTTCCCATTCGGCAAGCAGGCGTTGCACTTGGTTACTTCTCCTCTCGGGCACGGCGGGCCCGCAATTGATCGCTTTGGGTTTGCAGCGCCAGGCGCACCAGTTTTTCCCGGTCCGACTCCAGCAGGCTGACGAAACTGAGATAGGCCAGCGCCTCGTCCTGGTGGTCGAGGCGGGCAAAGCCGCGCACCAGGCCCACCGGCAGCTTGAGGCTGATCTGGCAGAGCCGGCCAGGCTCGACGTCGACGGCGGCTTTTTCCAGGGAAAAACCGCCGGCGCTGAAATGCACCGTTCGCAGCCATTGGCCTTCGCCGGCGTCCAGGCTGAGCAGCTGTTCGCCCAGCAGGGCTATCTGGTGCTGCATCAGCTCCAGCAGCCGCACCAGGGGGGACTGGCGATCTTCCTTCAGTTCCGACCACAGCTGTTGCTGCTGGGCTTCCAGGGCGTCGAGCTGGCGGCGCAGGGGCGGCAGCTTCTCCGCCAGGCTGCGCTGGTCGGGAACGCTGCTGCCCTGTGGCAACCAGTCCAGGCGCACCTCACAGGCCAACTGGACACTGAAGTAGTCGTCGAAAAGGCGGTCGGCCATGGCAGGTCGCTGTTCATCCAGAAATAAGTCCCGTATTATCCCCTGACTTCCTCGCTAAATAAAACCTCTAATAACCGGGATGTTCCGACCTGCCTCGCTCTTCATCGCCACCCGTTACCTGCTGCGCGGCCAACGGGGCGGCTTCGCCAACTTCGTCAATCTTTTTGCCCTGTTCGGCGTGACCCTGGGGGTCATGGCGCTGGTGGTGGTGTTGAGCGTGATGAACGGTTTCGAGGCCCAGCTCAAGACCCGGCTTTTGGACAGGGTGCCGCACCTGCTGCTGACCAACCCCAAGGGCTATGACGACTGGCAGCAGCGCGCAACGCAGCTCAAGGCCAACCCGCAAGTGACGGCGGCCTACCCCTATGTGGACGGCGAGGTGATGATGCAAAGCGCCCAGGGCCTGCAGGGCGGCTGGCTCCAGGGCCGCTGGCCGGACAGCCCGCTGCCGGATCTGGCCCGCTCGCCAAGGCCCGGCCAGTACCAGCTGGTGCTGGGGGTGGGCCTGGCCCGCAAACTCGGCCTGGTGGTGGGGGATGTGGTGCGGGTCTACCTGCCCGGACGCAGCCTCTATACGCCCCTGGGGCGCCTGCCGGCCCAGCGCCAGTTCACCGTCGTGGACGTGGTGGATTTCGCCTCCGAACTCAACGATTTGCTTGCCATCACCGACTACGGCGACCTGCGCCGCCTCTACGGCAAGAGCGGTGAGGGCGTGGACAGGCTGAGGGTGACCTTGAGCGATCCCTTCGCCACCCAGGCCTTCGCCAAGCTGGCCCAGCCCGGCGAGCAGCTCTGGGACTGGCGAGGGCGTTACGGGGATTTCTTCGCCGCCGTGGCCCAGGAAAAGCGCACCATGTCGGCCCTGCTGGTGCTGATCATCGCCGTGGCGGCCTTTAATATCCTCGCCGCCCTGGCCATGCTGGTCTCGGATAAACGCCGCGATATCGCCGTGCTGGCGGGCCTCGGCATGACGCCAAGGGCGCTCAAACGCATCTTCGTGGCCCAGGGGGTCGGTACCGGCGTTTTGGGCTCGGCCCTTGGGATCAGCTTTGGCTTCCTGGCCACCGAACACCTTAACGTCTTCCTGGATCTGGTGGGCCTCGGCGGCATGGCCTTCGGCTATGGCCCCCAGGGCCTGCCTGTGGTGCGCGAGCCCATACAGATGGCCGTCATCGCCGGCCTGGTGGTGGTGATCTGCGTCCTGGCCACCTTGGCGCCGGCCCACAGGGCCAGCCGCGTCGACCCGGCCGTGGTGCTGAGCGAACGGGATTAATCAAGGCCGCCGAGACGGCCTCAAAGGGGAATTGACTGTGCTGAGTTGCCATCAACTGACCAAGACCTACCAGGACGACGGCATGGACACCGCCGTGCTGGCCGGGGTGAACCTGCAGGTGGAGCCGGGGGAGACCCTGGCCATAGTGGGCTCCTCCGGCTCCGGCAAGAGCACCTTGTTGCACCTGATGGGCACCCTGGACCAGCCGTCCAGCGGCGAGCTGCTCTTCGAAGGGGAAGACATGCTGGCCTGGGACGAAGACAGCCGCTGCCGCTTCCGTAACCAGCATCTCGGCTTCGTATACCAGTTCCACCATTTGCTGCCGGAATTCTCGGCCCTGGAAAACGCCGCCATGCCGGCCCTTATCCAGGGCGACAGCCCGGTCAAGGCCATGGACAGGGCGCGCAGGCTGCTGGAAAGGGTGGGCCTTGGCCACCGCCTGGAGCACAGGCCCTCGGCCCTGTCCGGTGGCGAGCGCCAGCGGGTCGCCATAGCCCGGGCCCTGGTCAACTCGCCCCGGCTGGTGCTGGCGGACGAGCCCACCGGCAACCTGGATGAAACCAGCGGCGAGCAGGTCTACCAGCTGATGCAGGAGCTCAACCAGGAGTTCGGCACCGCCTTCGTGGTGGTGACCCACGACCGCGGCCTGGCGGCCAAGATGGGCCGGGTGTTGGCCCTCAAGAAGGGAGTGTTGCAGGCCTCATGATGCTGAGCCTCCACCTGGCCTGGCGGCAGTTTCGCCAGGGCCACCTCAACCGCCTGCAACGCTTCCTGCGCACCGCCGCCGTGGCCGGCGTGGCCCTGGGCTGCCTGGTGCTGGTGTTGGTGCTGAGCGTGATGAACGGCTTCCAGCAGGTGCTGACGGAGCGCTTCCTGTCCCTGGTGCCCCAGGTGGAGCTGACCTCGGTGAACGGGGAGCTGCAGCGGCCATTGAGCCTGACCAGCCTGGCCCAGGCCGACGACAGGGTACTGGCGGTGGCGCCCTTTCGCGCCGTCAACGCCCTGGCAGTGAGCGGTGAGCACCTCAACGCCGTCATACTGCGCGGTATCGACCTCGAGAAAGAGATGCAGGTCTCGGGGATTAAGAGCTTCATCACGCCGCAGATGGTCAAGGCCTTCGAGGCCGAACCCAACAGCCTTATTCTGGGCGCGGCCCTGGCCGACAAGCTGGGGGCCAAGGTGGGCAGTGAGGTCAGCCTGCTGGTGGCGCCCCCCGGCAGCGGCGGCCTCTCCACGCCGCGCCGCCACCGCCTGACCCTGGTGGGGGTGGTGAAAGTGGGGGGCCAGCTCGACTACAGCCTGGCCTACATGCCCCTTGCCACCGCCAACCAGTGGAACGGCAGCCAAAAGGCCCAGGGCCTGCGGCTCAAGGTCAAGGACGTCTTCGCCGCCGACCAGGTGGCGCGGGACGTCGGCTACCGGGCCCATGAGGGCCTCTACATGGACAACTGGACCCGCACCCAGGGCCATCTCTATCAGGACATCCAGATGGTGCGGGTCATCATCTACCTGGTGGTGGGCCTGATCATGCTGGTGGCCAGCTTCAACATCGTTTCCCTGCTGATGGTGACGGTGCGCGAGGAAGCGCCGCAGATCGCCATGCTGCGCAGCATCGGCTGCCGCCAGGGCACCGTCAGCGCCATCTTCCTGTGGCGCGGCTGCATGCTGGGCGGGCTTGGCGTCTTGCTGGGCACAGGCCTTGGCCTGCTGCTGGCCATGGCCCTGCCTGAGCTGGTGTCCGGCTGGGAGTGGCTGACCGGCAGCACTGTGCTGGCCGGCGACATCTATTTCACCGACACCCTGCCCACCCAAATTCGCCTGGGGGACGCCCTGGTGACGGCTAGCCTGGCGCTCTTCGTCTCCCTGGCCGCCACCCTCTATCCGGCCCTCCACGCCGCCAGGCTCCAGCCGGCGCGGGTGCTGTCCGGCAGTTAGCAGGCAGGAACAATAAAAAAGCCCCTTCACAGGGGCTTTTTTATTGGGCTGCCATAGGGTTCAGCGGGGGCGGCGGCGCTTGCGCCAGCTTCTTGCCACCGAATAGCGCCACAGCCAGGAAATGCCGAAGTAGCCGATGATGGCCGCCACCGAAGCGCAGACGCCGCAGCCCAGCAGAAAGGCGGGGCCGACGGACTCGAGGCTCTTCATCAGCCAGTCCCAGCTGGCTTCGAAAGCGAACTTGGTGGGGGGCTTGCCCATCAGCCAGGCGCCGACCCGGTAAACCCCGTAGAAGATGGGCGGCATTGTGATGGGGTTGGTGAGCCAGACCAGGGCCACCGACAGGGGCAGGTTGACCCTGAACAAAATGGCGCCGCCGGCGGCCAGCAGCATCTGGAAGGGCACGGGCACGAAAGCGAAGAAGAGGCCGACGGCGAAGGCGCCGGCGGCGCTGCGCCTGTTGAGGCACCAAAGGTTGGGCTCATGGACCAGGCTACCGAAGATCTTCAGGTGTTTGTGGTTACGGATCGTGGCGTGATCCGGCATGAACCGCTTTATTGTTTTCTTAGGCATGAAGGTCTATTCACTCCAGGGAACCACATTAGGGATGAAAGTCTTGCCTTTGCTGAGCTGGCTGTTGGGGCTCGTGACCCCGCTGTTTTGGGAACAGCTCCCCGCTGCAGGCACCCTGGTCTGGCTGATGCTATCGGCTCTTATCCTGGTCGGGCTGGGGCAATGCCGCGTGGCGGTATTCCTGGTGGGACTCTGTTACACCAGCCTTGTTGGACAATCCTTGACCAGGCTGCCGCTCTTTGCCAAGGACCATAGCATAGAAGCCGTTGTTCTGGCAGATAGTGCTGCACAATATGTGCATATTACCGCCTTGGATGGAAAGGCGATTTCCCCTCTGCTGGCCCGCCTCGGCTGGTACCTGGACAGCCCCAGAGCCAAGCCCGGCCAGACCCTTGTCGCCAAGGTTCGGCTGCGCGGCGTCCACCAGCGGCGCAACCCCGGCAGCAGGGCGGCGGCCCGCCGTGACGCCGCCCAAGGATTGGCCGCCCTCGGTTATGTCGAGGCGGTGGGCGCCATCCAAGGCCTGCCGGATTGGCGCGGCCGCTGGCACCAGTACCTGGCGGGACGCTTGGCGCCTTACCCCCAAGGGGGCTTGATGCTGGCCCTTTTGAGCGGTGAACGCGGCCAACTGGACCCCGCTACCCGGCAACTGCTGGCGGGCTCAGGCACGGCCCATCTTTTGGCCATCTCCGGCCTCCATGTGGCCCTGGTGGCCGCCATCGGTCTTTGGCTCGGCCACCTGTTGCCTGGCAACGGCCGCCGCTGGGGCCTCTGGCTCGGGCTGGTGCTTGCCGGCCTCTACGCCTGGCAGGCGGGGCTGGGCCCGCCCACCTTGCGGGCGCTGACGGCCCTCATCGCCTGGGTGCTCTGGCTGGGCTGGCGAAGGCCCTTGCAGGCGGGGCGCCTCTGGCTGAGCCTCCTGTGCCTCTTTGCCACCCTCAATCCCCTGGTGCTGCTGGACAGCCGGCTCTGGCTGTCCTTTTGTGCCGTTGGGCTGATCCTGCTGCTGCTCTGGCGCTTCCCGGTGCGCGGCTGGCGGCTGTTGCTGGTCTTGCAGGGGGGCCTGGTGCTCTTGATGTGGCCCTTGCAGTGGTGGCTGTTTGGCGCCGTGCCGGCCTGGAGCCTGCTGGCCAACCTGGTGGCGGTGCCACTGGTGACGCTGGTGGTGATGCCGGCCCTCTTGGCCGGGCTCTTGCTGCCTGGGCCCTGGTGGTTGGCGGACAAGGGCCTTGGCGCGCTGCTCTGGCTGCTTGGGCTCTTGCAAGGCAGCCTGCCTGGCCAGTGGCTCTGGTTGCTGGTGCTGCTGCCTTTGGCCTTCCTG